>DUPH01000364.1 GCA_012838435.1 Lentisphaerota bacterium | reverse complement strand
GACGACCGCGTGGGTGCCGCCGCGCTCGCCTACGGCGGCGACATTGAATCGTATGAGGATGGTTATGTTGAATCCGCAGGCAATCAACATGTGAACAGCCGTTACTTTATGAACCCCGGCACGAAGGTGGAGATCGATTACGCCTTGACCGATGCCAAGGTGAACTCGCAGTGGCGTCTTGTCGGCGCGGACAAATCTGGCTGCAACACGTACTCCGCCATTTACATTGGCGGGGGCGGCGTGAGCTTCGGCACGGGCGATGCGTTTACGGGCCACGGCACGCAGATCGCGCCGGATCTGTTGCGCCATACCTGCGTGATCGACAGTCCCGGCAACACGTATTACTACATCACCGGCGCGACCACAAACTGGCGGGGCACCATCGCCTCCACACGCACAAAGACTGCTTTGCACCCGATGGGAATTTTCGGAGGTACTACCAGTGCGTCAGGGACCTCGTTTGTCGATCCTGCGAAGGCGAAGATTTATCGCGTGAAATTCTGGACGGACGGCGAGTTGCTCCACGACTATCTTCCGTGCGTGCAAGACGGTGTTGCCGGGTTCAAGGATCTGGTCGACGGCGCGTTTGTCACGTCGGGCGGCTTGACCGCCGGTGGTGACATCGCCTCTGAGGAGGGTGATGGTTACATCGAAAGCACCGGGGGCAACCACTATATTGACACAGGGTATTACTTCGGGCCAAAGACCCGTATCGATGCAGATTTCGCCCTCGTCGAGACCAACTTACAGCAGTTTGTCTTCGAGACTGGCACCGAAGTGGTGAGCCGGTTTTATATCAACTGGGGGGGCCAATACGCTTGGACGTGTAACGACGATGTCGGCAACTGGACCTCCACCGGCATACCGCTCGCGACGTATGTACGGCGGTTGGGGACGATCGATGCCCACAACAAAACGGTTGCGTTTTCGACGGCGAGTTTCACCAATTACACTGCCACGATCACGAATTGCACCAAAACTTGCACAAGGCCGATGATCTTATTTTCGAGCATAAACAAGAACAACAACTTCGCAAAGATGCGGCTTTATGGATTCAAAATCTACGAAGAAGACGTGCTGGTGCGTGACTACGTGCCGTACGTGATAAACGGTGTGGCGGGGCTGAAGGACACGCTCAGCGGGTCGTTTGCGGTAAGTGGCAACTACAGCGCTTTTTCTTGGGGCGGGAATATTCAGGGTGAGTCGGGCGATGCCTACCTTGAAGCGGACGGCACACAGGCTATCAACACCGGCTACTTCCCCAATCCCGGAACGAAAATCGTTGCCGATTTCCAGATGATGACAGTTGTGGGGCAGATGCGTCCTTTCGGTGAGGCCAACACAATGAGCGCCGAACTTTATATCGACGGTTCGTCGACGGGGTCGGGCAACTTTGCGTTTGGCTTCGGGGATTCATGGACCAAATCGAAGACGATGGCAGCGAATGACAAACGGCATGTGGCCACGCTGGATATCATGAACAAGGGCTATTCCATTGTCACGGACGGGGCGGTTTCCCTTTCCGGAACCATCGCAAACGCCTGTACGAAAACGGCGGGCCACCCGCTGGCGTTGTACGCCAAAGCGACAAATGCGGACGGTACGACATTCGATGGACTGGCGAAAATGAGGCTGTATTCGGCCAGAATTTACGAAGCGGGCGTGCTCGTGCGTGAGTTCCTGCCGTACAAGGATGGCGAGACGGTCGGCCTCTACGACACCGTGACCGGCACGGTCAAGACCGACGCACTGTCATCGGCAACGGCGTTTACGGTCGGCGGCATGGGTGTGGACGGCGGCGGATCGGCTTTTGTGGTCGCGCCGCAGAATACCGTGGTGGGGGCTAACCAGACGACCACACTCGCGGCCTATGCGCCGGGCGCGGTTGCGTACCGCTGGACAAAAGACGGTGTTCTCATTGAGGATGTGACCGGCGGCAGCCTGACGGTCGCATGGGAAAAGCTGCCGCTGCAGAGCGTGTACGCCGTGACGCCGGTTTATTCCGTCAATGGCAAGGCGGTTGAAGGCACGCCAACCACAGCCACTGTGAAAAATCTGCCGCGAGGTATGCTATTCTACATTCGCTGATGTGGCTGCAAGTCGCGGGTCGCGAGTAAAAGCACTGCTCTGCTGTTTCACGCGAAGGCGCGAAGACGCGAGGGTTTTTTGGAGGGCCTTACTCGGGTTTGTTTAACCACAGAGAACACAGAGGGCACAGAGTTTTTTGGGGGCGTTGCTCGGCTTTTTGGAAGCGCCAAGGCGCCAAGAACGCCAAGGCGAGTCCCTGATTTTCATGAAGTTTCATGTGTTTCATGGTGTTGAATTCGAAAGTTTTGCTGACTTTCGGCACAGGGGCTGTCTATAATGGGGCAACTAGCAAAGGAGAAGAACGAGACAATGAAAAAAGTGATGGTGATGCTGGCGGTGATGCTGGCGGGCGTGGCCGCGCAAGCGGAGCAGTGTTTGAACGGCGGCAGGGGTTCCGGCGGTAATAAAACAGACCTGCTGCACCTCTCCCATGTGCATCGCGGCGGTGGGAAACTGGAAAGCCCGGACAATACCTTGGAGACGTTCAAGTGGTGTTGGGAGAATGGCAGCGCTCTCGAATGCGATTGCCGCAAGACGAAGGACGGCGTGGGTATCATGCTGCACGATAACACACTCGCTCGTACGGCGCGGGGCATCCCGGAAGAATTGAAGAAAAAGTCCGTGTCGAAGGAGCTGACTTGGGACGAGATCAAGGACGTAGATGTGGGCTCGTACCTGTCGCCGAAGTTCGCGCATCACCGTATCCCGACGATCGACGCGACATTTGCAGCGATGAAGGGCAATTCGACCTATCTCTGCTTTGTGGATGAAAAGGGCGCGGGACCGGAATACATCGCGAAAAAAGCGCAGGAGGCAGGCGTGCAGGATCAGGTGTATTACACCGGCCCTAGCCACGCGAAGATTTTCGAGTGGAACAAGATCCTGCCCGGCGGCAAGTCGCTGCTTTGGCTCGGCGCCTGGCCCAAGGGACGGAGCGCGGCTGAGCGGACGCGTGCTGATACTTGGTTCCGCGATGCGATGGCGAAACTGCGTGCGAAAGAGTTCAAGTACATCTCCGCTATCTCGATCCATACCTACTACGATCCGAAAGATCCCGTCGATCCGTTCATCCCGTCGACGCCCCTCCTCAAGGAGATGGTCAATGAGTTTCACTCGCATGGCATTCCCGTGGCCTCGATCCCGTTCGCGGGCGGTGAAACCGAAGAGGTGTACTTCAAGCTGTACGATTTGGGTTTTGACGCCTTCTCGACAGACTATCCGTCGGTGATGTTCTCGGTAATCCGCAAGCTCAAAGCGGGCAAGCGTGAGTAGTTGGGCTCTTGCCCCCTCGTGGCATGGGCGTCCCGCCCATGAAACACGGGCAAGATGCCCGTGCCACACTTGTGAGCAAAGTTGTTTACGTATGAAAAAACTGTTTGATGATGAGGTGATCGGCCGGCGCTTCCACCGCGGTCAGTGGCGGATGCTCGGCATGACGATCATCGGGTACACGCTCTTTTACTTCCTACGGAAGAACTTCAGTTTCGCGATGCCGGGACTCGAACAGGATCTCGGTGTCTCCAAATCTATGCTCGGCAACTGTCTGTTCGCCGGCGGCATTGTTTACGGCATCTCGAAGTTCTTGAACGGATTCATCGGCGACCGTGTCAATGCGCGCAAGATGCTCTGCTTCGGGCTTGCGATCTGCGTGTGCGTGAACATCGCGTTCGGCTTTGCGGAGGAGATCGCCGGTCTCTTTTTGGGCGAGGGAGCGGACGCGGCTTCGCGTGTGGCGACACTGGCCGTGGTGATCGGCGGACTCTACGTTCTCAGCCAGTTCTTTCAGGGAACAGGCTTTCCGCCGTGTGCGAAGCTGCTTGCCTTCTGGATTCCGCCGAATGAGCTGGCCACCAAGATGAACCTGTGGAACACCTCGCACTCGATCGGTGGCGGGATCGTTGCGAAAATCTGCGGTGTGATCATGGGGCTCGGAGTGATCGGGAGCGCCAATCAGGGCATCGGAATGTGGAAGTGGTGCTTCTGGTCGATGGCCGCTTTGGGGTTCGCCGGTCTCGTGCTCCTGTGGTTCGGGCTTCCGGGTACACCGGAAGAGGAGGGGTTGCCGCCTGTCCCAGGAACGGAGACCTTGAAAACGGAGAGCCAGACGACGATGATCAAAGGCGATCGTCCGTCTGTCTGGAAGGGAGTGTTCTCGCATCCGGCGATCTGGGTACTCGGATGTTGCAACTTCACGATCAATGCCGTGCGCGCGCTGGTGGCGGACTGGGGACCGACCATGCTGCAGGAGGCGAAGCACCTGACATCGTCCGAGGCCGGGACAGTGATTATGGCCTTCGAGTTCGCCGGTATTGCGGGCATGCTTCTGTCGGGCTGGGTGACGGACCGCTTCGCGGGCGGGCGCAGTCCGCGTGTCTGCGTGTTTCTGATGGCGCTCACGGCGTTGTTCCTATGGCTTTTCTTAAAGCTGCCGACCGGTGCCGCTTCCGGCGCGGCGCTGTGTGCGGTCGGGTTCTGCCTGTACGGGCCGCAGGCCCTGACGGGTGTCGCGGCGACCAATCTTTGCGGTAAACAATTTGCCGGGACATCCATCGGTTTTATCTCGCTCTTCTCGTACATCGGCGTGTCGATCTCCGGCAAGGTCTGCGGTACGCTCGCGCAATCAACGGGCGGGTGGCAGATGCCGGTAACGGTCATCGCCAGCACGGCGGTGGCCGGCATGGTGTTTTTCCTGTTGCTCTGGGGGGCGAAGGCCGACAATTATGGTGAGTGAGAATATGTCAAAAAATATGATCGAAAGGGCGCTTGATAACGCCTGTGATACCAAAGTGTGTTTGATCGGCGAGGGCGTGCTTGAGCAGGTGCCGTGTCTCTTTAACGAACAGTTCGAGGGAGCATTAGATGCGTTCGTGGTCTGCGACCCTCGCACGAAGGTTGCGGCAGGCGAACGGGTGGCAGCGTTGCTCAAGGATGCCGGCGTCACCGTGAGCGAGCATGTGCTTGAGCCGGGCGGAGAGTTGGTCCATGCCGACTACCGCTATGTGGAAGAGATCCGCGCTGCCATCCAGTGCGCGATCGAACGGTCAGACGGGCGGACGCTCATCCCTGTGGCTGTCGGCTCGGGGGTGGTGAACGATCTCACCAAACGTGCGAGCGGCGAACTCGGCGTCCCGTACATGGTCTGCGCGACAGCGGCGAGCATGGACGGCTATTCCAGTTTCGGGGCATCGATCCGCTCTCCAGAGGGCGCGAAGACGACCTATGCGTGCCCCGCTCCGCGTGTGATTGTGGCGGATTTAGAAGTGATGCGGACGGCTCCAGCGTGGATGGTCGCCAGTGGTTTCGCCGACCTGCTCTCGAAGGTGACGGCAGGCGCGGATTGGATTCTCGCGTTTGAATTGGGTGCTGCAGAGTGGCATGACCGTGCCTGGCATACCGTGCAGGACGGCCTTCCCGAGGCCATCGGCGATCCTGAGGGTGTGGCGGCGATGGGGACGGCACCGCTCACGAAATTCGTCGAGGGGCTCATGCTCGGCGGCTTCGCCATGCAGGACATGCAGAGTTCGCGCCCGGCCTCAGGCGCGGAGCACATGTTCAGCCACATCCTCGATATGCGCAACCACACCTACCGTGGCGCTAGCGTGTCGCATGGTTTTCAGGTAGGGGTGTACACGCACTTTATGGCGAAGCTCTACGAAGAGATACTGGCCTTCGACTACACGCAACTGGATGTGGAGGCCTGCGTCGCCGCATGGCCGGAATGGTCCGCCGAAGAGGCGGTCGTGGAAAAGATTCTGGCAGGAACGTCACTCGTCGAGGTCGGCAGGGTTGCCACAAAGAAGAAATACGTGGACAAAGCGGGACAACGCGCCCGGCTATCGGATTTGAAGCAACGCTGGCCTGCCATCAAGGCGCGCCTAGAGAAGCAACTGTTGCCGGCCAAGGAGATTGAGCGCAGACTGCGGGTTGTCGGTGCGCCCGTCCATCCCGAAGAGATCGGAGCGACGCGCGAGCAGTCGCTCCGTGACGTGATGGTCGCCGCGCACATGCGTGATCGTTACAACTCGCTTGATTTTCTCTATGCGACCGGCCAGATGGACCTCTTCGCCCGAAAAGCGATGGCAGTTAGTTAGTTCATTAGTGCGTTACGGTTCGACAAGCGTGATAAAAAACAAGTTGTTTCGCCACGAAGGCTTTTTAAGGAGGACATAGTGATGAGACGGATGGTGTGTGCGGCTGTTGTCTGGGTGGCTGTGTGTTTGGGGATTTGGGCCGGGGCGGCGCCAGCAAAGATGGAGTTGGCAGGCGCGTGGCAGGTCAAGGTGACCTGTGGCGAGCAGACGGCGGTGCTCGTCGTGGATCCGCCGGATATGGTCACGGTGGTCGATGAGGCGTACGAGCGGCTGGCGCTGTTCCAAGGGCCGGAGTGGCGGCGCGGTACGCCGCTGCTGGGGCCCAAGGCCGAAGCGTGCAGCGTGGCGGGTGCGCTTGATCCGGCGACGCTGGTCGTGCGTGCCGGGCCGGGTGCAACGGCGCAGCTCTTTGAGCGTGGCAAGGATTATCAGCTTGAACCGCGCTGGGCCGGCTTCGGTCGGCTGGAGGGCGGGGCGATCGCGGCCGACCGTCCGGTGTACGCGAGTTATCGTTATGCCATGATGCGACTGGACAGCGTGGTGCTGAAGGCGGACGGGAGCCTGGCGGTGCGCAAAGGCGTGCCGCATGTGGCGACGCCGCGTCAGCCGGAGATTGGCGACGGCGAAACGCGCGTGGGCAATGTCTGGTTGGCCGGACGCGTGGAACGCTTGACGGATGACCATCTGTTCCCGATTTTGGAGCACGCATACCCCGAGCCTAAATCCGCGCCGCCGGGCGCGTCAGCCGCAGAACGGTATCTGCCCAAGACCTTGGCCAAACTGCGCGCCGGGCAACCGGTTCGGATTTTAGCGTGGGGCGACAGCGTGACCGAGTGCGTGTACTTGCCGTTCCAGCAGAAGTGGCAGGAGCAGTTCGCCACCCGTCTGCGCGCGCGTTTCCCGGATGCCAGCATCGTGATGTTGTCGGAAGGGTGGGGGGGACGCACCACAACCGCCTTCCGCAAAGAGCCGCCGGGCAGTCCGCGCAACTATGCCGAGAAGGTGTTGGCGCTCAAACCCGATCTGATCGTGTCGGAGTTCATCAACGACGCCTATATGAATGAGGCGGCGGTGTTAGAGAACTACGGGGCGATCCTCAAGGATTTCCAGCGGATCGGCGCGGAGTGGGTCATTCTGACGCCGCATTACGCGCGGCCCGACTGGATGGGCCTGACACGGGAGCGGGAGATCGACAACGATCCGCGTCCTTATGTTCGCGGGCTCAGGCTGTTCGCGGAGAACAATTCTGTGGCGCTGGCCGATGCCTCGTTGCGATGGGGCCGTCTTTGGCGGCAGGGGGTGCCGTATTCCACGTTGCTGGTGAATGCCATCAATCACCCGGACGAGCGCGGCATGGCGCTGTTTGCCGATGCGCTGATGGCACTCTTTCAGGACTAAGAAGTAACAGCGCTGGGAGGGACGAGCGTCTGCTCGTCCGGCGGCGGTTACGCCGCCACTTTGCGGCTATCTCCCAAACTTCCTGCGCAAGCAGGCGAGAATCGTGAGCGCGTTTTCGGATGGGCTGTGGTAGTAGACCTGCCGGCCGTCGCGGCGCGCTTGGATGATGCCCGCGAGCCGCATCTTGTTGAGGTGCTGGGAGACGGCCGCCTGCTGGCCGCAGACACCCGCGACAATCGCGCTTACCGTGCTTTCGCCGTGAAGGTCGATGTATTCGAGGATCCGCAGGCGTTGCGGGTGTCCGATGATCTTGATCGTTTGTGAGACCTGATCCAGATACTCGTCGGGTAGTGGCTTCGGTTTCATCACGGCCGCCTAGATGAAGAGTGTGCTTTGGCTGTGCTTGGCCATTTCGACGAAGCTGGCGACGCCCACGACTTCGTCGATCTCGATCAACTCGTCGCGCGTGATACCCATGACGTCCATCGCCATCTCGCACGCGACGAACCGGACACCCAGTTCGCGGGCCTGCCGGATGAGGTCGGGGAGCGGCGTGACGTTCTGGTCGGCCATCACCCGCTTCATCATGAGCGCCCCCATGCCGCCCATGTTCATCTTGGACAGTGCCAGCTTCTCGGTGCCCTTGGGCAACATCCAGCCGAACATCCGTCCCATCAGTGTCTTCTTGACTGGCGGCGCGGGATTTTTCCGCAGGACGCTCAAGCCCCAGAAGGTGAAGAAGATGCCCACCTTGCTTCCGGAAGCCGCCATGCCGCAGGCGATGATCAGCGCGGCCATCACTTTGTCCAGATCATTGCTGAAAAGGACAAGCGCCGCGCCGTGCTCGTCTGCTGTCTTTGTCGGTACGGGGGCATCCGCCGGAAGCGCCTTCCGGATCACCGCTTCAAGGTGCGTGGCTTTCTTTTCCAGGCTGAGCAGTTCGTTGCCGGTCGAGGCGATCCAGTTTTTCAAGTCCGGTTCGAAGGAGAGCTGCGCCAGCAGGCGCAGACTCGCGCCCGCGTCCCGCTCGTCAAGTGTCTGTTTGATCCGTACCACGGGTCCTGGGCAGGCAAGGGCGCGGACATCAAGCACTTCGGCATCGGTCGCGAGGGGAGCAGCGTTTTCAGTTGGCTTTGGGGCGGCGGTTTTGGGGGTCGGCGTGAACGGCGCGGGATGGAAGTAGGTCCAGGTCGTATAACCGCCCGACAAGTTGCTGACACGGTAGCCGTTCTGGCGCAGAATACGCTCGGCGAGATAACCGCGCATACCGACCCGGCAAACGGTCACGATCTCACGGGCGGTGTCGAGTTCTTTGATACGATCACGGAGTTGACCGAGCGGGATATTCGTGGAGCCGGGAATGGCGCCTAGCGCGACCTCCTCGGGCTCGCGAACGTCCAGAATCAGGGCGTCGGCGGGGATTTCATCGCCATGCGTCAGGTAGGTGTCGCCTTTGAGCACGTTGTCGGCGATCATGCCGGCAAAATTGACAGGGTCTTTGGCTGAGTTGAATGGCGGCGCATAGGCGAGTTCCAGGTCGGCGAGTTCTGGCGCGGTGGCGCCGCGGCACATCGCGACGGCGATCGTGTCAAGGCGCTTGGCCACGCCTTCGTGGCCGACCGCTTGCGCGCCGAGGATCTTGCCATCGTGACCGAACAGCAGTTTGATGTGGAGCTGCGACCCACCGGGGTAATAGGTGGCGCAGGAGGCGGGGTGGTTGTAGATTTTATGGTAGGGGATTCCCATTTGCTTCAAGCGACGCTCGGTGAACCCCACGCTGCCGGCGGCCAGCGTGCCTACTTTGAGGACAGCGGTCCCGATGCTGCCGCGGTAACGCGATGTACGGCCGACCAGATTATCGGCGACGATGCGCGCCTGCTTGTTGGCAGGGCCGGCCAGCGGAATTGCCGTCTTGCCGCCGAGGATTGGGTCATTGACTTCGATTACGTCGCCTGCCGCATAGATGCTGGGATCAGAGGTCTGCAACGTGTCGTCGACGATAATGTGGCCGCGGGGGCCGACATCGAGTCCGGCGGCCTGCGCCAATTCGGAGTTGGGTTTCACGCCGACGCTCATGACCACAAGATCCGCAGGCAGTTTCTCGCCATCGTCCAGAACCGCGTGGAAGGCATCCGCAGACTTCTCGAACGCCGTAACCTTGCGCGCCAACCGCAGGGCGATGCCTACCGAGGAGAGTTCTTGTGCCAGCGTGGTGGACATCTCTTTGTCGATTGTCGGCAACACTTGGTCGGAGAGTTCAACGAGAGTCACGTCGAGTCCCCGCTCGTTGAGATTTTCGGCGATCTCCAGTCCGATGAAGCCCGCCCCGACGACCACGGCTGTCCGTGCGCCGCCATCGATGGCGGCAATGATGGAGTCCATGTCCGGAATCGTCCAGAGCCGCATGACGCGCGGATCGTCAGAGCCGGGGATGTCCATCATGACCGGGGACGAGCCTGTGGCCAGAACCAGCTTGTCATAACTCTCTTGGTAGGTTCCCGTTTCGCTTCGGACCGTCACCTTTTTTGCGGCGCGGTCGACGGCGATCACCTCGCTTTTCGTGCGGACGTCCACGTTGAACCACGTCTTGAAGCGGTTCTCGGTCATTACCATCAGTGCTTCGCGCTGGGGGATGACGCCGCCTACATGGTAGGGCAGGCCGCAGTTCGCGTACGAGATGAATGCGCCGCGCTCGAACATCATGATCTCGACCGACTCATCCAGCCTACGCAATCTTGCGGCCACACCCGCTCCCGCTGCCACGCCGCCTACAATGACTGTCTTCATGTTATGGACCTCTTTTTAAAAAATGACTTCTCGTGCGTTGAAAAAGGCGGGAGTATATATCATAAAATCATGATATGTCAATACGTCGCGAAGCGCATAAATAACAACACCAAAAAGTTCTTGTCTTCTTCCCCCTTTTCACGTTACCATGCAACCACAGCCGTACTTTAGCTCATGTTACTGCCGTTTTCCCGAAGGAAAGGCTGACCGTGAACAGCAGCGCCACGAACAACAACGACACTGCATCCAGTTTTGCGTGCCAGTCCCGCGCTTCGCGTCTCCGCGTCTCCTCCTTTTTTTCCGGAGGACAGGTCTCATGGGTTATGTCTTTATCGTGAACGGCGTGTCCTATGTCGCGACCGTCGCGAGCGCGGATGCGGCGGCGACAACCCATCATTCCTCCATCGACTCGTTTACGCTGGCAGATAACACAGCCACCTTTACGCTTGCCGAAAGGTTTCCGCCCGACCTCTTTGACGCTTGGACCAACACGGTGACGGCGTTCGAGGTTCAATTCTGCACCAACCTCACGGATGCCGCCTGGATGACGCTCCCCGGAACCGCGCGCGACGGCATGACGCTCACCGTGCCTTTTGCCACAGATGAACCCCGTGTTTTCCTGCGGATTTTAGCACAATGAACGAGAGAGAAAAGACATGAAACATGAGACAAGAGACATGAGACACACACTCCTCGCCGCGCTGATGACGCTCTGCGCGGTCACCGTCGCAACCGCCGCCCCGACCGGGGTGACGGTCAACGGGGTCGCCCTCGACTCCGCCGGATCGGGCGGCGAAGGCTGGAAATACTACCTGCCCCACATCACGCTCACGAACGCGGGCCCGTTCACGATTTCCGGCACCAACAAGACGAGCCAGGTGCGCGTCGTCGTCCAGGAAGGCGTGACGTGCGACGTGACGATTTCGAACCTGGTGCTCGAGACGCCCGGCAGCGACAGCCGGTGCGCCTTCACGCTGCAGACCAACGCCTGCGTCTCGCTCTTCCTGGCGGGGAACAACGCACTCCTCTCGGGCGACAACCGCGCGGGTCTTGAAGTCGCGGGAGGGCGGGCGCTCTCCATCAACAGCGCCCCCGGCGACGACGCGGGCGCGCTGACGGCGACGGGTGGAAAGTACGCTGCGGGCATCGGCGGCAACAACAAAAACGAGAGCGGCACGATCACCATCCACGGCGGACAGATCACTGCGTATGGCACCGACGGCGCCGCAGGCATCGGCGGCGGATCTCAAGGCGCAGGGGGTACGACAACCATCAACGGCGGACACGTCTCCGCATCCAGCACGGGCACCTACGGCGCGGGCATCGGCGGCGGCTACTACCGTGCGGGGGGCACGATCACCATCAACGGCGGCACGGTGATGGCGCAGGGCGGCCGCCTGAGCGCAGGCATCGGCGGCGGCTACTACCACAGCGGCCCCGCCGGCACGGTCGCCATCAACGGCGGCACGGTCACGGCCACGGGCGGCAACAGCGGCGCGGGCATCGGCGGCGGCAGCAGCAGCCAGGGCGGCACAGTCAACATTTCCGGCGGCGCGGTGACGGCACAGGCGGCACCTACGGCGGCGCCGGCGGCCATGTCGCCATTTCCGGCGGCAGGGTGACGGCAACGGGCGGCACTTCCGGAGCCGGCATCGGCGGCGGCGCCTACGGCGGGGCGGGCGGCACGGTCATGATCTCCGGCGGCACGGTCGCGGCAACCGGCAGCAACGGCGCAAGGGACATCGGGCCGGGGCAGAGCGGCACCGTCTCCGGCGCGAACACCTTCACCGGCGGCTCGATCGGTCTCGGCGCCACATCGGCCTTCCACGCGCCCTCGAACGCCACGGAGCAGGTCTTCTGCGCATCGCTGGCGGGCTTCGCGCCAGGCGGCGCGGTCGCGATCTCGGGGCTGGCGGGATACGGCGTGAACGATCTTTTTGCCGACGGAGACGGCTGCATCCACCTCTGGCTCCCGAACGGCGCCCACAACTTCACGGCGAACGGGAACCCCCGCACGGTGACGATCCAGAACGGCGTCGCGCCCACCGGCGTGACGGTCAACGGCCAGGAGATCGCCTTCCCGGCGGCTCCCCCCGCCGGATGGAGCTACGACGCGGCGAACCGCACGCTCTCGCTCACGGGCGCGGGGCCTTTCACGCTGTCGGGCGTCAACGGGGTCGGCGGCGTCCGCGTAGTCGTGTCGAGCGGCGTCGTCAACCCGGTCAAGCTCGCGAACCTGACGCTCAAAGCGACGAGTGCAAATCAATGCGCCTTCGAGCTGGGAACGCGTGCCAACGTCTCGCTCATCCTCGCAGGCGCGAACACGCTCGCATCGGGCAGCAACCGCGCGGGGCTCCAAGTTGCGGTGGGGCGGACCCTCTCCATCACCAACGCGCCGGGCGACGAGACGGCATCGCTCTCCGCCACAGGCGGAGGCAGCAGCGCGGGCATCGGCAGCGGCTACAACATCAACGGCGGCAGGGTGACCATCAACGGCGGGGAAATCACGGCCAAGGGCGGCAGCAACGGCGCGGGCATCGGCGGCGGCTACTATGGCGACGGCGGCAGGGTGACCATCAACGGCGGCACGGTGATGGCGCAGGGCGGCAGCTACGGCGCGGGCATCGGCGGGGGCTACTATGATCACGGCGGCATCGTGACCATCAACGGCGGAGAAATCACGGCCACGGGCGGGAGCTGCGCCGCAGGCATCGGCGGAAGCTACAATCGAAGCGGCAACACGACCATCAACGGTGGCACGGTCACGGTCAAGGGCGGTCTCGACGGCGCAGGCATCGGCGGCGGCTACAAGCGTTCCTGCGGCACGGTGGCCATCAACGGCGGCATCGTTCAGGCAGTGAGCCTGGGCCACGGCGCGGGCATCGGCAATGCCTTCGAAGCAAGCGCGGGAGGAACGGTTACAATCTCCGGCGGTACGGTCACGGCTACGGGCGGCGATTATGCCGCCGGTATCGGTGGCGGTAACAACGGCGGCGGCTGCGCGGTCGAAATCTCCGGCGGCACAGTGACGGCGACAGGCGGCCAATACGGCGCGGGCATTGGCGGCGGCTATGGCGGCACCGGCGGCACGAACATCATTTCCGGCGGCACGGTCGCGGCGACGGGGGGCCGCTACGGTGCCGGCATCGGCGGCGGCATCGGCGGCGCAGGCGGCGCAGTGACCATCAGCGGCGGTATCGTGACAGCCACAGGCAGCGACTTTTACGGTGCGGGCATCGGTGGTGGCGGCGGTGGCGGTGGCGGCGTGGTGACCATCTCCGGAGGCACCGTCACGGCCAACGGCGTCCTTTTGGGCGCGGGTATAGGCTCGGGCGGCTATGCCGACGCGTCATCCGGCGGCGACGGCGGTACGGTGACCATCACCGGCGGCTCCGTCACGGCCGGCGGCGGCGATTTCGCGGCCGGCATCGGCGGCGGCGATGGCGACGCGGGCGGCACGACAACTATCTCCGGCGGCGAGATCACCGCTACCGGCGGCCAATACGGCGCCGGCATCGGCGGCGGCAACAACAACGGGGTCATCGAAGGAAACACCATCGAGAACGCAGGCCCGGGCGGCACGGTGAACATCACCGGCGGACGGGTTACCGCGACCGGCGGCAAGTGTGCCGCGGGCATCGGTGGCGGTACCGGCCAGCAGGTTGCTGGCAGTGAAGGTGCAGTCCTGACCGTCTCCGGCGGCACGGTCTTCGCGATCGGCGGCGCGGGCGGTGCGCCGGGCATCGGCCCCGGCCTTGGCAATGTGGAGGAAGGCGACACCGGGAACTTGCCGGAGGCCTCCGGCACGAGCCTCTTCACCGGTGGCTCCATCCGCATTGATGGCGGCTATGCAGCAGCCGCGCCCTCGAACAGCTTAGAGCGCGTCTGGTGCGTGACGGTGACGAACCTCACGCCCAATGCGGCAGTCGTCGTAACAGCGCTCGGCGCCTACGGCGTCGTCGACCTCTTCGCCGATGAAACCGGCAAGCTCTACCTCTGGCTACCCAACGACGACTACGCCTTCACGGCGGGTGGCTTTGGTTACACGGCGACCGTCGCCGGTGCGGCGGCCACGGCTACCCGTAGCCTCCCCGTGCCGGTCTTCGCCACGGACGGATCGGCGATTGTTGTCAGCGGCACGACGCTCTCCATCAAGATCACCAACGCCCAGGTCGGGGCTTATTACACGCTCTACTGGACGGACACGCTGGGCGGAACCTGGAATAAAGGCCCGAGCATCCAAGCGGCGACGGGTGGCGACCTCGTCCTCACAACGAACATCGACGCGACGGCGTCGTGCCGCTTCTTCAAGGTGAGGGCCAGCGAAACCCAGCCGTAGGGTGGGGGAGGGCAAGAGACAAGAGACGAGGTGTCTCCTCTTGTCTCGCGCCTCTTGCCCTCCTAACCCCAACTCCTAAATCCTACCTCCTAAATCCTAAATTCCAGCCCAAAGGATCAGCCATGAACAACACAACCACCAACCACAACACCCCATCTCGCATGATGCGCCTTTGCGCCTTCGCGCTCGCGCACATCGTGACCCTCCTCCCCCTGACCGCATCCGCCGCCGGCTTTGGCGGCGAAACCTGCGGTCGCTACACGTACACGATCGATGAAAACAAAGCCATTATCATAGGCTTCGACGACTACGAATACGAAGGCGACCTCATCATCACCAATCAACTCGACAACTACACTGTCACGGGTATTGGCCAGAGTGCCTTTGCCTACCGTTCCACCCTCACGTCCGTGACCATCCCCGACACCGTCACGACCATCGAATACCGGGCCTTCGCGAACTGTGCCTCCCTCACGAACCTCTTCATCCCCAACAGCGTCACCAACATCGACTATGGTGCCGATCATGGTGTCGTTCAAGGAAGTCCTTTGCTCATCCACATCACCGTTGCGGATGACAACGAAACCTACGCCGACATCGACGGCGTGCTGTTCGACAAAGCATGCTCCACCCTGCTGGCTTGTCCCAACGGCCGCGCCGGTGCCTACGCGATCCCCGACGGCGTCACGACCATCGTTGCCGAAGCCCTCAGGTACTGCACGGCCCTCACCAGCATCACCCTTCCCGACAGCCTTGCGACCATCGGCAAAGACGCCTTCGAGGACTGCACGTCCCTCACCAACATCACCGTGGCAGCGGACAACCCGAACCATGCCAGCGAAGACGGTGTGCTGTTCGACAACGGTCTTACCACATTGCTGACATGTCCCGCCGGTTTCTCCGGCGCCTACGCCGTCCCCGACGGCGTGACCGCCATCGCCGATTGGGCTTTCCGTAATCGTACCGGTCTCACGGCCGTCACCCTCCCCGACACCGTCACGACCATCGGATACCAAGCCTTCGATTGCTGCACCGCCCTGACCTCCATCACCATTCCCGATAGCGTCACGAACATCAGTTACGGCGCCTTCGCGGATTGTACCGCTCTGCCGTCCATCATCATCCCCGGAAGCGTGAAGCACCTCGAATCCTATACCTTCGGCGGCTGTGAATCCCTGACCTCCGTCCTCTTCACCGGCAACGCCCCAACACCCGATTGGTATAACAACGCTTTTGCCTATACATCCCCCACACTCACATTCTACTATCTCCCCAACACAAAAAATTGGGGGGCCAAATTCTACGGGCGTCCCGTTGTCTGCTGGAATCCTGCCTTCAGCACCATCCCGCCGCCGCAAATCGACGCCTCGGGCGCGTTTGCCTTTACCCTCACCGGCAATACGGACATCCCCGTCCGCGTCGAAGCCTGCGACAATCTTGTCTCCACGCTATGGGTCACCGTCACCAATGCCACCATGTCAAGCGACGGCACCCTTGACTTCACCGACCCCGATGCCGCCTCCCATCCCTCGCGTTTCTACCGCTTCACCTTCCCGCATTAAACGTGAGCGTTGAATCGCGCCCCGAGAGTCGGTACACTGTTCGGGACATGAGTATACGAGTGAATCATAGCGAGAACGGGCATCCGGACGGTGCGCCGCAACAGGTCGAGTATCCCGCGATCTTTCATTTCCGCGTGATCACGGAAGCGTCATCCGCTGCGGAGCCGGAACTGACGGTGGTGCTGGCCGCCTACCGGGTGATCGAGCCGCTTGCGGCGTCGCGTGCGTCATCCTCGGGCCGGTATTGTGCCTACAGTGTTTCGATCGAACTGCAGACGCCGGATGAGTTGCGCACGCTTGATGCGGCGTTGAAGCGGGTGCCGGGTGTCCGTATGGTGCTGTAGGGGCGATATGGCAGAGGTGGTGCTAGAGAAGGTGTGCAAGGAGTACGACGGCGGCGTGCGCGCGGTTGACGCGTTCAGCCTGGTGGTCCGCGACGGTGAGTTTCTGGTGCTGGTCGGCCCTTCCGGATGTGGCAAGTCGACCACGCTGCGTATGGTCGCAGGACTCGAGACGATCTCATCCGGCACGATCAGCATCGGCGGCCGCTGCGTGAACACGGTGCCGCCGAAGGATCGCGACATCGCGATGGTTTTTCAGAACTACGCGCTCTATCCGCACATGACGGTCTATGACAACATGGCTTTCGGGCTCAAGCTGCGGGGCTTTCACAAGCGTGAAATCGAGAAGCGGGTCGGCGAAGCGGCGGAGATTCTGGGGCTGGGCGACCTGTTGCGGCGTTTACCCAAACAGCTCTCGGGCGGGCAGCGTCAGCGGGTGGCGCTGGGGCGCGCCATCGTGCGCAAGCCGCAGGTCTTTCTGTTTGACGAGCCGCTCTCTAATCTGGATGCCAAGATGCGCGTGGAGATGCGTAGCGAGTTGAACCGCCTGCACCAGCGGCTGAAAGCCACCATGATCTATGTGACGCACGATCAGGTCGAGGCGATGACCATGGGCGACCGCATCGTGGTGATGGCGGACGGCACGATCCAGCAGGTGGCACCACCGCTAGAGGTCTACCGCCGACCGGCGAACCTCTTTGTCGCCGGATTTATCGGGACGCCGCCGATGAATATGCTGCGGGGGCGCTTCGAGCTTCAGGAGGGCGGCGGTTGCTTTCGGCATGCACAGGGCGTGATCGCGCTGCCGGCGCGCTGGAGCGCCGCCCTGCAGCCGTTCACCGGACGCGAGCTGCTGATGGGGTTCCGGCCGGAATCGTTGGGCGGCGCAGCGTCGCCGGACACGGCGCAGGATGCGATCTGCGGCACGGTGGATGTTGTCGAGCCGATGGGCGCGGAGACCTTCGTCCAGGTGCTGATGTCCGACGGCACCCGTATCGTGGCGCGGGTAGGGGCGGAGTGTACGTTCGTGCCGGGCACGATGGTGGCACTGCCGCTGGACTGCGGTCAGCTCCGGTTTTTCGAGGCCGAGAGCGGGAAGGCCATTCCGGCCGAGGACGAGGAGGTGCGGTGATGCGGCTCGGTATTCTCGGCGGCAGTTTCAATCCGATCCACATCGGCCATCTTCTGATGGGCTGCGCGGCGGCGGAAGCCTTTCAGCTTGATCGCGTGTTGCTGATGCCCTGTGCGGTATCGCCATTCAAAGTTGGTGCGACGGACTTGGCACCGGGCTCGGATCGGCTGGAGATGGTGCGGCGCAGCGTGGCCGGTGATCCGCTTTTCGAGGCGTCGGACCTCGACCTGACGCGCGGCGGGGTGTCGTATACGGTCGAGACGGTGCGGACTCTGCATGCGCGCTATCCCAAGGCGCATCTCTTTTTTATTATTGGCGGGGATTCGCTACGCGAACTTTCGCGTTGGTACAAGATCGACGAGATACTGACGTTGTGCGACGTGATTACGGTGTTGCGGCCGGGCGTGTCGCTGGTGCTTGACGAGGCGCTGGAGCCCTTCCCCGAAGCGGTACGCGCGCGTCTGCGGCAGCACATGCTCCAAGGGCGCACTTGCGAGGTTTCTTCTTCGGAGATACGGAGAAGAATTGCCGAAGGGCGTTCAATCCGTTATCTTGTGTGTCCTGAAGTCGAGGCCTATATCCGCGAGCGCGGCTTATACGCTACCGACAAATGATGAGGAAACATGGCCATTCAACCTGAACAGATAGCACGGGAAGCGGCGGCGGCTCTGGACGCCAAGCAGGCGGAGGATATCCGCATTTACGATGTCCGCGGGATTTCTAACCTCACCGACTTCACGGTCGTGGCGACCGGCACATCGGAACCGCACCTCAAGGCGCTAGTTTCGGAGGTGCAACGCCGCACGAAGGCGTCGGACGTTGCCAGCTACCGCACATCGGGCACGCCGGACAGCGGCTGGGTGGTGGTGGACTTCGTGCATGTCGTGGTGCACGTCTTCTCACCTGAGGCGCGCGCGTATTACGCCATCGAGAAGCTGTGGGCTACAGCCACAGAGATTCCGCTTCCTCAGTCCTGAAGAAGCCGTCCTCATTCAACCCCTGTATCTCCATCAGCAGGCTTGCAAAGCTGGCTGTGGATTCGTCGATGTGCGCGGCGGCGGCCGGTTGCTGCGCCAAGCCCTGCGTCTCCTGTCCGGCACGTTGCGACGCGAACCAGAAGGCTGTTCCGCCCAGCAACAGCGCGAGCGACGCCGCGGCCGCCAAGATGCGTCCCAACGGCCACGTTGGACGCGCCCGGCTGGCGGCCACGCGCCGCGCTTCCTCGCGAATCGCCTGTTCCACCCGCGTGGAAGGCCCACCAAGACATTCAAAGCCCTGCCGGACGCGGGGGGCGAGTTCAAGCAGTTCGCGGTCAATGGCCGCGATCTCGTCAAAAGGTGTCTGCGTCTTCATCGTTTAATCCTCCTCCTCCGCCAACCACTTCTTCAGTTTACCCATTGCGTCGTGCATGCGTCCCAGCGCGGTATTCAGCGGGATGTCCAGCGTGGCGGCAATCTCGTTGAAGGTCAGGTTTCCCTGAACGCGCATCAGAAAGACCTCGCGCTGTACTTCAGGCAGCATCATGACCGCCTGCATCACGCGCTGCGCCATGTCATCCAACTCCACCCGCTCTGTCGGCCCCGCCTCTGTTGCGGCCAGGCGCTCGACCAGTGGATTATCCTCGGCATCGGCCACTGCGTCCAAGCTGATGGTCGGCTTGCTTTTGCGGCGGAAGTCGATCAATAGGTTGCGTGCGATCTTCCACAGCCACGCCCGGAACGATACATCCTTGAAACGCGCCGCATGACGGATCACGCGGAACCAAACCTCCTGAAACAGATCCTCGGCGTCGGCGCGGTTCGCGGTCATACCCAGCAGCCAGGCAAACAGGGGTTGCCGGTAACGGTCTACTAGCTTGTCTAAGGCCGTTGTGTCGCCCTGCGCGAAGGCTTGGAGCAGCTCGGCATCACTGATGTCAGGCTCTGGCATGGTTGCTTTCATACTGCTAAACGATAGACGTTGCGATTTATTGGCGAAAATCTTATTATTTTGCTCAAAACGATCAAGCAGGAAATTATCATTTGACATGATTAACATGATTAACATGATTAACATGATTTGGAGGGCGAGTGTCCCCACGAGCCGCCGAGGCGGGCAATGGAGGGCGAGTGTCCCCACGAGCCGTCGAGGCGGGCAATGGAGGGCGAGTGTCCCCACGAGCCGTCGAGGCGGGCAATGGAGGG
>DUPH01000363.1 GCA_012838435.1 Lentisphaerota bacterium | reverse complement strand
TGGGAGGACTGCCTCATCGACCGCCCGTCGCGGGAGGTGCTGCGGTACTCGCACTTCCTGAACCGCGTCAAGGCCCTTGAAACAGACCCCGAGTGTCTGCGGGTCATCGGGAATCCCTTCGATCCCGGGCGGGAGGTTTTCCCGACGCTAGCGCCGGGCGGCGGAGAGGGGGCCGGAGACGGGCGTGTCGCGCCTAACGCAGCCGCGCGGTTCATCGCCCGGATCGCCCCGACATCTAGGCCGTGGTACGAGGCGGATGACTCGCTGCAATCCGTCAACGCGAAGCTGGCGCACGGCAAGGACGGGGGGATGGTCGGCCTGATCGGGGCAGAACTCCTGTCGCAGGGAACGCCGTTCGCGCGGACCTCCGAAGGAACGCCGGAATATGTCGCGGAGCTTCTCGGCACCCTCTGGCGGAGCGGGGATTCGCCGGAGATCACCAACATCCTGCATCAGGCCCTGCTCGCGCCGACCAACCATTACCGCGAGGCCACGTTCCGCGCCTACGTCATGGCCTCCCCCGTGCCGATGACGGTTCTCGCAGAAACCGTGGTCAAGAGTTTCCCCCTTGAAGAGAGGAAGGCGTGGTATGCCAGATCCGGGTCGAAAATGTTGAACCCATACGACCCGATAATCCGCTCCATCGACCGCCCGTCCCGCGAGTCGTTGCGGTATTCGCACTTCCTCAACCGCGTCAAGGTTCTCGATACCGACCCCGATTGTCTGCGGATCATCGGTGACCCCGTCGATCCGAAGTGGGAGTGTCAACAAGAGAGAAAGGATAAAAAATGATGACGATGCTGATGGGTGTTTTGCTGTGCTTTTTAGGCGCTTTTCATGCGTCTGCCGCTGTGGTGTCGCAATGCGAGACTGTCGCGGACAGAGTGCTCGTGAATGCGGATGGTCGTGTGCTGTCATGGATATCTTTGCGCGAAGGGGCGGCATGGAGCCCGGCCATCGCGGGGGCGACGTCTTGGGGATTGCCCGCGTTGGAAACGGAAGGGATCACGTTCGATACGCTGGAAGCCCCGGCCTCGCCGTTCTGCTCCAGTGCCATTCCGGTTTCGACGCTCTTCATCGTAGCGTGTCCGGCAGAATCATCCAATCACTTTGCCGCACTTGTCGAGGCCCCCGGGGCGGCTGTGACAGTGGCTGCCCGTGCTTTGCCGCTGACCTACGACCCCGAGGATGCCGAAGGGCTTTCCGTATGCGTCAACGGTCAACCGGTGTGGACGTTTCCCGACGGGCGGCATATCGTGGAGGTTGATTTCGCGCAGGCCGTGCCCGGCTGCGACCTTCGGATAGGCGGGGTCTCGGCATGCGCTTCATGGCGGCAATCGTGGCGCGGCCACATATCGGAGGTTGTCGCGTTTGACACGCCGCCCGATGAGACTGTCCGCCGGACTGTCCGAAGCTATCTCGCCCGCCGCCACGGTGTCGCGGGATACTTCCCGCCGCCCGGACCCGAGGCCGTTCTGCAGGCCATGTCGCTCGGCCTGTATACGCACGCCCTTTTCTCAACGCAGTTGTTCATGCGATAAGTCACGTCTGCCACGTACTGTTTTTATTGGACTTTGTGATGCGTATAGGCGGTGCTCAACCCCGCAATTTTTCAACTTTCAACGCTCAACGTTCAAACGATGTGGTATAGTACCGGAACTGATGAAAGGGAAGACCGCTATGGCTGCTCAAAAAAAACGTGTTGATCCCCGTCCGGATTGGGATACCTATTTCATGGCGATTGCTGAAGTGGCGGCGACGCGCGCCAACTGTTCGCGGCGCAAGGTCGCGGCGATCGTCGTGTCCGAGAACCGTATCATTTCGACGGGATACAACGGCACGCCGCGTGGGGTTAAGAACTGCTTCGAAGGCGGTTGCCCGCGTTGTGCGGGTAGTGCGCCGTCGGGCAGCAGCCTCGAAGAGTGCATCTGCGTCCATGCGGAACAGAATGCCATCTGTCAGGCGGCGTATCACGGCATTGCCTTGGCGGGCGCGACGATCTATGTGACGATCAGCCCTTGTCTGACGTGTGCCAAGATGATCATCAACGCGGGCATCCGCGAGGTGGTCTACGGCGGCGACTATGCCTTTACGGAGCAGACCGAGCGGTTGCTGAAAGAGGCGAAGGTAACGTGCCGCCGCTTTGTGAGGCCGTAGCAGGCCAGACCGTCAGTCTGAAGAATCGGCGTGGGTAGGTGGCCTGCTCTTCGTGCGGGATCTCCAGCGTCCATAAATAACCGTCGCCGGTGTCTTCACAGCGCAGGTAGCGGCCGTCGGTGTTGTACCACTCAAGCAGATCCTCGGACTCTTGGAGCGACGCCCAAGCATCGGGGCGATCGTATGCCTGATAGTAGGAGACGCTCACGCCTGAACCGTCTATCGCAAACCCTTGTATGGCGGAGCGTCCTTCGTCGGTGGGGTCCAGCGGGTCGGCACCGGTGTAGTACTCAACCAGATTCGGCACGCCGTCGCCGTCGGCGTCGCCTTCGAGCGAGGTGAGGCCGCGCAATCCGAGCCATTCTGAGTATCCGCCGCGCCCCGGCGTCGGCACGCCCGCCTGCCAGCGGCTGGGCGCGAACGGCACAAAGTCCGCGCGGTTGAGCGAGTCGCCGCCGCCATCTGCGGAACGGGGCCAATCGCCGCGCGTGCCGTACGTGATCGTATCCAGCGTGCGCCCTCGCGCATCAAGCAACGTGACCGTTTCGCCGCTGTCGGAGAGTCCGCCGTAGATCCAGTAGGCGGCAGGCGTGACCGCGTTGCCGTAACGGTGCCGGAAAGCCTCTTCGTGACGGGCGACGACCGCATGTTCGCCGGGCTTGAGGATGGGGCCGTCCAAGACAAGCTCGTGCGCGGGCTGGCCTTGCGGGAAGCGGCACCCCGCGAGGCTGATGTCGCAGTCGGCGAGGTTGACCAGCTCAACGAACTCGTAACACCGGGCGATCCATTCCGATTGCGGGGCGGTTGCGTTGACGTGCGGATGATAGTGGATCTCGTTGATCAGGATATCGCCGGGACGGGCACGGCGGCCGCCCAGCAGATATTCCGCCCGTGCGGCGAGGCTCCAGGTTTGGCGCGTGCTGCTGTAGGCGCGGGCGAAAAGTTCGGCGGAGGCGGTGAGTTGCACCGACATGCCGGGGCGGCAGACGTGCGCCTGCGGGGCCGGAAGATTGTTCCAGAGCGCGGGGTCACTGCCGTCCAGCGTGTAGTAGATGAGGTCGCCTTCGGGCGCGGTCAGCGTCACGGTCAGCGGTTCACCGGGCGGCAGGATGCAACTCGCCGGATTGAGCAGCGGCGGCGCGTGCAACAGGGAGCACTTCTGCGTGAAGTTTTGGTCGATCCACGTCGCGTGGTTGGTGGCGAACCAAGTCATCCACGCGACCTCGCCGGAGTGGGTGCGGCCGAAAACGTCATTGGTGGGCCACTGGTTCCACTTCACGTAATCACGAGTGGCCGCCGCTTCAGGAAGCTGCGCGTGCAGCCGGGCGACGGTGGCCGCCAGATTGGTGTTGGAGAAGGGGCCTTGGCGCAGTGCGAACCAGCGGTCCCAGTAGAGACGCTGGAAGGCGGGCTGGGCATGCAGGCGGCCCCAGAAATCGCTGCGGGTGAAGGGCTCCGGGGCGAAGGTCCATACGTCCCAGCGCTTGGAGTTGGGCCTGTCGGTGTACCCGTATGGCCCCAACGAACGGTCGAAGTCCCAGACCGGCCCGGCCATGATCTTACCGCTGCGGTCTTTGTGAAAATAGGAGCTGAGCGTGAAGATGTCTACATCCATCGAGTAGGCTTTCATGATGTGGAAATCGGTCCACGATAGCAGGTCAATGTAACGGCCGACACCAGTCTCAGGGTGCATGGGGTCGGAGCCGTACACGGTGTTTTCAAAATCGTTGAAGGCATTGACGAGATAGAGGCTCTGCTCGGGTTGGACCACATCGAGCTTGGGCCGATCGAGGACCATGTAGCGTCCGGTGCTGTTGGGGAAGTTGCGTGCGGTGCGCCAGTAAAATTCGTCGGTGTCGGCGCGGTCCGCCTTGAAGAGATAGCTGCCGGAGAGCGCGGGCTGCGCCGTGTCGCCTGGCGTCACGATGTCATCGATCGGCAGACGGCCGTTACCGATGCGGATGCGCTCTTCCAAAACGTAGAGCCCGTGGTAGCGGGCAGCCGAGAGGTCGGTGGTTTCGTTGTTGATGAGGAAAAGCTCCACCCAACGCGTGCGCGGGGCGTAACGGCCGAGTTGGCGCGAGAGATCGAACATGAAGGCATCGTGCATGTAGGTGCGGTCATAGTTCCAGCAACTGATCAAGGCGAAGTCCGAGCCGTCGGGAAAACCGTTGATGCTGGCCTTCTCGTCGTCGTCCTCCTCGCCCCAGAAGGTGAGCGCGTAAGGTTTTTTGGGGAAACCAGCGGATGAGGACCCGCGCACATGGATGCCGACGCGGCGGGTCAGCGTGGCGGGACCGGTCAGCGCGGCACTGCCGTCGACGGGCTCGATCAGGTGAGCGGAACAGGCGGTGTAGATTGACGATTCGCTCGTGGGGATACCGTCACGGAGCGGATCGTTCTCGCGCAGCACGAGGATCGGCAGGCCGCTGGTGAAGGCCAGCGTGGCGGAGTCGGACGCATGGAAGGTGTACATGGCGGTCGATGGGTTGCCGCTGCGCCCGAGCGCGTCGAACACGCAGGCGCGGATGTGCAGGGAAGAGGAGACCGAGAGCGGCGCGCTGTAGAGGAGGCTGTTGTCCAGCGTGGGGACCGCGCCGTTGGTCGTGTAGCGGATGCTTTGGCCCGGTGCGCTGCCGCTCAGCGTCAGGGTGAAGGGCGTGGCGGTGATGCCGGGAGGGTGCGAGAAGGCGACTGTCTGCGGCAAGCGCAGGATCGTGGCATCGCCGTTCATGACGCCGGGCGTGGCTTGAATGAGGTAGGAGGGTTCGTTGGTGACGAAGAGCGTGCGGATGACGGCCTCCAACGAGGGCTTGAGAAAGAGGTCGCTGCTGGTCGCGTTACAGTTCATGAGGTGGACGGCCAGCATGTTGACGCCGCCGGTCAGCAGATTGGTGCAGGCGGTGAGATTGAGCGCCGTGGCGGTGGCGGGGTTGTTCAGAATCGACGCGGCGTAACTGGCATATGTCAAGGTCGCGGGGGACGGTGAATTCACGGCGGTGGCGAATCCACTGTTCATGTAAAATGCGGCGCCGTCGTCATAGGTCACGGTGAGCGCGAGCGAAAGAACGGACGCGGCGTCGGCCAGTTCGAACGGAATGCGCAGGTAGACGCCGGGCTGGCCCTGCGCGATTTCCAGCAGGCTCAGGTTGACCTCAGAGACCCACGCGGGATTCTTCGTGCCATAGCCGGTCGGCAGGAGCCCCGCCAGCCATTCCGTGTCGTCGAAGGCCTGAGTGCGCCAGGTGGTGCCGAGCGCATCATCGGCCGGACAGTACGCGCGGACCGGCGAGGTGTTGGAGACGAGTAGGCATGTGTCGTCGGCCAGTGAGATGGCCACGCCGTACGCGATGTTTTCGTACTGCGGCGGGAAGCTGGGGCTGTAGGTGTGAACCGCTATACGGTCGGCGTTGAAGAGGCCCAGGAATTCGCCGTTTTTGCTGAGCGAAAAGTTGGTGTGCAACTCACCTGCGGGATCGGTCTGGTTCGCGCTGGAGGCCCAGATCAGGAGCGTACCCCAAGGGGGCAGCGTGACGGCGGGAATCACCCATTTGGCCGGATTGCCCGCATTGTCCGAGAGCGACCAGCCAGCGAGGTTGATCGGGTGTCCGGTGGTGTTCTGCAGTTCCAGCCAGTCGGAGGCGTTGCCGAAGCTGTCATAACAAAAGCCGTTGTTATCAGCCATGAATTCGGAGATCACAACAGGGGGTGTCGCCGTGGCGATCTTCACCACAAGCGCCGCAGAAAGCCAGATACGTTGTAAGCCTTTGCCAGACACGCGCACAGTATAGGCGATGTTCTGGCCGTTCGCCAAGTGTCGGCTTACGAAATCTGGAGTGCGGTGACAAGAGCCGCGCTGTGCGCGGGTCGCGGCACCGCTTTTGCGCACAGCCCTGCCGCCGTACTCCTGCTCAAAAAGCGGCGTCGCGCGGAATACCGCTTGCCGCCGCACTCCAAATCTTTTCGCCTGACTTGCGGGTGCCGAAATGGGCACAAACCACGCACTAAACTCGCATGACCCCTGTCACTAACCGCGATTCGCGTACCGCGTTCGGGGATAGACAGTTGCCCCCGATTGTGCGACACTGTTCTTACCTTGGGCGAGGGACGTTGGGGCGTCAGCCCCGTCGCTGTTGCATGAATGCGAAATG
>DUPH01000039.1 GCA_012838435.1 Lentisphaerota bacterium | reverse complement strand
CGCGAAAAGACCAATCCGATCCGCCTCCTTGAGGACATCCGCCGCCGATACGCGCTGATCCTGCGCAAGCAGAACAAGCTCGCCAAACGCGAAGCGCAAGGGATGACCACCCCGGGTTCCGCGCCCTTCACGCCGTTGACCAGCCCCTCGTCCCTTGACCCCCTCGGTGTCCAGTATTTGACGGATCGTCACCGCCTCAAAAAAACCTACGGTGTCTTTTCTATTTGACGGACCGCGAATCGGTTAGTGACAGGGGGGTGCGAAGATCGTGCGTTTCTGGTGAAAAGGGGGGCCGTGAGAAGGTAGCGTGGGCGTCCTCGCCCGCGACAACGTGCCTTGCAAAAGGGTGATGCGCGTATTTCATTTCGAAACCAAACCGCGCGCCGGAATCACGAGTGGCCTTTCACAGAGCGGGCGGGACGCCCACGCCACCTTTGCATGCGCACAAAACACGCGCTCGACTCGCATGCCCCCCCCTGTCACCAACCGATTACAGTGCGCGGTAATCGCGCGGTTAGTGACAGGGGGGCGCGAGGATTATGCGTTTCTGGTGAAAAGCAGGATGTTTTTTTTGACACGATTGACAGGATTGACATGATTTTCCGCTGCGCGGGCGCAAAAGGTTGTGCCGCGCATGGCGCGGCGGAAAATTTGGAGTGCGGTGACAAGAGCCGCGCTGTGCGCGGGTCGCGGCACCGCTTTCCCTCCGCGCCACGCGCGGAAAAACACTGCTCAAAAAGCGGCGTCGCGCGGAATACCGCTTGCCGCCGCACTCCAAATCTTTCGCCTGACTTGTGAGTGCCGAAATGAGAGTTGAGCGTTGAAAGTTTTTTAACGCAGACACAGAGGCGCAGAGATTTTTTTACGGGGTGGCGGCGTGACCGCCGCCAGGATCGGGTGGGGGCACGGGGATTGCGCCCCGTGCCCCTCCCACACCACCGTACGTGCGGTTTTCCGCATACGGCGGTTGGACACGGCGGGGGTCGCTGACGCGCCCCCGCGAAGTCCCACGGCGTGGCAACGCCATGTTCGCTTCATTGTGCATCATCCATCACCTCCATGCCGCTGAAAGCCTGACTCAGGCCGCGTGCGACTGGACAGAACCGGAATCCACCGGCTCCGACCCGCCGCGCCGCAGAGGTGGCTACCGTAGTTGTCGCGCCCCTTTGTTTCACATCCCTCCTCGCCATGCTTCCAAGGCGGTCGGCTGACCGCACTTTCGTTGTCCTTCGGCCCTTCGCTCCTCCCGCCTTTCGGCGGGCCTCTTCACTACTACGGCCTCTGCTGACTCCCCGTCCGCTCTCACGCACGGGGCCTCCCCAGGTAAGGTGCATGTACTTTCGACCCGTGCCGCCGGGCTCTACACAGTGCGTCTTTCGGTGACTGTCGGATTTCGTGTTTCCTCGCACACTCATCGCCCGGACCATGCCTCACTGCCCGTTCGTGTTCCTGCGGCCGTGTCTTTGCTATCGGCTTCCTTCAGCTCACTCCCTTGCGGTCGCGGCCTTGCCGTTTCGCTACGCTTGCTGTCACTGCTTTTGCGATCAACTCCTTTCAGTTGACTAGTACATGCCCATGCTGGGCGCACGAGGGACGAGCGTCTGCTCGTCCGCGGGCAAGCAGACGCTTGCCCCTCCCGGCGCTCCGCAATAAACCCTGAAACCATCCTTCCGCACAGTGGAAGGCGGCTCGTGGGGACCACTCGCCCTCCAATCTTCGCGTCTTCGCGTGAAACAGCAGAGCTGTGCCTTTCCGTGTGTTCAGTGTATTCCGTGGTTAAACAAACCCGGGCCATGCCCCCAAAAAACCTTCGTGCCCTTTGTGCCTTCGTGTGATAAAAAAACCAAGCATCACCCCCCTGTCACCAACCGATTACCACGCGGAATAAAAAAGTTGTTGATTTATGTAACGCAAAAGATACCATGTCGCCATGTTCGAAATCTGGGAGTATACCGCGTCGGCGAAAGGCAGGTAAATCATGGCACTCACGCTCCAAGTTGATCGCCTCTCCGTCACGTTCCAGCGTGACGGAATGCTGACCACGCCCGTGCGTGATGTCTCGCTGACCGTCCAGGCCGGCGAGCGTGTCGCTGTAGTCGGTGAAAATTGAATCTACGAGTTTCCCATGAAAATGCGAACAATCATTTGGATCATTGCTGTGGCCATAGCGCTGTTCAACACGGTTAGCTCGTACTATCGCATGTACTCCCAAGCTTCCAGCCGTTTGAAGTGGCATGTCGTGTTGTGGACGTGTATCGTTCTTCTGGGGTTAATCGATTATTTTTTGAGGCTCAAAACAACCAGAAATCGGCGGCGAACAAAAGATGACGGGGACGAAAAAGAGTTGAAAGTTGAGAGTTAAGAGTTGAAAGTTGAGAGTTGCCTAATCATGCCCCATCCCCTACTCCAAGTTGATCACCTCTCCGTCACGTTCCGACGTGACGGAATGCTGACCACGCCTGTGCGTGATGTCTCGCTGACCGTCCAGGCCGGCGAGCGCGTCGCTGTAGTCGGTGAAAGCGGTTGCGGCAAAAGTCTCACCGCCCTGTCGCTCACGCGGCTCTCGCCCACGGATCGCGCCCGCCTGCAGGGACGTGTGCTGTTTGACGGCACGGACACTCTGGCGCTCAGTCCCGACGCCCTGACCCGCGTACGCGGTCGCGGTATCGCGTATGTCTTTCAAGACCCCTCTGCAAGCCTCAACCCGGTGATGCGCGTACAAGATCAAATCGCGGAATGCCTGCCTGACTTGCCGCGCGCCGCGCACCGCGATGCCTGCGTTGAACTGCTCACGCGGACTGGACTCCCAGATCCCGCCCGCGCGGCCCGCGCTTTCCCGTGCGAACTCAGCGGCGGCCAGCAGCAGCGCGTCATGCTCGCCATGGCGTTAGCCGCGCGTCCCAAGCTGTTGGTTGCAGACGAACCGACCACCGCTCTTGACGTCACAACCCAACAGCAGGTGCTCGACCTGATTGACACACTGGCTGACGCCGACGGCATGGCGGTGTTGCTGATCACCCACAACCTCGGATTGGTCGCCGGGCGCATGACGCGCGTGTATGTGATGTATGCGGGGCAGGTGGTAGAGTCCGGTGCCGTGACCGACGTGCTGTCGAACCCGCGCCACCCCTACACGCGCGGCCTGCTCGCCGCGGTGCCGATGCTTGACGCACCGCGCAACGCTCCGCTGCAGGATATTCCCGGCACCGTGCCCTCGCCGGACGCCTGGCCCGCCGGTTGTGCCTTTGCGCCGCGCTGCGCACAGGCCGACGCGCGTTGCCACGCCGAACAACCCCCTGAAACCGACGACGCCGACAGCCACCGTTCGCGCTGCTGGCATACACAGCCATGTCACTCCTGACCGTCCAAGACCTGCACGTCACCTATCGCACGCCCGGCCAGCCGCCGGTCCGCGCCGTGCGCGGCGTTTCATTCAGCCTCGCGGCTGGCGCGTCACTCGGCATCGTCGGCGAAAGCGGTTGTGGTAAATCGTCGCTCGCCCGCGCGCTGATCGGCTTGCAACCGGCCAGCGCCGGAACACTCACGTTTGAAGGCCGGGCGGTCGACCGGCTCTCGCGTCAGGGCTTCCGCGACTACCGGCGCGCCGTGCAGATGGTCTTCCAAGATGCCACGGGCTCGCTCAATCCGCGTATGACGGTTCGACAGACGCTGCACGAAGTGCTACGCGTCCACCGCATGCGCCCGGCGGCGGCGATTCCGCAACGCGTCGACGAACTGCTGGACCTGGTGGGACTGCCCACGACAGTGCTGGACGCCTTCCCGCGTGAAATCAGCGGCGGCCAGTGTCAGCGTGTCAGCTTCGCGCGTTGCCTGGCGCTCGAACCGCGCCTGATCATCGCGGACGAACCGGTCAGCGCGCTCGACGTCTCGGTCCAAGCCCGCATCCTCAATCTCGTACGTTCCTTGCAGCAGCGCCTCGGCCTCTCCATCATCCTCATCTCGCACGACCTCGCCGTCGTCCGCAACATCTGCGACCGCGTGGCTGTGATGCATGACGGCGTGTTCGTCGAAACCGGCATTGCCGCCGATGTGCTCGACGTGCCCCGCCACGCCTACACGCGCACACTGCTAGAGGCAGTGCCGGACGTCGGCCGCGCTTTGCAGTCAAAGTTGAAAGCTGAGCGTTGAACGTTTGTTTCCTTCGGAACCCGCAAGTCTGGCGAAAAAATTTGGAGTGCGGCGGCAAGCGGTATTCCGTGCGACGCCGCTTTTTGAGTAGGAGTGCGACGGCAGGATGGTACGCAAAAGCGGTGCCGCGACCCGCGCACAGCGCAGTTCTTGTCTCCAAATTTTGCAGTAGACGCTTACTCTCGGCGTTCCGCAAGCCTGATCATAGACTGGAGGGCGAGCGTCCTCGCGAGCCGCCTTCCGCTCCTCCCTCATTGCGCAAAATGCATTATTATTTTTTCGCATTTGGTGGTATATGACTCTCATAATTTGCTATGATACAGCGAGTAACCAAGGGGAATGCTTTCATGAACAGACGCTCTTTTCTAAGGACAGGCTTCGCCGCTACGGCGGGTTTGGCGCTGTCTGGGCTCGGTGCCGCGCCGACGCGGCGTGTAAAAGCGGGGGTTCAACTCTATTCGGTACGTAAGCTTTGCGAGCGGGATTTTCCCGGTACGCTGCGTGCGCTCAAAGCGATGGGCTACGAGGGGGTGCAGTGCGGCGGCTTTTTTGGTCGCACCGCCAAGGAACTGAACACGCTTTTTAAAGACCACGGTCTCGCGGCAGCCGGTATGCAGATGCAGGCCGACCGGATCATCAAGCCCGAGAACATCGCGGAATCGGTGACATTTGCCAGCGAGTTGGGCGCCCCCTATCTGTTTGTTCCTTGGTTCGACGCCAAGACAGCGGATGGCTGGAAGCGCTTCGCGGAGCAGATGTCCGTTGCCGCGCAGGCTTTCAAGGCGGCTGGGATCGGTTTGGGCTACCACAATCACCAGCATGAGTTCCGCGACCGCTTTGACGGCGTGTGCAAGTGGGATATCCTCTATCAGAACGCCTCGCCGGACGTCTTGCAACAACTTGATCTCGGACACTGCCTGTTGGCCGGAGAATCGCCCGCCTTCTGGTTGAAGAAATACCCGAACCGCAACCCCGCCGTGCATGTCAAGGCCGCCTCCAAAACCACCGGCGTAATCGGCACCGATGGCGCGGATTGGGAGAAGGTTTTCGCTGCGTGCGAGGCCGATGTCACTGAGTGGTATGTGGTCGAGGCCGAAGTCCGACCCGACACGCTGGATGACGTGCGCGACTGTCTCGCGTACATGAAAAAACTAGGGAGAGCTTAATATGAAACGTCGCTCATTCATCAAAGCAACCGCGGCCGCTCTCGGCTTCCCCGCGCTGATACCGGCTTCGGCGCTTGGCCGCGCGGGCCGTCCCGCGCCGTCTGACCGTATCACGCTCGGCATCATTGGCTACGGCACGCAGGGCCGCTACAACACGAGTAACTTCCTGCAGGATGACCGCGTGCAGGCCGTAGCGGTCTGCGACTGCAACCGCGAGTCCTCGCTCTATGGATATAACTCCGGAGAGCCGGGCGGGCGCGATCACGGCACACGCGCGATCAATGCGCATTACGCAAAAAAGACAGGCCAGTCATCGTATAACGGATGCGCGTCTTTTGTCGACTTCCGTGAGTTGCTGGAAATCCCCGGACTCGACGCCGTGATGATCTGCACGCCCGACCACTGGCATGCGGTCATGGCGATCACCGCTATGCGCAAAGGCCTGCACGTGTACTGCCAAAAGCCGCTTTCGCTCTCGGTCGCCGAAGGCCGTGCCATGGCCAACGTCGCCAAGGAGAGCGGCGTGACGTTTCAGACCGGCTCGCAACAACGCTCCGACACCTACTTCAAGATGGCTGTCGAGTTCATCCGCAACAACCGGCTGGGAAAAATCCACAAGGTTGAAATCGGATTGCCCAAGGCGTGGCATAAGTTTTACGGACGCACCGGCGCGCTGGCCAGCTTCGAACCGTGCGCGGTTCCGGACGGGCTGGATTACGAGCTTTGGACGGGGCCTTCCCCGATGCGCCCCTACTGCTCCGCGCTGCAGCCGCTCTCGTGGCGCAGCAACTACGATTTCGCGGGCGGTGTGTTGACCGACTGGGGCGCGCATCACTCCGACATCGTGCAGTGGGCCTTTGACAAAGATCATTCCGGACCGACTTCGATCGAGAACATCAAGGCGGTGGAGATGCCGCCAGCCGGTGACGTCTTCAACGTGGCCAAGGGGTTCTCCTACGATTTCGTGTACCCCGAGGGCGCGCGCGTTACGGTGAACAACGAATTTAAAGTTGGCATCCGTTTCTACGGTGAAAATGATCGATCGCTTTTCGTCACGCGCGGCAGCATCTCGACGAATCCCGCCGAGTTGATCCGTGAAAAGATCAAGGAGGACGAGATCCGCGTCTATGCCAGCCGCTCTCACGAACGGAATTTCATCGATTGCATCTACAGCGGCAAGCCTACCGTCGCCCCTTGCGAAGTCGGGCACCGCTCAAACACCATCGGTGCGCTGGCAGTCATCGGTCTGCGTCTGGGACACGCGAACCTCAAATGGGATCCCGTTGCGGAAAAGATCGTCGGAAACGATGCGGCCAGTGCGATGCTGAGCCGCACGTTGCGAAAACCTTGGACACTCTAACTTCTAACACGGGGAAAAGACAGACACACATGGCTATCAACAGAAGACAGTTTTTCACATTCAGTGCAGCGGGACTGGGCGGTGCGGCGCTGTTCGGCGCACGGCAGGCGCACGCCGCCACCACGAGCGGCATGCCGGTTCTCAAGGCACCTGAACCGCCCGCTGAGTTGCACATCGGCTGCCAGCAGATGCTGGTGCCGGGCAAAAGCTTCGCGGAGCGCTACGATTTCCTTGAGGCTAACGGCTATGACCGCATCGAGATCAACGGCGGCAACTGGGAGTGGCTGGCCAAAAACGTCGACGAGATGGCCGCTGCGATCAAAAATCGCAACCTACGCTTCAGTGTGACCTGCATCAGCGCACGCGGCAACGCAGGTATGGCCGATCCCACAGAGCGCCGCGCGGTGATCGACACCACCAAGAGCATCTTAGAGAGCGCGGCCAAGCTCGGTGCCACCGGCGTCATCACCGTGCCGGCGCGCAAGAAGATCGACCTGCCCTTCCCCGAACTGCGTGAACGTTACCTCAAGGAGATCCTGCCGGAAATCCTCGCTCATGCAGAGAAACTGGGCGTCTGCCTGATCATGGAGCCGCTTAATCGTAACGAAACCATGTTCCTGCGTCTCGTGGCGGACGCCGCCGCCATCGCACGCGATGCGAACAGCCCCGCCATCGGCGTGCTCGGCGACTTCTGGCACATGACCGCTGAAGAGACCAACGACATGGGGGCGTTTATCTCAGCGGGCGCTTATCTCAAGCACGTCCACATCGCCTCGCGCAAGACCCGCAAGATCCCGGGTGTCGATAGCGAGGCTGACAATTATGTGCTCGGCTTCAAAGGCTTGAAGCTGATCGGATACCGTGGCGCAATCAGCATTGAGGCCGGTTATCCGAAAGGCGTTTCCGACGATCAAAAACGAAAGCTTCTGGCACAAGCCGCCGCGCTCATGCGCGAGCAGTGGGCTCAAGCGTAATAACCCCGTCGGACGTGTCTGGCCTGTCAGCCACGTCCGGCACAACCAAAAGGTACCAACCATGCAGAACCGTAGAGAATTCATTAAAAATGCATCCTTATTCTCGGCCATGATGGCCGCAGCTCCCACGATCGTGTCCGCGCAAGGCGCGGCACGCACCTTCAAGGTCGCCATGATCGGCTCGGGCCGACGCGCTGCCGATGCTTTCAACAACATGGCCGAAGCCGCCAAAAAGATCGGCCATAACATTCAACTGGTGGCCGCACACGACTTTTTCCTCGAAGAGGCGCAGCGCCGCTGTAAGCAGTTCGGCTGCGATGAGAAATTCGCCTTCGGCGGCGGCGACGGCTACTTCAAGATGCTCGATGTACCGGGCATCGAGATCGTAATCCTCGGCGCGCCGCCCGCCTTCCGCCCGCGCCACCTCGACGCCTGCATCAAGGCCGGCAAGCATGTGTTCGCGGAAAAGCCAATCGCGGTTGACCCGCAAGGCGTGCGCCATATTCTGGAAATCACGGCTGCCGCCAAAGCCAAGCAGTTGACACTGGTGACCGGTACGCAACGTCGCCATCAGGGTGCCTACATGCGTCAGGCGCTGGCGTTTCAAAAAGGTCAGCTCGGCACAATCCGCGGCGGCAACATCTATTGGTGCCAGGCACGCGGTAGTATCCGTCCGCGTAAGGAGGGCGTCACCAACGCACAGTATATGTGCAACAACTGGATGAACTGGGCCGAGATGTCGGGCGACCACATCGTCGAGCAGCACGTCCACAACATCGACGTGGCCAACTGGTTCATCGGGCGCTATCCGCGCACCGCGATGGGCGTGGGCGCACGCGTACGCCGTCCCACCGGCAATCAGTATGACTTTTTCAGCGTAGACTTCGACTACGGCGACGGATTGCACATCCACAGTCTCGCACGCCAAATCCCCGGTTGCGCCGGCCGCGTGGGCGAGTTGTTTGCAACCGAACTGGCAGAGATTTCCGGCGGCGGCAAAGTCCGCCGTTATGACGGCGAGGAGATAAAACTGGAAGATGTCGGTAACGAAGGCAACCCCTACGTTAACGAGCACTCGGCCCTGCTGGACAGTGTGATCCACGGCAAGCAACTTAACGAGGGCGAGACCATCGCCTACGCCACGGCGGCAGCGATCATGGGGCGTCTCTCGGCTTATACCGGACAGGTCGTGCGCATGTCTGACATTTTGACGAACAAGGACTCGCCGTTCTACAACATGAACTGTAAGCCTGCCGCGATTGACTTCGAAGGCACGGCGGATATCGAGTTGCCCGAAGAGAACGTCGCCCCGCGCCCGGGCAAAGACAAGTGAAATGTTCAACGCTCAACACATCAAGTACGAAACGGGAGGGGCAAGCGTCTGCTTGCCCGAGGACGAGCAGACGCTCGTCCCTCCCCGATTCCAGAGCATGATAAAGCTGAAGTTGAACGTTGAGCGTTATCACCCCTGTGCTACTCCAAAAGAAGGAAGTTTCCGATGACTGACACGAAAAAAACCTGGTTGCCCTACAAATGGGAACTGATCGCGCTGCTCTGGTTCGCGTTTTTCTTTAACCAAGCCGACCGACAGTCCTACAACGTGGTCCTGCCGCTGCTGACGAAAGACTTGGGGCTCTCCTCGGTGCAGACCGGGCTCATCGGCTCCATCTTTCTCTGGTGCTACGCGCTGCTGGTTCCGCTGGGCGGGTACTTGGGCGATATCTCGCGCCGCAAGTGGGTGCTTTTTTTCAGCCTCTTGCTGGCGAGCGGCTGTACCTTCCTCTCCGGCATTGCGGGCGGCATGACAAGTCTCATCCTGATCCGGGGATTCGGCAACGGCGGCGGCGAGGCATGCTACTTTCCCTCCGCAAATTCGCTGATCGGTCAGTACCATCACAAGACCCGCGCGCTCGCCATGGGCATCCATCAGACGGCGCTCTACTTCGGCCTGATCTTCAGCGGCCTGATTGCCGGATGGATGGGCGAGCACTTCGGTTGGCGGACCCCCTTCTTTCTCTTCGGCACCATGGCGCTGATCCTCTGCTTCATCATCCTTTGGCGCGTCAAGGATGTGGGGCAGCCCTCACAGACCGACGACCGCAAAAAGGTCAGCCGTATCCCTCTCAAGGAGTTGTTCCACGGTGTCCTGTGCAAACCGACTTTCTGGGCGCTCTGCCTCTCGTTCAGCGCGTTTTTCTTTGTAATCTGCGGTTTCAACACCTGGATATCCACCTTCCTGTACGAGAAATACGAACTCAAACTGGCCAAAGTCGGTTTTTCCTCGATGTTCTACCATCAGGTCGCGGCCGCCACCGGTGTGTTGCTGGGCGGACGGATCTCCGACCTGCTGGCAGTGCGTTTCCCGCGTGTCCGGATCAAGGTCGTGGTCTTCGGCCTGTTCCTGGCCGCCCCCTTCGTTTATCTCATGGGCGCGACCAGCACGCTGTGGGTCTGCTACGCCGCTCTGGCTGGTTTCGGCATCTTCCGCGGGATCTTCGACTCAAATATCTATGCCACGCTTTTTGATGTGATCGAGCCCAAATACCGCGGCTCGGCCACCGGCCTGATGCTGACCTGTATTTTCTTTGTCGGCGCCTTTGCCCCGGTCATCCTGGGCTGGGCCAAGCAGACGGTTGGCCTGACCACCGCGATGTCCTACCTCTCCATCGGGTTCGTGCTCGGAGGCGTCGTTCTGCTGGTCGCCGCGCTCACCAGTTTTAAGGATGACTTCATCAACGAGGAAAGCGTCGCGCGAGAATGAAGCGAACCCCCAAGCTCATCGGTATCGGCTATTGCGGCATGGACTACCTCTGTGTCCTGCCGCATATCCCGCATGACGACAAAGTCGAGATCGTCGAGAGCCTCATACAGGGTGGCGGTCCGGCCGCCACCGCCATCGTCGCCGCTGCCCGTCTAGGCGCGGACACTGCGTTTTGCGGGGTGGTCGGAGACGACGAGCGCGGCGAGCAGATCGTGCGCGGCATCGCGGATGAGGGCGTCGACACCGCAGGCATCAAAGTCCGCAAAAACGCCGAGTCACCGGCTGGCTTTTGCTGGATCGATCAGCCAAGCGGCAAGCGCAGCATCGCCTGGACGCGCGGCACAGCCCGTCCTCTCTCGGCACGCGAGTTCTGCCGCGAGCGGATCCGCGCCAGCGACCTGCTGCATCTTGACGGACACCAGATGCAAGCCGCGCTCGCTGCGGCCAAAACCGCCCGCAAACATGGCGTGTGTGTTTCTATCGACGCCGGAACGCTCGTCCCAGGCATCGAAGAGCTGTTGGCGTTGAGCGATATCATCATCGCCTCACAGCCTTTCGCCGCCCGGTTTACGGGATCGCGCTCGCCGACCGCTGCGGTGCGCAAACTGTTTGTGCCCGGTTGCCGCTTCGCGGGGATCACCCTCGGCAAGCGCGGTTCGATCGGCTTTGACGGGAAGCAGGTGTTCAGTTGTCCGCAGTACGAGGTGCCTGCTGAGGTCGACACCACCGGCGCGGGCGACACCTATCACGGCGCTTTCACATTCGCCGTTGCGCAGGGGCGCCCTTGGGAGTCCTGCATGCGCTTCGCGACCGTCGTCGCCGCGCTGAAATGCACGCAGCTCGGCGGCAGAACCGGCATACCGAATCTCAAAACGGCAGAACAGCATTTGAAGAAGTTTGAAACCACAATCCGCGACGCGTGATCCGCGCGCGGCAAGCCGGGGCATACCGGCGTAAAGAAAGGAGCATCATGAAAGAGTATCTGAAACACTACAAGAACCAAGGCACGTTCACCAAGATCGCCTCGATCGGCGACGGCGATTTGAAACTGACCGAGTTCGGCATCATCACGCTCAAAGCAGGCGAGTCGTACAAAGCCGAGTCCGGCGCGTTTGAGGTCGCCCTGGTCGTGCTGGGCGGAACCTGTGCCGTCACCGGCGAGAGCTTCAATTTCGCGAAGGTCGGCACGCGCAAGGATGTCTTCTCCGGCAAGCCGCACACCGTCTACATTCCGTGCGGCACCGCCTACACCGTGACCGGCACGACCGATGTCGAGATCGCTTGGGCGGCCTCGCCATCCGACCTCAAGACCGCCGCGTATGAGATCACACCCGAACAGGTAAAGGAAGCCCGCATCGGCAAGGAGAGTTACCAACGCGATGCGTTGCTCATGTTGACCGACGAGTTTCCTTCCAGCCACTTCTTCATCGGCGAGGCGTTTGTGCCCTCGGGCAATCATGCGAGCTATCCGCCGCACCGTCACGATTTCGACAACCTGCCGGTCGAGGTGGATATGGAAGAGGTCTACTTCTTCCGCTTCAATCCATCGCAGGGCTACGGCATCCAGAAGATCTACACCGATGACCGTTCGATCGATTTCACCTGCACGGTGCAACAGAACGACACCACGCTGATCCCGCGCGGCTACCACCCCGTAATCAACGCGCCGGGCTACACCATGTACTACCTGTGGGTCATGGCCGGCCCGAACCACCGCAAGTTTTTGTCGGTGCCCGATCCCGACCACAAATGGATATTGGGTTGATGAAACGCCAAGACCTTTTACTTGGAATCGATTTCGGCACGGGCGGCTGCAAGGTGACATTGATCGACCTTGCGGGCAACGTGGTCGAGAGTGTGTCCGGCGAATACCCCACCCACCACCCGCGACCGGCCTGGGCCGAACAGGATCCTGCCGACTGGTATCGCGTCATGTGCGAGGTGCTCAAGAAGCTCAAGCAGCGCCGCCGCATCGCGGCCATTGCGCTCGACAGCTACACGCACGGCGCGGTGCTGCTCGACAGCAAACTCAACGTGGTGCGCCCGACCATCATCTGGACCGACCAGCGCAGCGTGCAGGAGTGCGCGGCCCTGAAGCGGAATCATTTCGACCTGATCTTCAAGACCGCCTATCAGGCGCCGACGCCGACGTGGACACTGCCGCAGATGCTGTGGTTGCGCAACAACGAGCCGCGCACCCTCAAGCAGACGCGGCACATCTCGTTCGTCAAAGATTACATCCGTTATCTCCTGACCGGCGAGATGGCCTGCGACAGCATCGAGGCGCAAGGTACGCTCTTCTGGGACATGCGCAAAGCGTGCTGGTCGGAGGCGCTCTGCGAGTTGGCCGGCATCCCGCTGAAAGCCCTGCCGCGCATCGGCGATCCGACGGACTTGGCGGGACACATCACGGCGCAGGCGGCGGCCGACACAGGTCTGCCGGTCGGTACGCCCGTCATTATGGGAGCCAGCGATTCAGCGGTCGAGGATTACGCAGCCGGCGCGATCGAGCCCGGCCAGTGCGTGCTCAAACTCGCCACCGCCGGCAATGTCAATGTGATGACCGCCAAGGCTCACCCGCACCGCGAGACGCTCACCTACTCGCATGTCGTGCCCGGCATGTGGTACACCGTCACCGCGACCAACGCAGCGGCGGTCTGCCAGCGCTGGTACCGCGACACCTTTTGCACACCGGGAACGCACTACGACGCCATCGACGCCGAGGCCGCCCAAGCGCCGCCCGGCAGCAACGGCGTCTTCTTCCACCCGTATCTGCAGGGCGAGCGCTCGCCCTACTGGGACGCGGATCTGCGCGGCAGCTTCACTGGGTTCAGCATGGCCAGCACACGCGGCGATGCGTCGCGTGCGCTGCTTGAAGGCGTGGCGTACTCGTTGCGCGACTGCTACCGTACCATCGAGAAGATGAAGCTTCCGGTTCACGAGTTCCTGTTGATCGGCGGCGGTGCCAAGAGCGCGCTTTGGAGCAGCATTGTCTGCGACCTTTTCAACGCGCCGGTCAAGTGCCCCGCCTGTTGCGACGCTTCGTTCGGCAGTGCCCTGCTCGCCGGTGTTGGTATCGGCGTTTTTGACGATGTGGTCAGCGCCGTCAAGCAGTGCCTGCGTTTTGATCGCGAGTTGTTGCCCGACGCCGGACGCGCGGAGTTTTACAACAGTCAGTTCCAACGCTACCGCGCCATCCACGACGTGCTGGCTCCGTGCTACAGGAACCTCGCCCTTCAAAACTTGAGCGTTAAAAGTTGAGCGTTAAGCGTTGAACGTTATTAGATCCTTTCACCTAGCGCGGGTAAAGCCCGCAACCCAATTCAATCTCACACAAAGGCACAAAGGACACAAAGGTTTTTCCATGACCATCCACAGTCGGTTAATGACAGGGATGTGCGAAGATCGTGCGTTTCTGGTGAAAAGGGGAGCAGAGATTTGGAGTCGGGCGTCCTCGCCCGCAACAACGTGTCTTGCAAAAGGGTGTGGCACGGGCATCTTGCCCGTGTTCCATGGTTTCATTTTTTTGACATGATTGACATGATTGACATGATTTGGATGGCGAGTGTCCCCACGAGCCGCAGGGACGGGCAATGGATGGCGAGTGTCCCCACGAGCCGCCTTCCGCTGTGCGGAAGGATGGTTTCAGGGTTCATTGCGGAGCACCGGGAGGGACGAGCGTCTGCTCGTCCGCGGGCAAGCAGACGCTTGCCCCTCCCAGCGGCGGTCACGCCGCATCCATCAAAACCTCTGCGTCTCTGCGTTAAAAAACAACTCTTAAAGGAGAAAACATGACACCAAAAAACTACCTCTACGAGATGATTCGTAGCGAGCTGACCTGGGTGGTCGGCGACGAGTATGTCCAAGCTAACGAGGCCGATAATCTCGGCCACTCCATCGACTACTATTGGGTGCCGGAGTGCTGGCACGATCGCGGTGAAAGACCCACGCCGCCGGATCTTGTTGTCTATCCCGGCAACACGCAGGAGGTCGCCGCGATTCTCAAGATCGCCAACACCCACAATATTCCCGTGACCCCGTGGGGTGGCGGCTCGGGCTCCCAAGGCGGCGCGTTGCCGATCTACGGCGGCATCGTGCTGGACATGAAGCGCATGAACAAAGTGATCGAAATTGATCCGGTCACGATGTGCGTTACTGCGGAAGCCGGCATCAACGCGCAGCATCTGGAGTGGGAGGTCGAGAAAGCTGGTTTCAGCACCATGCACCTCCCCGCCTCGATTTCCTGCGCCACACTCGGTGGCTTCATCGCGCACCGCGGTACCGGTGTGCTCAGCACCAAGTACGGCAAGATCGAAGACATGATCATGTCGCTGGAGGTGGTCACACCGACCGGCGAAATCATCAACACCCTGCCGGTACCGCGTCACGCCTCCGGCCCCTCCCTCACTGAACTCTTTTTGGGCAGCGAGGGCACACTGGGAGTCGTGACCAAGGCGGTCATGAAGATTCACCCGATCCCGGCCGCGCGTAAGTTCCACGCCTACCTGTTCGAAACCATGCACGATGCCATGGTGGCGGGTTCCCAACTTATGATCAGCCGCATGCGTCCCGCCGTCATCCGTCTCTATGACGAGGCCTCGACCGCCAGGGTCATCAAGCGGGTGCTCAACATCGACCGCAAGGGCGCGTACTTGGTGTTCGGCTTTGACGGCCCGGAAAAGATCGTGGATCTGGAGATGGAAGAGGCCTGCAAAATCTGTGAAAGAACCTCCAAGGAGGATCTGGGCACAGAGGCCGGGCAGTCGTGGTGGAAAAACCGCTACAAGTTCTTCTACCCGCCCTATATGTTCCAGTTGCCGCAGGCTTTCGGCACACTCGACACGGTCGCCACCTTCGCCAACATCGAGAATGTCTACTGGGCCATGAAGAATGTCGTCAAAGAGAACTTCCCGCAGGCCGCCTTCATCGGTCACTTCTCGCACTGGTACGACTGGGGCTGCATGCTCTATGCGCGCTTCATCATCGAGGAACCGCCACAGGACCCGAACGAGGCGGTCGCGCTCTACAACCGCATCTGGGACATGGCGATCCGCGCGGCGATCCGCGAGGGTGGCGTGATCAACGAGCACCACGGCGTGGGCCTCAAGCTCGGCCGCATCATGCGCGACCTTTACGGGCCAGCCTTCAATGTGCTTGAGTCTCTCAAGAAAGTGCTCGACCCCAACAACATCATGAACCCCGGCAAAATGGGTTTCCCCGGAAAAGGAGTGTAACAACATGCATATCGAAAATTATCTGAATGTGATTGACGCCTGCCGCTTCTGCTTCATGTGCAGGCATCTCGACCCGGTGGGGAACGTCACCTTCCGTGAAGCCGACACCCCGCGCGGCCGTGCGCTGATGTGCGACCGCATCCGCATGGATGCCGCCAACCTGTCGAATCCCGACTACATCGACGCGTTCTATCGCAGCGCATTGAGCGCCGCCAACCGCTTCCACTGCGTGAGCGACTATGACGAAACTGGCCTCGTCCTCGCGGTGCGCCGGGATATCGTTGAGGCGGACCTCGCACCCGCCGCAGTGAAGGCACTGGCCAAGACACTGGAAAAGGACGCCTTTAGCGTCAAGGGCAAAGGGAACGCGCTCTACTTCGGCCCCACGCCCGAACTGTACAAAGGATGCGCGGTGATCACCGGCGGCGACCCCGGCAAGGCTCTTGCGGTGCTGGGCTTCGAAGCCGCTTCGAAAAAGGTCTTCGCGCGCTTCAAGAAGGCGGTCACCGACAGCGGCTGCAAGACCCTGATCGTGGCGGAGCCCTCGGCGTTTGAGTTCCTGCACGACCGCCTGCCCGACGTCAAGGTCATCCACAGCGCCGCGTACTTCGTGGAGCAAGGCATGAACAAGACCGGCTCGCGCAAGGCGGTTTATTTGGAAAGCGATTTCCTCAAGAACTACTGCGGCAATCCTTCCGCGCCGCGCGACCTGCTCAAGCAGCTCGGCTACAAGCTCGTGCCGTTCGGTACCAACGTGGAAGAGTCCTACGCCGTGGGCGAAGGCGCCGTAGTCTACGACACGCTCTACCCGACACTCGCCGAACGGCTCTGCCAGCGCGTCTACGATCTTGCCGAGGGACTCGGAAAGACCCGTTTCATCACCGCGTCGCAGACCGTGAAAGACACCCTGAAGAAGTACAACCCCGCCTTCGATGTCATCACGCTCGAAGAAGCGGTCGCTCTGTCACAGGATTAACCGTCACTTCGGTCAATTTGGTCACTCTGGTTCACCAGTCCTTAACCACTAACCAAACGAGACTCTTGCAAGACCCTCGTGGCATGGGCGTCCCGCCCATGAAACACGGGCAAGATGCCCGTGCCACACCCGCAAGCAAGAAGTTTTGCAAGCGCCTCAAAGGAAACCCATCAATGAAAGTATTCAAAGTCGGATTCATCGCACTTACCAAAGCCAGTTGGGCTACGCCCGAGATCGACAACCTGCGCAAGACCATGCTGGCCAGTCTCAAGACCCTCCCCTACGAGATCGTGGCCGACGACAGCCTGACCACGACCGCAGCGGAGGCGTCCGCGCTCTGCGCCGACCTGCGTAAGCAGGATGTCAGCGCCGTCATCGTCTTCATGGCGACCTTCCCGGTCGGCGCGATCGTTCCGGTCATCGCCAAGGAACTGCCGGTGCCGGTGGTGCTGATCTCCACGCCTGAAAAACCGCAGGCCAACCGCATGTGGACGCAGAACTCCTTCTGCGGATCGAACATGGCCGTGCACACGCTGCGCCAACTCGGCCGCAAGAACACCTTCGTCTTCGGGCCGGCCGAACAGGCCGGGGAGCTTGTCAAGCGCCCCCTCGAAATCCTGAAGTGCGTCTCTGACCTCGCCGCTGGCAAAGTCGGCCTCGTCGGCGGACGCGTCCCCGGCTTCTACACCTCCAACTGCGACGAGATGCGGCTGCGCGCCAAGCTCGGCACGGAGATCGAGATCATCGACCTCCTCGAGATTGTCGACACCGCCAAAAAACTGAGCGAGGCTGAGGTCAAGCAGGGCGTCGACACCGTCCGCAAGACCGCCGCCGTCTGCGCCAAAACGATCGAGAAGGATATCGAGCCCGCCGGAAGGATGTACGCATCGTTCCGCAAGACCGCCAAGAAGTACGCGCTCTCCGCATACGCCATCCGCTGCTGGCCGGAGTGGTCGGACATTTACGGCATCGCGCCGTGCGCCGTGATCGGCATGCTCAACAACGACCGCCTCGTCAGCAGTTGCGAAGGCGACGTGCTGGGCGCGGTCCTGATGCAGATCGAAGCGTCGCTGAGCGGCGGCATTCCCTTCTTCGCCGACCTCATCTCATTCGACTACGACCAAGACACGGCCGTGCTCTGGCATTGCGGCGCGGCGCCCTCCGCCATCTGCCGCAAGTTCGAGGAGACCACCCTATCCCAGCACTTCCGCGTGGACGGCGGCAACAAGAAAGGGCTCACGAACGAATTCTCGATGAAGGCCGGCCCGATCACGCTGGCGCAGCTCGATGAAGACGGCGACGGCTACCGCATGCTGATCGCCAAGGGCACCGCGCTCGACACCGAGCCGTTCATCCGCGGCAATCCGCTGAACGTCCGTTTCGACTGCACCGCCGAGCGGCTGGTCAACACGATCATGACCGAGGGCTTCAAGCACCACTACTCGATCATCCACGCCGACATCGAGAACGACCTGCTCGAACTCTGCCGCTGGCTGGACATCAAGCCCGTGCTCGTGAAATAAGGAAAATCATGCCTCTTGTCACGGTTAACGAAATCCTGCCACAGGCCCGCGCTGAAAAGCGGGCCGTGGCCGCCTTCAACGTCGCCAACTTGGAGACCGTGCTCGCGGTCTTCAAGGAGGCGGAAGCGTTGAAAGCGCCTGTGATCATTCAGGTATACCAACGCCTTTTCAAAGATGAACGCGCAAGCCTGATAGCAGCCATGGTGACGCGTCTGGCATCGGAGTCCGACATTCCCGTTGTCCTGCATCTGGATCACGGAGAATCGCTGGAACAGCTCCGCGCGGCAATCGCAATCGGCTATACCTCGGTCATGATCGATGGCTCCAAGCTCTCTTTTGCTGAGAATATCGCGCTCAGTGCCGAGGCCGCGCGCATCGCGCACGACGCCGGAGTCACGCTGGAAGCCGAGATCGGGCACGTGCCCTTCGGCGACGGCACGATCGAACTATCCACCGCCGCAGAGGCTCACGAATTCGTCTCGAAGACCGGTGTCGACGCCCTGGCCATCTCCATCGGTACAGTCCACGGCTTCTATAAAAAGGCACCCATGCTGGACATCGAGCGCGCGCGGGAAATCGGCGAGAAAGTGGATGTCCCGCTTGTTCTTCACGGCGGTACCGGCGTCCCAGAAGACCAGCTCCGGCTGGCTATTGACAACGGCGTAGCCAAGATCAATATCGCCACCGAGTTGCAGAGCCTATTCCTCAAACGTGTCGCGGCCGAAATCGCGGCTTGCGGCGACACATTCAAACCCATCGACCTGTGTTTCAAACCGGTCGAGGCAGACGTACAGGCCTACGTCCGCGCCAAAATCCAAAGTCTGATGTAAATCTGCAGTAGGCAATGGGCAGTAGGCAGTAGGTTTTAGTGCGCGAAATTTGGAGTGCGGTGACAAGAGTCGCGCTACGTGCGATTCGCGGCACCGCTTTTGCGCACCGCCCTGCCGCCGTACTCATGCTTGAAAAGCGGCGTCGCGCGGAATACCGCTTGCCGCACGCACTCCAAATTCTTTAGCCAAACTTTCAGAGCAGACGCTCGTCCCTCCCGGCGGTCCGATCATAGGTTGGAGGGCGAGCGTCCCCGCGAGCCGCCTTCCGCGCCGTGCGCGGAATCACAGCCCCGAAGGGGCGGCATCACCTTAGCCAGGGCAAACGTAGCGCAGCCCTGGGTCCGGGAGCGAAAGGCATGGTGGCCAGAAAGGTCACTTCAAACTTGCAGCGCATCGCTATCGGTATCGGGATCGGTATCGCTATCGGTATCGCGCGCGTCGTAGGTCGCAAGTCGCGAGTCAACCACCTCTTATTGCGGCCACCCAGTGGTCGCAATGATGAGTGTAAAAGCCCTGCTCTGCTGTTCGCCAATCGGTTCCGATTTCGATAGCGATCCCGATCCCGATTTGGCGAGCGCTCCTCACCGTGGCAGCAAAGAATCCGCAAGCCGTACTTTCGGCCCTTCACGAATAAGCGCGTAACCGCGGCCCAAATGATCTCTTCAAAAAACGATTCGTCCGACAGCGCTCATATGCTAAGATGACGTTTTAATAATAGAGGAGGTTGTGATGATTGCGAGAAATGATGCGCTTCAAATGGAACTCCGTCCAAACATGCGCGGTGGCAAAGGTACGGTTAAGGTCGAGCACTGGTTCAAGCCCGAAGCGTTCAGTGCCAAGGCGCGACTTTGCGCACGCTTGACGATTGAGCCCGGCGGCTCTATCGGCAGCCACACGCACGACGGCGAGGACGAGATCTATCTGGTTCTCTCCGGCAGCGGACTTATCGAAGAGCAGGGCAAATGGGTGCCCATCCAGCCCGGCGACGCGATCCTGACCGGCAAGGGCGCTTCACACGGCGTCGAAAACACCGGCAGCGAACCGCTGGTCATCGCCGCCATCATCGTGCAGGTTGCCTGAGTCTACCCGTACCCACATCTTTATCTTCAGAGAAAATCCTTATGAATCTTTTGCCCGCATCCCTGCTCCTGCCGCAACGGACCGTCGCCGCTGAAGGCGCGGTGTTGCGCCTCACCAACCTTGCCGCTGAGTTCGGTTCGAGCGGTGTATTGGTTCACGGTTGTTCGTTGCAACGCTCCGAGCTACTGGACGCGATCTTAAACGAGCCACCGTTCGGCATGCGAGTTCGCGCTTGGCGCCATGCCGGTAACGAACCGACCGTCGACGCGGTCGATGCACTGCGCGCCGATCTGAAAGCCGACCGTCCCGATTGGGTGGCGGCGGTCGGCGGCGGCAGTGTAATCGATCTGGCCAAGGCGGCGGCGGGACTGCTGGACGCGCCGGAAAACACCGCGTTTTACCAGATGCACCCGGCTTCAATCCCCCCGGCGGCACTGCCGTTGATCGCGGCCCCTACCACCGCCGGTACCGGCGCAGAGGCTACGGTGGTGTCGGTGCTGACCGACCCGTCGCGAACCGTGAAACAATCGATTCGCCACCCCTCCTACATGCCGCGTCTGGTGATCCTCGATCCCTGCCTGCTCCGGTGCTGTCCGTCGAACACACGCGCGGCGGCGGGATTCGACGCCTTCGTGCAGGCCTTTGAGTCCTACACCAGCCTGCACGCCACGCCCTTCACGCGGGTGCTCTCGGAACTGGCCTTGACGCGCATTGCACGCGCGTTGCTGCCGTTCTATCAGGGCAACAGCGATCTGGCAGGCGAGATGCTGGAGGCGAGTTATCTGGCGGGCGTCGCGCTGTCGCACGCGCGCCTGGGCATCATCCACGGTCTCGCGCACCCGCTAGGCGTGCGCTTCAACGTCGCGCACGGCCTGGCCTGCGCCTGCTGCCTGCCGGCCTGTCTCGCCTTTAACCGAAAGGCCGTGGCTCGCGACCTCAACACGCTTAAATCACAGCACGGGCTGGACGTGGAAGCGCAGATCGCCATGTGGATGACGGCAATGGAACTTAAAAATCCTTTTGCCGGCCAACAGGTGACTGACCGCGAGGCCTTCATCCGCGAGACGCTCGCCTCGGGATCGACCGCAGCCAATCCCCGCCCCGTCACGGCGGATGACGTCTCGTCGCTGCTTGACACGATTCTAGAAAAAACTGCTACGACACCCGCATGAAAATCATTCGCTTCCTGACAGACACCTGCGCCGAACCGCAGACCGGCATTCTCCACCCTGACGGCTCGGCCGAGCCGATCATCGGCGACCTCTTCGGATCTTGGCAGCCCAGCGGACGCCGCGAGCGCGTCGCCAAGTTGCTCGCCCCGCTCCAGCCGCCCGTCATCTTGGCGATCGGCCTCAACTTCCGCGCCCACGCCCACGAGACGCGGCAGCCGATTCCAGAGCATCCGGTGCTCTTCATGAAAAGCCCGTGGAGTGTGCAGCACCCCGGCGATCCGATCCTCATCCCCACGCATCTGCCCAGCACCCAAGTGGACTATGAGGCCGAGTTGGTCGTGATTCTCGGCAAGCCGTGTAAGAATGCCACGCCTGACAATGCACTTGATTACGTGCTGGGCTACACCTGCGGCAATGACGTCACGGCGCGCGACTGGCAAAAGAGCTTCGGCGGTAATCAGTGGTGCCGCGGCAAATCCTTCGATACCTTCGCGCCGCTCGGCCCCGTGATCGTCACTCGCGACGAGATTCCCGATCCACAGAACCTCGCCCTGAAGGCTTGGGTCAACGGCGACCTGCGCCAATGCTCCAACACGGCGGACCACATCTTCAGCGTGGTTGACCTGATCGTCTTCCTGAGCGGCAGCACCACGTTGCCGGCCGGCACGGCGATCTTCACCGGCACCCCTGCCGGGGCTGGCTTCTCGCGCACACCGCCGCTTTATCTCGCGGCGGGCGACACCGTGACCGTCGCCATCGACGGCATCGGCGAACTCACCAACCCGGTCGTCCTCGAAGACGCGTAACACGCGCCTATTTCGCGAAGATCGTCTCAATGCGGACAGGCGCCACGGTCGCCGTATTGCGCTTGTCCTCTTTGGAGCGGAAGTTTTTCGCGACCAGTAACTCGCTGCTGTCCGGCGCACGCGCAACGCCCACCGAGCAGTTGAAGGCGTGCTTGCCGAGGAAGCGAAAGGCGTCGTCGGTGCGCAACGTGACGGCCGGTTTGCCGTAGCAACCGAACCACCATGTACCGTCGTTGCCGCGACAGACTGTCTGGATGCCCAAATGGGTCCAGCCGCTCTCAATGACGTGACGCTTCCGGAATTCAAACGACTCAGAGTACTCGTAGACATAGTTGGCGGTATGCGTTTCCGGCAGTCCGCCGACAATGAAGAAGCGGCCATCGTGCCACTCCATGCCGCCCGCGCCATGTACCACCTCCGGCACGGCGTTTGAGGAGAGCAACGCGAGTGAATTGGCATCGTGTACGCAGACCCACGACTTCGCCTTGCCCGGCTCTTTGTTGAACGCGCCGTAATTGACCGCCACGTAAACTTTGCCGTCGTGCCACGTCAGATCGCCGTAGTGGTTCGGCACCGCCACCTTCGCGCACTCGGTGCCCGACGCATCGGTCTTGATCAGAAACGTCGTGAACGACCAGTAGAGATTGCCATCGTCATCGCGTGCAATCCCTTGCAAATGCCCCGGATATGCACCCGGACAGGCGACTTCGCCGCCGTGCACCAACGCACAGACGGCAAACGCCGCGACCATCAGCCATGTGTATCTGTTGCTCATATGAGACCTCCTTGTGCGCCTACCGCTTGCCCATCGCTGCGGCACAGGCTCTTCACCAGCCAGGCGATTGTTTCACCCAGATCGTGCATGTTCTCGACCGCCTCGGTGTCGTTCTCCACATCGCCGGGCCGCATCCCCACCCCGAAATTCCAATAGATCGAGCCGGGCACAATCATACGCGACATCAGAAACATGTGGTTGATGGCGTCAACCGCATGCACCGCCCCGCCGCGCCGATTGACCGCCACCGCCGCACCGATTTTGCGTGCGAAAAGCTGTTCGTTGGCGACCGCCACCAATCCCGCACGGTCGATCAACGCCTTCATCTCAGGCGTCATGTTCGCGAAATAGGTGGGCGTGCCCATAACAATGGCATCCGCCTCGATCATTTTGGCGATGCAGTCGTTGACGATGTCATCGTCGATCGCACAGCGCTTGTCCTTGGCCTTGAAGCACTGGTAACACGCCATGCAGCCTTGAATCTTATTGCCGCCGACCTGCACCAGCTCGGTGTTGATCCCCGCGCGCGCGACGCGCGACAGCACCTTCATGAGCAGGATAGCCGTGTTTCCTTCTGGGTTCGGACTTCCATTGAACGCGACCACTTTCATCGCAGCCTCCTTTCGGGTTAAAAGCCGAAATCAAGCTGGCCGGAGACGGTCACCTTGCGACCGTCCGGCACAGCCGGATCCGACGTATCATACACGCAAAACTTGATGCCGGGAAAGCGCCGTGACAGCTCCTCCTGAATGTAGCGCTCGACGGCGCGCACGTTCCCGGCATCGTCATCAGAAAAACCGACGCTGATCGGTCGGCGCAGGGACTCCGCGCCGGTTCGCGACAGGATCTTTACCACATGCTCCACAAAATCGCGAATCGCAAACGGCTTGGCATCTCCGGACGAAGCGCCGCCTTCGGTCGCTTCGGCCATCCAGCGTTTGAATGAGGGGTTCGTCACCGCGTGGTAGCGGTTGAGATTCAGGTAGTAGGCCAACTCTTCCTCGTCCGTGCCGAATGTCGTACACCCGTCAAAACAGGCGCGGTAGCCCCGGAGGTTCGCCATCATCTCTTCACGCTCGGCGTCGGTCAGCACCACATCGATAAAGAGGCGCACCGCTTTCTTGAGCGACTCCGACTCATGGCCGCGGGCTGTGACGATTGCAAACAGCCGTCCCTCGCGCAGCGTTTCGCGCAATGTTTCAAAACTGGGGCCGGGCGCACTCTCGCCCGCCATGACCCGCTCCAACGAGATCCGCGTATCGTGCAAGAAGCGGCTCTCGCTCTCGCCCGCCGTGTCCTGAAATTCGACAAAGGCATTCTCCCACACACCGTCCGGCGGCCGGTAATTTTCGTGGTCATTGCGCACCACTGCGAACGCTGCAGTCGAGACACTGTGCGGCCGCCAAGAGCCGTCGGGCTGACGTTTCTCAAGGTGAATGCGCGTAGGCATGTGCAGGATATTGTCGTCCCAATCGAAGATATAGTACTTGAAGTCGCGCTCGGCGACATTCATATTGACGCTTTTGACATGACTGGGCATTGCGATTAAGGTATGATGCTCCGTGACAGTTGTCAATCCCATGAAGCAGACTATTCTCATCACGGGCGCTGCACGTCGTATCGGACGGGGTATCGCAGAAGCGCTGGCCCGAACAGGCTGGAATGTCGTCGTCCACGCGCACCGCGCGACGGCGGAGGCCGATGCGTTGTGCGCTGCGCTGACTGCCGACACCGGTGCACGGGCCTGGCGCGTTGCGGGCGACCTCGCGGCGGTGGGCGGTCCGGACGCGGTGTTCGCAGCCGCGCTCGCGCAGGCCGGTCGTATCGACGCGCTCGTCAACAACGCCGCAGTGTTCGCGCGTCAGCCGCTGGCAGACGCGACAGCCGCCGACTTCGACCACCAGTGGCGCGTCAACGCACTCGCGCCGATGATGCTGACGCAGCGGCTCGCCGACCATCTGAAGCGGCGTGACGCCGTCGGTTGCGCCGTGAATCTGCTCGACCAGCGCATCACGCAGCCCGACGCGATGGCTGTCCCCTACCTTGTCTCAAAGAAAGCGCTTGAAGCGTACACGCTCTCTGCGGCGCTGGCCTTCGCGCCGCGCCTGCGCGTCAACGCAGTGGCGCCCGGCGCCGTTCTGCCGCCGACAGACACGGCTGCGCGTGAAGCAGCCGGTGAATTTCCGTTGTCGGTGCGCCCTACGGTTTGTCAGGTCGCCGCCGCCGTACGTTTTCTGCTGGAAGCCGAATCCACCACAGGTCAGATCCTGTTTGTCGACGGTGGTCAGCACCTTCTTTAACCTCTAACCCCCAAACCAAGGAATCCCCTATGAACCCTGTCGCCCCCACCACCCTCCCCCCCCATGCAGCCCTCCTCGCCCGCGCATTTGGATGCGTGCTGGCCGCAACGATGCTGCTCTCCGCCGGTTGCGCCAGCCTCGGCGGCTCACGCAACGCCACCGTATCCATCCCCTGCACTTACCGCTTCAAGATGTTGACGCGCCCCGCCGATCAGGATCGCGTGGACAACGCGATCCGCGCGGTGGCTGTCGGGCCGGTCACCAAGAGCGGCACCGTCTCCTATCCCGAATACCGCTTCCGCGTGGCGCGGCTGAGCGACCTCGACCGCCTGCATCCGCAGTTGCTCTTCGACAATCCCGACGCGATGCTTACCGCCAACCGGCGTCAGGTGCTGAACATGCGCGCCGCAGGCGTGGACGTCACGTTCGACTCCACTGATGTCTCGGCCTCGGCGACCATCACGGTCACCTTCAATGTCAAACCGGGTTCACGCCTCTACTACAAGCAACCGGGCGGCGTGGAGACCGACATCACCGCCAAGGTCGACAAGCGAGGCAAAGTGACGTTCCCCGCTTCGATCAAAGAGGGACAGAAATTTATCTACGCACGCGCCGTCAAGGACAACGTGACCCGCTACATCCGCATCAACATCTTCAGCAACGAAGTGCGTGACATCCGTAGGAGCGAGTATTGAGATTAGCGCCTTACGGTCCGACAAGCACGATAAAAAAGTTGTTTGTTTAACGCAGAGGCGCAGAGACGCAGAGGTTTTTTTGGGGACACTATTACCCATTACCCATTACCTATTACCTACTACCTATTACCTATTACTTCTTACCTATTACTTCTTACCTATTACCCATTACCTACTACCTATTACTTTTTCTCTCGGCTTCCCGGCGGCGAGCCTCTTCTAGGGGCTTCAGTGTCCGCTGCCATTCGGCCTGCAATAACGCCGTAAATCGCTCGATGGCTGGATACGGCGGCACAAGCGGATCGTCACGCTGGATCTTGCCGACCGCGTTCTCGTGCTCCCACAGGATGTCGATGTAATCGCCGCGACGCTCCAGCGGAACGGTGACGGGCGGATAACCGGCACGTAGCACAGGCAGATTCGCGACCAGCCGCGCCACGCGTCCGTTACCATCGAAAAACGGATGGATCCGCACGAAGCCCAGATGTGCCCGGACATAAGCACCGACGGCCTCTTCCGGTTGTTGCGCTTCATCCAGCGACGCATTGAATGTTTCAAGCCATCGCTTCATCAGGTACGGCACATCCAAGGGATCGGCGTACTCCATGAAAACGACCTGACCGTTCACCACGCCGGTAGTGCCGTTGTATGACTGCTTCCACGCCCCCACCGGATTCAGGGCGTCTATCGCCGAGAGTTGCATCACGGCGCAGTGCAAGGCGAACAGATCCTTTTCGGTGATACCCGGCTGACGTAACATCCGGTAAATCAGATCAATCGCACGGGCGTGTCCGTAAACCTCCTGATGCTCGCGCAGACTTTTCCCGCTGATGGTCAACCCCAACTCCAGAATCTTAGCCGTGTCGCCCAGCGTTAACGTGTTCCCCTCGATAGCGGTAGAGTCGTGCGTCCAGACAGCGGCAATCTGCTTCAGCATGTGGTCGCGGATATCGGGAGAGAGCCCCTCGAAAAAGAAACGGGGACCGCGCCGTTTGCGACGGCACTTCACAAAAGAGAACACCGCGTTGTGCGTCACCCCGAGGCCGTGGGTGCGGTTAAGCTGTTCGGCGACCCGGCGAAAGCTCCAACCCGCATCCAGCAGAACAAAAATCTCATCCTCGTGCGGGTTCAGTTTTGACTGGAAAGGTTTTCCGGGCATGACATTGTAACCTCTTTTTCACCTGTTCAAGCCCAAAGTGTAACGACTTATCGACAGCAATCAATCAAAAAGTCGTTATCGGTTAGTGAGAGGGGTATGCGAAGGTCATGTTTCTGGTGAAAAGGAGGTCGTGAGAAGGTAACGCGGGCGTTCTCGCCTGCGACAACGTGTCTTGCGGTTTTCTGGTTTTATCCGCAGATTTGCACAGATTGCGCAGATTTTTTCTTTTTTGTCTTTGACCGCAGGAGGGGAGGGACGAGCGTCTGCTCGTCCGCGGGCAAGCAGACGCTTGCCCCTCCCGACGGCGGTCACGCCACCACCCCGTAAAAACCTCTGCGTCTCCGCGTCTCTGCGTTAAAAAACCTCAACTTTTTCCGCCGCGCGGACGCGGCGTTACGGCGCGAGCGGCTTGCCGAACAGGTTGCCGGTCAGTGTTCCCAAGAACGCGGTGAGCGCGTCCAGTTCCTCTTCTGACGCGACAGCGCCAACCTGATATTTCATCATCGAGCGCACCGTCTCTTTGAGGTCGGGCTGGCTGCCGTCATGCAGATAAGGCGCGGTCAGCGCGATGTTGCGCAGGATCGGCACCTTGAAGCGTTTGGCATCCTTCGGGTTTTTGCTGAAGGCCGCCAAACCCTGGTCACCGTCAGTCACCTCGCGGCCAGCGAAGTAATCCGCTTTCAGGTCGGCGTATTCAAAGGAGAGGCCACCCATTGCAGGACCGGCGTGACAGGTGGTGCAGCGATGCGTTTGAAACGCCGTGTAGCCCTTGACCTCCTTTTCCGAGAGCGCGTTTTTCTCTCCGGCAAGATAGCGGTCAAAGCGTGAGCCCGGGGTGATCAACCGCCGCTCGAACTCCGCGATCGCGCCGCAGAGCGTAGCCTCGCTGAACCCTTCTGGATAGAGCGCGGTGAAGGCCTTTTTGAGGGCGGCATCCTGCTCCAATTTTGCAATAATCTCATCCCAATTCTCACAGGCCATTTCGACGGGATTAAGCGGCGGTCCAGCAGCCTGCTCCGCGAGGTGACGGGCGCGACCGTCCCAGAACTGGCGCATGTTGAAAACCGCGTTGAAAACGGTCGGCGCGTTCACATTGCCCTTGAGGCCGCCAACGCCCACGGAGAATTGCAGGTTGTCGGTGCCGCCCTTCTCGAATGCATGGCACGACGCGCATGAAACTGTATTGTCCTTGGAGAAGCGCGTATCGAAATAGAGCCGCTCGCCCATCGCCGCTTTTGCCGCATCGAACGGGATCGTCTGCGGAATCGGATGCACGTCCGCGTCGGCACCGTTCTCGATGCCCCAACTGGCGAGCCACGCGCCCCACACTTGACCGACCCATGCGTTCAGAATCTGGCGCTCGCTCGCAGTCAGGGTGGTGCCCCAGTGGATCGCCCAGTACTGGATCGGCGGCATGGTTCCGTCCGCCACGTTTCGACGGAGTTTAATCAGACGCCCGAGCGGGACTTCCTCCGCCGCCTTCTCAGCCTCTGTGGCGTCGGCGCCGAGATGCCCCACATCATAAAGATCCCAATGGCGGAGGCCGTCCTTTACGTCGCGACGTATCAGACTCCCGGGGCCGGGCAGCTTCACATAGAAAGGCAACGATTTTCGGCTGTCGTGGCATGCGGCACACTTGGCGTCCAAAATCGCAAGCGCCGCCGTACGCACCGCCGCCGGTTCGGAAGGCACCGGCCGCGGACGCTGCCGGACCACAAAGGCAATCAGGTTGCCCACTACACCCAGCGCCACGACCACCGCGACGCCCCGTATCACTTTTTTCCGTGTCATGGCGAGCATTTTAATCTAATGCAGGAGCCCCCCGCAACCTGAAATGCTTGTCAGGCCGTAAGGCTGTGAGGCTGTAAGGCTCAACAAGCGCGATAAAAAACAAGTTGTTTCTCACACGAAGGGCACAAAGGCACTAAGGGGTGTAGGGTGTTATGGGAAAACCTTTGTGTCCTTGGTGCCTTCGTGTGATAAGAGCCCGAGCCCCATCTGTGTCATGCTTCATCTCAGGAACAAAACACCAATGGCAACAAGTAACATGACCAGTGAAAAGAGAAAGAAACAGCCTCCGAAGAACTTATAGAAATCACCTGCTGCGCGCAATGCCCTCGCTTCATCGTTCGTGGACTTGAGCTTGTTCTTGTAAATATGGTAGCCGGTGCGCCTATCCCAAGACAGCAGCTTTTTTGGATCCGCCCGAAAAATGGCAATACCGACGATCATAAAGATGGGGCAGATAACCAGAGGCATGATTTGAAAAACAGCGTCATTCATACGATCTCCAACAGCGAGCATGACGGCTATCGCAATGGGCGTGATTTGACATTAGGCAAAAGATAGCTAAACGACACATAGCTTTTTCTCAAAATCACTCGGAGCGTCTAATGTCAAACTGCGCCCCACAAAAACGATGATATTTCCCAGACGGGTGCCTTCAGAAATATGCCCTGCATCTTGTTGCACAGAATCGTCAGTCGCTTTTTGCGTCTCATGTTTGAACACATCGTGTGCGACCCCTATCGACCCCACATTCATGCAAACAACCCCGAATATGGCCCAATAGTTCCGAGTCATGATGGCAGCCAACAGGGATGCCCCTGAGAAGAGAAGGGCAATGCCTGCGATGACGATGCCTGTCTGCTTTTTGTATGAGGGCACGATGCAGACGCTGATGTAGACGAAGGCTGCTCCCATGGTAGCATGACCAATCCCTTGCTCGAAGACCCGCTCCATGAAGGAATATGGAGCAACATGCCGTGTTATGGTGAGCCTATTTAAGATAACAACGATCCAATACGCAATGACACAACCAAGAACAGAAGCAGGTAACGCCACAATCCAGCACAGAACATCAAGAAACTTCTGCTTGCCGGTTTTCTCATTGAAGTCGAGTTGTTCCATTCTCATCTCCTCTACCAAACAGCACTACCTAGCCTACCTCACGAAGGCGGGTAGCCCCCACGCGCATCCAGGTGGTATTCGCTCTGACGGCTATAAGCAAGCGCACACTTTATTGTGTTTTCGACTTCAGAGTTCAGAGTTCAGAGTTCGACGTTCAGCGTTCTGAGTTAAAAAACGTTTAACGCTCACCGCTCAACTTTTAACGCTCAAGTTATAGGCAAGCAGTTGCTTCCGGTACGTCAAAAACGGTCTCTTGGGGCACAAGGCCACGGCGCATCGCCTCGTCAAAGAACCACACGGCTGATTCATTCGCTCGCCATCCCCCCGTCTTGTCCGCACGATCCGCTGCCATGAATATGCATCATGGTTGATTATCTGCCTGTAACCGGTATGGGGCAGGTGCGCTGTTAAACGTCTCCTGTGCCTGCTGGTTCGACGCACCCCTGCCGCTCCCATCCATGAATTTTTTTAGCCAGCAACTTTGTCCGCTCGGGCACCAGAATGCCGGAGTACTTCGCTGTCTCGATTTCAGATGCAACCAAATAGGCATCCACATACGGCAGAAAACCGTCTACATTCTCTGGGCTCACGCCGCTGGCAAGGGCCAACGGATGCGTCCCGGCCCCAGATCGCAAGGCCCTTGCCTTCTCTACCGTCGCGGCGTATCCGGTCCCCGGGCCACTCGATGTAATTACGTCCATCCAGGGGCTTGCCTTTCTGGCCGCTTCAGGCAACAGGGCGGCATCCACTTCTCGCTGGTACTTGAATGCGACTCCTCCGAAGTAAAGCCCTTTCCATCCGGCCTTGTTGCGTGCTTGCCGGAACTGTTCTCCGGCGGGCTGCGCATCGGACATCTCGTCAATCTTAGCATTGTCTGACCAGATGCCGCCCACCGGAAGACCGGCGACGAGACCAATGACCTCTTCCGGCTCTGTTCCGAGCAGATTCACCCCAATCCAAAGGTTCGGGTGCCGTTGATACACTTGCGGGATGAAGTCGAGAACTTGGGCGGAAGACATCCCTTGATTGAACAAGAATATGCCATCCGCTCCAGACCGGACAGCCGTGTCAATGCTCTGTAGAGCACTCTTTTTCGTGCCGGGGTGAATGACGGGCAGAAAGACTCGTGACCGCCGAAAGACCTGTTGCAATGCGTTCTTACTCTCGTTTTTCATGGTTCGTCGGGTTTGATTTCTTTTCCCTCGTAGAATATTGCATCAAGCATTGCCGCTCTTCCAAGCCACACCCCTCTTTCAGATTTTTCCTCTGGCTCATCGGATTTCCACCAAGGGGCGTCTCGTATCCGCTCAATAAATTCCTCCCAATAGAAGTCGTAGTCAATTTTCGACTGCGTTATTCCGAAATCCTTACACAGACCTCTTTTGTTTTTTGAACTGAGACAAACAAATTGATCCGGTCTTTTCATCGCAAGCAAACGGCTCGCAATTCCAACGCCATGCCGTCCGTTTGGAAAGGCGAGAATGAACTTCTTTATGTAGGAGTCATATTCCCGTTTTGTGATTATGCCGCGAAGGGGGATTTCATCAAGCGCAGCTGAAAGGTGCGCGTTATTTTCGTTAACTGCTTGATGGTAGTGCCCAGCCCCCCGCATACTTCCGAACCAGCCCCAATGGCTCTCCTTATCGTTTGGAAGGCCGGCTATAGTCTTTCGCAACGGCAACGTCATTTCCATAAACGAGTCATAATCTAAGAATGCTGCCGATACGACCTTTAGCAATTCACATCTACCCTCAAAGCCGTGATGCTTGTCTCTGGTAACGGCTTGGTAGTACTGCGGCCACGCCATTGTCATTACAGATGACTCAATTACCGTCTTCGATGCCTTGCCCGCCCCGTATTTTCCTGACAGCCTTTTGATAACGGGCTGCCGTTCTGTCCAAACCGCTTGGTACGCGACGACATCATGGGAATTAGCCGATCTCGCTTCGTTCCAGTAGCTTTCGATCAGCTTGTCTAGCTCAATTGGCATTCCGCTCGCTGCATCTAACATTCCCCCGATCAATATTACGGCCTCTGCATTACGGCCAAGCGCTCCTGCTGTCAAATTTGCGCTACCAATTATGGCCTCCCATTTATGTTTCGACTTGAACAGGTAGATCTTCGGGTGGAATACGCCTTCTGTTTGAAAGATGAATCGCACGTTTTCTGATTCTTTGAAAGATTTTAGAACCTCTGGATGGGTCTGGTAAAAGTGGATCCCAATTACCGCTCGTGAAATCTTCGAAGAATTCTCCTTTAGCAGAGAGAAGATTTTGTGATTTGCGGTTGCCCAAGCGACAGCAAATGAGATATCCGTATAACTATTGATCAATCGAACAAGCGTCTTAACAAGAGTTTTGTTGTTTGAAATCAGCTGCATCTCACTCTCCTCTGTACGACTTTAGCACCTCGGTCACAACGTCGTTGCCGGAGATCTGGAAACTCACGCTCAAACAGGAACAGGTGTTTCAGGTCAAACGGTGAAGCCAGTAACTAGGTCGCCGTCGCTGGTGAGCGACAGCCACGACACGTATACGGTCGGGTTCAATAGCATACATGACGCTGTACGGGAACCGCCGCAGCAACTTGTGTCGCACTTCCGTACCGACCAACGGGAACGCCTTTGGGTTGGCCTGAATCTGCTCGACAGCATCCTCAATATCAAGCAAGAGTGCCAGCCCCAGGCTCGGCGTTCTTGCCTCGTAGTAGCGAGCCGCCTCGATCAGTTCGGCGTCTGCATCCTCGTGGAAGGTCACACGCTTCATGTAAGCGCAGCCCTCGCGCGGCGAAACACATCGCGCGCAGGTATCTCTGTGGCTTTGCCAGCCCGAAGTTGATGTAGCCGCTGCTCGGCTTCTGCAACCCACAGGCGCAGGTTCTCCTCTTCCTCTGGCGCGTCTAGGCTGAGTATGAGTTTCTCGGCCAAACGAGCCCTATCCTCGATTCCCAGTTCCAGTACTTTTGTTTCCAGAGCTTCGATCTTCGTAGCCATACGTTCATCCTTTTCTAAACGGCTCTTAATTTAATTTCTTGTGCATCAGCACACTCCAAGTAGAGTTCAACAGCCTCCCGCAAGTTAGCCGCAGCCTCTTCAACCGTTTTTCCCTGACTGGCAATGTCCAGTTCGGGACAGAGGGAAACAAAACCGT
>DUPH01000362.1 GCA_012838435.1 Lentisphaerota bacterium | reverse complement strand
GACGGCACCTGCATGGAGGTCCGCTACGGTGCAGACGCCGGAAACGCCGTGGAGCACTACAACGGGAGTTGCAACATTCCTTGGAACGGCACGCCGCCGATGGCCGGGCTGTGGCACCACATCGTGATCACGCGCGACGCCGCCGGCGTCGAGCGGCTCTATGCCGACGGTTCGCTGCGCATTGCCAAGACCCCGGCGGTCAGCAATCTGCGCGGCGGGGCACCCTTTGCCCTGGGCGGGGTCTGGGACCGCGGGGCCAAGAACTGGCAGATGCTCTTCAGCGGGTCGATCTCCAAAGTGCGCGTGCACAGCGGCACGCTCAGCGAGGCGCAGGTCGTCGCCAACTATCAGCTTGAGAACAGCCAGTATCAGACGATCTGGGCCGGCGCGGCGGGCACACCGCTGCCGTGGGCCGATCCGGCCAACTGGCAAGGCGGCAATGTCGGCGAGAACGGCGAAACGGTCTGGATCAACAACGGCGGCATCGCGGTGCTCTCCGGCGACCTGATGCTCAATCATCTGTTTCCGGCCGCCGGCGGCCTGACGATCAGCGGCGGCGCGAAGCTGACGCTGGGTGCGCTGGCCTCTGTCGAGCTGGCGGACAATGCGGCGTTTGCCCTGACGGTCGCCAACGGCCATCTTCGGGTGCCCGGCAGCGGCGCGATCAACCTCAACATGGGCGTGCGCGGCGGCGATGCCACGGCGACGGTCGGCGGCAGCGGCGATCCGGCGATGATCGATGTGGACCGCGACCTGATCGTGGCTGCCAGCGCCGGCAGTGTCGGCAGTCTGACGGTGGGTGACGGCGGCGGCGCCTTTGTATCCAACGGCTGGTTCTATGCGGCGAGCAGCCTCGGCGCGCAGGCGACTGTGACGGTCAACGGCGGCGAGCTCGGCTGCCGCCTGCCCGGCAAGAATATTGTCGTCAACGCCAACGGCGCGCGCGGTGAGATCACGGTCAACGGCGGTCTGGTTAACGCGACCGACAGCCTCGTGTGGAGCACCGGCACAGCCACCAACGCTGCGTACGGAGCAGTCACCCTGAACGGCGGCATCCTCCGCGCGCAGCGGCTTTACGCGTCTGCCACGGCCGGCACCAATCTGCTGTTCCTGAACGGCGGCACGGTCGAGGCCGTGAATTCGCGCACCGATTTCATGTACAACCTGACGGCGGCCCGCGTGCAGGCCGGCGGTGCGGCCTTCAGCGTGCCCGCCGGTGTCGCGGTTACGGCGGCGCAGGCCCTGACCGAAGACCCGGCCAGCATCGGCGGCGGCCTGACCAAGAGCGGCGCGGGACGGATCACCTTCGCCGGCGCCAACACCTTCACCGGCGACATCGATGTCTTGGCCGGCGACCTCTTCTTCAGCCACACCAACGGGCTTCCGGCCGGCTACGCAGGCACCATTACTTTGACCAACTCGGCGGATGCCGCGATCGGCTATGCCGCTGCGGGCGGTCCGGCCCTGCTGCTGGCGCGCATGGATCCCGCATCCAAGGGCGCGCTCGCCCTCTTCCCGGCCAATGCCGCGGATGCCGTCGATTTTTCGTCCTTCCCGGATCTGCGGCTGGCCTTTGTGGGGGCGCTGACGTACACCGGCACCTTCACCCCGTATCAGGGCGATTACACCTTTGAAACCGAGGGCGGCACAGTCGTCTACGACGCGGTGATCGCCGACGCCGGCGCCACGCCCGGCCATTTGACCGTCATCGGCGCGAACGGCAGCGGCATGACGCTCGCGGGCAACAACACCTTCACCGGCGGCGCAGAGATCGACGGCGCGACGGTGACGCTGGCCCACGCTAACGCGCTCGGCGTGCAGGGGACACCCGGTGTGCCGGACATTAACCTGAGCCACGGCGCGGTCCTGCGCCTGACCGCGGCGATGGACGTGAACGCGCTGGTCACCGGACGCATCACGTCTGGCTCCTCCGGCGTGCTGCTGCTGGGCAGCGCCAACGCGGCGCAGAACATCGACCTCAGCAACCATCCCGGCCTCACGGTGGGCGCGGCCGAGCTGAGCCTCGACTATGCTGGCACGCTGACGCCGGCGGCCGCGACCGACACCTATCTGCTCGGCGGCGGCAATCAGGTTTACGTCAGTGCGTCCAACCGCGGGCTCTCCGTGAGCAATCTGGCCGACGGCGCCGAAGCGACCGGCGTGGTCATCGGCACGCCCGGCATCGTGGAGCTGAAGAGCGGCAACACCTACTCCGGCGGCACGGTGGTGACGAACCGCGGGGTGCTCTTCATCAAAGAGGACGGACTGGGTGCCGTGCCGGCCGCGCCCGACCCGGACAATCTCTATGTGGACAACGGCGTGATCCGCAGCGGCAACGCCAACTTCACTCTGCCGGCCAACCGCGGCGTCACGGTGGGCCCGGGCGGACTCGAGCTGCATCCGTGGGGCAGCTTTGCCATGACCGTTGCCGGCAATCTGGCGGGGTCAGGGAAAATCACGGCCACCGACGGCGGCTGGGTGACCTTCGCCGGCGCGAACAACAGTTACAGCGGACTGCTCGACATCCCGTCGGGACGCAACCTGAGGATCGGCGACGGCGCAAATTTCAGTTGGTCGCCCGCCGGCACCTTCGCGGTCAACGGAACGCTTGCGCTCAACTACAACAGCGACTGGGCCCTCTCTTATCCCTTCTCCGGCGCGGGTTCGCTGCGCAAAGAGGGGAGCGGCACGCTCACGCTCTCCGGACAGAACAGCTACGGCGGCGTCACCTACATCGACGCCGGCACGTTGCGCGTGACCGCAACCAATGTCCTGCCCAGCGGGGCCGGCAAAGGGGCGGTGACGATCGCCGCCGGCGCGACGCTGGAGACCGATGGGCGCGATCTGCAAGTCGGCGGCCTGAACGGTGCCGGACAGGTCAAGGACAGCGTGGGCACCACCACGGCGCTCTATGTCGGCGCGGACAACGTGACGGCCTCGTTCGCCGGCACCACCGATCCGCAGCTCGATGTGATTAAAGTCGGCGGCGGGACGCAGAGGCTAACCCATCCGGACGGATCCTTTGCCAACGCCGAGATCCGCGCGGGAACGCTGGAGCTGTTCGGCAATACTGCGGTCACCGGTGTGGTCGAGACTGCCGGCGGCACGCTGGGCGTGGCGTTCGGCACACAAGGCCTGATCGGCGAATACTACACGCTGGCTGCAGTCCCTTCCGTGAGCGACTTCGTGTCCTACGCCGCAGTGACCAACTTCCTGAGCGGAAAGACGCCGAATGTCGTCCATAACAGCACTGGCTTTGGCGCTACCTTCAACGCGCTGAATACCGGCTCGCGCTTCCCGGCACCCTATAATGTGAAGGACACCAGCAACTTCGCCGTGTTGTGGGAGGGACTTTTCGCGGCGCAAACGAGCGGGAGCTACGGCTTTGCCACAGCCAGCGACGACGGCAGCGTGCTCTTCATCGACGGGCAGATGGTCGTCGACAACAACGCCATGCAGAGTTATACGCCGGGCGACAGCAATGTCGTGACTTACGTCGAACTGGAGGCCGGCATGCACCAGATCGCCATCGCCTTTTTCGAGGCG
>DUPH01000361.1 GCA_012838435.1 Lentisphaerota bacterium | reverse complement strand
CGCTCGTCCCAGTGAACGCCGAACGTCCAACGTAGAACGCAGAACTCAGAAGTAACGAAATCCTAACTCCTAAACCCTAAATCCTAAATCCCAAATCCTAAACGCCAACCCCGCGCGCCGCGGCGCGTGTCAGCGCACTACTTCGTACTCCGGAACAACGCCCACACCTGCGCATCTGTGAGCGGCTCCCGGTACAGACGCACATCATCCAGATCGCCGCGACCTTTCTTGTTGCCCGGATGACCGCCCCCGAAGGTCACGTGACCGCCGGGTTTCACCCAGTTCGGCATCGCTCCCGACGCGCACGCCGCACCGTCCACAAACAACCTCGCCGTGCGTGCCGACGCAAAGTCCCACACCACGACCATATGATACCAGCGTCCAGGCCCCCCGAACTGCTTCAGATTGCACGCGACATCGCCCGTGCCGTTCGCTACCCTGAACTTCAGAACCCCGGTTTCATAGATCCACATCTCCCACCAGTCGGCGTTCACTTCGTTGTCCAGCACGGTGTTGTAGTTGTAAAAACTCTCTGGCTTGTACCAGAGCGCAATCGTACCCTGTTCAGGCAACCGGTAGTCCAGCCGTGCGGCGTCATCCACGCCGTCCAGACGCAGCGCCTCGCCCCGCACGCCCGCGACGCGCTCCGGCGCACCGCTCAGCTTCGCGTCGTAAGCCGCTCCCCCCGTGCCACTATTGGCGGACGACCCGCTGTCAAAGGTCCAGTGTACCAGTGGCGTCGGCAACGGCGGCGGCGGTTGGGTCAGAAGTTCGGCCAGACGACCGCCACAATCCGTAGTGATCGTCTCTGCGCCCAACTCGGCAAGTTCGGCCGCGCGTACCGCGCTATTGATCGTCCACACATGGAAGCTGAATCCCGCATCCTTGATCGTCTGGACATACGCTTTGGTGATCAACTTTTGCGCCGCCGCGCCGTGTCCCTGCAAGTCGATGCCGTGGGCACCCATCTTTTTTAGGGCGGCTACCGCCTCCTGTGCGCTGGGCGTCAGCGTGCCATCCTCCTTCTCCCTTACTCCCACCACCCAATACGTACGGTAATCCGGCAACAGCTCGCGCAACTGCGGGATATTTCCGCCGCCGCCCAGAAAAACGATCCGCTCCGCCGTCGCCTTGGGCTCCGCCTTGACGATCTCGACCAAGCGCGGGATGTCGGCGCGCTTGATGTCGATATAGATCTCGCTGCCCTCGCGCGCCAACGTGAGCGCCTCGGTCAACGTGGGGATGCGCTCGCCCTTGAACTTCTCGTTCTTCCACAATCCCGCATCAAGCTTGCGCAACTCGGCCAATGTGAAATCACCCGGCTTGCCGCTGCCGTCGGTCGTGCGATCCAGCGTCACGTCGTGCAGGCAGATGATCTCATTGTCTGACGTCGTGTAGATGTCGCACTCGAAGCCGAACACACCGCGCTCCTGCGACAGCCGGAAGGCCGCCATCGTATTTTCCGGCGCATCCATCGATTCACCGCGATGCGAGATGAAGCGCATCGGCGGCTGCGCCGCGTACGTCCATCCGGCCATTACCGTCATTGCCAACAGAATTCGTTTCATTGTCCTTGTCCTTTTATTGTTTTGCCCGCAGGATGGAGGGACGAGCGTCTGCTCGTCCGCGGGCAAGCAGACGCTTGCCCCTCCCAGCGCTCCGCACGCGACACTTCGTCGTTCACACTTAGTCCAAACACTTCGTCGTTCACGCTTCGTCCCTACACTTAGTCTTCGTCGTTGGCGCAATCGACGAGGTGTAGCGACTAAGTGTATTCGACTAAGAGTGAGGACTAAGAGTGCCTCCGCGCGTTGCGTGGAGGGAAAGCGGTGCCGCGCCCCGCGCGCAACGCGGCTCTTGCCACCGCACTCCAAACCTCGCTCCCCATTTTCGCATGCCACCAGCCACCGCGTTCAGCGCAGTGTGAACACCGTGCCACCCGGCGGCGGCGCAGGCGGGACGACCGTCAGCGCGGCGATCTCCGCATCCGTCAGGGCGCGGTCGTAAACGCGCACCTCGTCCCAAATGCCGTTGCCCTTCGAGTTGCCGGCGTTACCGCCAGCCAGATTCAGCGTCGGATCGGGATCGACCCACCCGCCAGCAGTCAGCGCACCGGTCGCCCGAGGTACGCCGTCGACATAGAGCTTT
>DUPH01000360.1 GCA_012838435.1 Lentisphaerota bacterium | reverse complement strand
TTCATCCTGCGCGGGCTCACGAACCTCGGTGCGTTCGGCAAAGGCGAATTTGCTGACGCTATGCGCCGTCAACTCGCGCATGTGCCGTGGGAAGGGTTTGTCGCATGGGATCTCGTGATGCCGCTCTTTCTGTTTATGGCGGGCATCGCCCTGCCGTTTTCGCTCGCAAAATACCAAACCTCTACCAAGACCTATCTCCGCATCTTGAGACGGGTCGTTTTGTTATGGATTCTCGGCATGGTGGTTCAGGGACGGCTGTTATCGCTTGACCCGAAAAAAATCTCTCTCTATTCCAACACGCTCCAGGCGATCGCGGCGGGCTATCTCGTGACCGCGCTCATTTTCATCAACATCAAGAACAACCGCTGGCGCGTTTTCGTTGCTGTGCTGTTGTTCGTGGTGTATTGGGCAGGCTTTACGTTTTTTGGCGATTTCACCCCCACGGGGAACTTTGCCGAAGCCATCGACCGTGCGGTCCTGGGACGCTGGCGGGATGGCGTGACGTGGAAGGACGGCGTGTGGAGTTTTTCCCCTAAATATCACTACACATGGATCTGGAGTTCGATCGGCTTCGCGCTGACCACGCTCGCCGGAGCGTTTTCGGGCTTGATGTTAAAGGGCGAAGCGTGCGCCAAAAAGGCTTTGCACCTCTTCCTTTTCGGTGACGCGCTGGTTGTTGCCGGCCTTCTGCTTTCGTTGCAGACGCCGATCATCAAGCCGATTTGGTCGGCTTCGATGGTGCTGTATTCTGGCGGGATTTGCGCCGTGCTGATGACCCTCACCTATTGGTATATCGATGTCAAAGGCAAGGGCAAATGGCTTTACTGGTTCAAAATCTACGGCATGAACTCAATCTTCGCCTACGTGGTCTCACACGTCATCTCGTTCCGCTCGGTTTCGGAGTCACTCTTTTTCGGTTTCGCGCGTTTCCTCGAAAAGCCCGGTTATGATTTCTTGCTGGGGGTTTCCAACGCCGCGATTCTGTTTGTAATGCTCGTGATGCTGTATCGGAAGAAGATTTTTATCCGCGTGTGAGATTACTAACGCGGGCGGAGCCCGCAACCCAAGCTAATTAGTGCGTTAGTGCATTAGTTTGTCCGGGGGGTGCTACCCTCAAAAAACCTTCGTGCCTCTGTGAGAGAAAAACAGAACCATGAAACACATGAAACTTCATGAAAACTGAAGCCTTTCCTTTGCGTTCTCTGCGTTCTTTGCGGCCATTTATGTAGCCATGCCTATTCGATTCGCGACAATTCGCATCATTCGCGGTTAAAACTCCGTCGCCAACCGATTACGGGCTTTTTCAACAGCGTTCTTGACCCCTATCGTCCCAATTCAGTATAGTGAGGCCACTTTTTCTCGGAGAGGTGGCAGAGCCTGGTTGAATGCACATGACTCGAAATCATGCGTGCCGCAAGGTACCGGGGGTTCGAATCCCTCCCTCTCCGCCATCTAACCAAACTTGCGGGCGAAAGTCTGCAAGCATGAGAACACATGCAACACTCTGATTCCCGTGAGCGGCGCAACCGCAGCCCCCGTCCTCCTTTCCGTCGTCGTAAGCGCCATCCCGGCCTTGCCGAACGCGAACTGCCGCGCCAGCCCCCCAAACCCAAGGGCGAACTGCCCGACGAATTCGCGACGAGTGTCTTCGGCCTGGTCAACCCCCTTTTGCAGCACGCTGTCGCCGAGGAAGGTTACCTCACCCCGACGCCGATCCAGGAGAAGGCCATCCCCCATCTGCTCGAAGGACGCGACTTGATGGGCTGCGCGCAGACCGGAACCGGCAAGACGGCGGCGTTCCTGCTGCCGATCCTGCACCGTCTGGCTGCCAATCCGAAAAAGGTTGAAAACGGTCGCCCGCGTGTGCTGATCCTCGCGCCGACACGCGAACTCGCGGCGCAGATCGCGGACAGCACCGCGACCTACGGCAGGTTCCTCGGCATCCCGTTCGCCGTGGTCTTCGGCGGCGTCAGCCAATACCCCCAGGTCAAAGCGCTCGGTCGCGGCGCCGTGCTCGTCGTAGCCACGCCCGGCCGTTTGCTGGACCTTATGGAGCAGGGCCACCTCACGCTTGATGCGGTCGAAGAGTTTGTGCTGGACGAGGCAGATCGTATGCTGGACATGGGCTTCCTGCCCGACATCAAGCGTATTCTCGCCAAACTGCCCGAACAGCGGCACACGCAATTTTTCTCGGCGACGCTCTCGCCCGATGTCCTGCGCCTGGCGATGTCCATGGTCAAAGACCCGGTCCACGTCACCATCTCGCCCGACCAGCCGACCGTCGATAAGATCAACCAGAAAATACTCTTTGTCGACAAGCCCAATAAAGTCAGCCTGCTGATCAGCCTGCTGGCCACACGCCCCGAGATGGAGAAGGTCATTGTCTTCGCGCGTACCCGCCACGGCTCTGACAAGATCGTGCGCAAGCTGGATGACGCCGACATTCGCGCCGAAGCCATTCACAGCGACAAGACGCAGCGCGCCCGCACCAATACGCTGGAGGCGTTCCGCAAGGGGCGCGTGCGCGTGCTGGTGGCGACCGACATCGCTTCGCGCGGTATCGATGTGGACGGCATCACGCATGTCGTAAACTTTGATCTTCCCGAGGAAACGGAATCCTATATCCATCGCATCGGCCGTACAGCGCGCGCCGGTGCCGAGGGTGTCGCCTACTCTTTCGTAAGCGCAGAAGAACGCGGCCTGTTGCGCGCGATCGAACGCATGATCCGCAAAGAGATTCCGATCGACACCGCGCATGAATTTCATTCCGAGCGTGCGGAACGCGCCGCCGGCAAGGGCGGAGCAGACAGCCTGCCGCAGCCCTCTTGGATGAAATCGAAAAAGGATCGTCCTGATGCGTCGCGCCGTCCGGATCGCCGCGGGCGACCGCCGCGCTTCCAAGGACGCGCGCAACCCGACTTCCGGCGCAGGCCCGATGACGTGCCGCACACCAGCGAGCGTGATGCGGCATCCCGTCCGGACAAAGCGCGCAAACCCGCGCCTGCTCCGCATCGGGAAAACGCCGTGCAAGCCGACGATGCGCCGCGCTGGTACGACAAACCCCTCCAGAAGCGTTCGAAACGCCATGAACAAAAAGGCGAACGTCGGCCCGCCGACACCAGGCCCGCTGACCGCGAGCGTCCGCCGCGTGATGACGACATGCGTGGCGACCGCCCCGCGCGGCCTTTCCGACCGCACCTTGGTGACAAACGCAAGCCGCGGAGCGGTGGTTTCAAGGGTGGTCGTTTCAAGAGCAGCGGCGGTCCCAAGGGAAACACTGGCTTCAAACCTAGAAAGAGCAATTGAACTTGCAAAGCGCTCTTTGGTTTTCAGACGAGCCGCTTGAGCAAACCGCCCAGCGATAGCCCCTGATTTTCATGAAGTTTCAGGTGTTTCATGGTTAAAAGTCATCGTGCTATTCAGCGCTGCGCCCGGTACTGCGTCATCGTCATGCCGAAGGTGCGTCGGAACACCTTGCCAAGATAACTCGCGCTGGTAAAACCGCAGGCGTGTGCGATGGCCCGCACCGAGTGGTTTGTCTCGGCCAACAGCGCGCGTACCCGCTTTAGGCGCGTTCGTTGCAGTTCGTCTTGCAACGTAACGCCGACACACGCCCGGAACCGCATCTCCAGCGACCGGCGCGACACGCCTGAGTGTTGCACGATCTCGGGAACTCCCACCGGGTTCTGCGCATTCAGCCAGATGTACTCCAGCGCGCGCGCCACTACCGGGTCAGCGATCGGGATCGTTTCGGTCGAACGTCGCGTCACCACCTTGAGAGGCGGAAACACGCGCTCCACGCGACGCGGACGTCTCCCCCGCGCACGCCGCATCAACTGGTCCAGCAATCGCGCCGCCTCAAACCCCATACGGTCGGTATCCAGCGCGATACTTGAAAGCGGCGGCATCGTGGACCCGCAGATCAATTCATCGTTATCTACCGCCAATACTGCCACCTCGTGCGGCACGCGCAGACCGGCCATACGACAGGCGTCCAATACCTGACGCCCACGCACATCCATCGCCACGAACACGGCGGCCGGCTTGGGCAATGCGGTCAGCCAAGTACAGAGGCGTTGACGCTCGCGGCTCCAGTCCTGACGCTCATGCGCCGTCAGCGGACCGTACATCTCACACTGATGGCCGACGGCATGCACACGCGCGGCAAACGCCGCACCACGCTCGCGCGACCAGTTGATATCGTGAATCTCGCCGACAAACCCGAAGTACGTAAAGCCACGTTCCAAGTAGTAGTCGGCAGCCAACTCTCCGATCGCGCGCAGGTCCGAAGCGAACACGCTGTGACGCTGCAACAGGCCATCGGGCAATTGCACCGCATCCAGCGGATCAATCAACACAGCCGGCACGTCGGCGGCCAGCACGGCCTCAGCGTATGCGCGGTTTTGGATCACGCCGATCATGCCGGAGCCGTTCCAGCCTTTCAGCGCCGGCAGTCGCTGCTCGCCCGCGCGTCCCTCGGCCACATGCAGGCTCCATGGACCGTGGATCTGCTCATACCGCAACACTCCGCGCAAAATATCGCGGTGTGCCTGCTCGTTGGTCTCGAACAGTAAAGCGACCTGTGGTGGTGCCGATAGATACTGGCGTGTCATGGATTACGCAAAATTACCATAAAAGGGACGCGGTGTCATGTCCTGAAGGCTATTGGCAGTCTTGGACATATCGGCTACAATTCTATCGCCATTGAGACAGGAGAATCTTGAACGTTAAACTCAGGAATACGCAGACAGGAGAGCCACGGCTATGAAAAAGACCGTTCTGTGTGGAAGATCGGAAGCAGGAAAAATGTGCGTCGCGCGAAACGTGAAACGGATGCGGGACATCATAGCCTGCGGTGTCCTCTGGTCGCTGTGCACGGGGTTGAGTATCGGCACGGCGCGAGCTCAGGATGTACCGGTGACGGAAGTCGTCACAAACGGCACCGTGATTACATTCAACGTGAAAGGTGGTGACACGCTTCAGTATGACGAACTTCTCACCGACTCCACCACCGCCCTCCACAAGTACGGCTACGGCACGCTTGTCATCACGAACAACAACCAGTCTTATACCGGCCCTACCACCATCCACGCCGGCATTCTCAAGATGTGCCACCAGTGTGCGCTCGGATTGCCCGAGGGCGGTTCCGACCAGGCCGCCACAGGGCACCCGATCACGGTGGAAGACGGCGCGCAGCTCTACACCGAGCAGCCGTGCGTAAATCAATCTTTCCGACATATCCCGCGTCGGGCCGTCTTGTCGGGCAGTGGTCCGGGGGGGGACGGGTGCGCTTGTGTGTAACGGCATATCGTCGGCCTCTTGGGCAAACAACGACTCCTGGATGTATTACATCGAACTTGCCGCTGACGCAACCGTACGAACAGTCAAGTTTCGTTACGGTCTCAATAACACGGATCTAAAAGGGCACACACTCATGATCGACGGCGACGGAACCATCGCGTTCACCGGCCTTCAGAACAAAAGCGCCGGCACGCTACATCTAAAGAGATGGACGACTGTTCAAAATCCAATGACGTGTGCCGGGGGAGCGGATGGACGGTTTCTGGTTGACGGAAACCAACTGAACTTCTGGAGCGGCGATCACCAGCTTGTCTGGACAACCGTGTTCACGAACAATGCATCGGCGAGCGCAAATGGAACATGGACCAGCGGGGGACGAAACACGCTGCAGGGACCGGTCGTTTTCGCGGGGCCGACAGCGTTCTATCAGCAAAACGCCACGGCCGACCACTCCTTCAAGATCACGGGGCCCATTTCTGGTCCGGGCAAGATGACCGTGAGCGGGACGCGCCTTGAGGTCGTGTTGAATAATACAGCGAACACGTTCACCGGGCAGGTGGCGATTGCAAGCGGCGTCTTGAGGGCCGAAACGCCGCAGACGCTGCCCGATTACGACCAGACGTCGAAGGTCACCCTGAGCTCGGGATCGGCCACGCTGCGTTTGCCTGTGGGTGAGGGCGGCTGGGACGCGGCGAGCTACAATGCAGCCGTTTCGGCTGTGACGTACGCAAGCGACGGCGGCGGACGCGTTCTGGCCTGGACGGATGCGGGCGTGACGACCGAATGGGACGCGGCGACAGCGTTCTCCGGTCCCTTCCTCGCGCACGGTGGCGCGGGGAGCCTGTCGTTCGCCGGAACCGTGCCGAATGATGCCTCTACAAAGATCCAGAACTGGGGCGGCACGTTGACATTGACGGGCAACCGTACACGCTACATGAAAAATCTTCGGGCCATTGCCGGCACACTGATTCTCGACGATGCCGGCACCCTTTATTCGTGGGACGTGAACGAGAACGCTGCAGGCGCATGGCACCGGGTGGGCGGATTGGGGTCGTCAACCATCGACGGTTTGGTGCTCACGGCACCGACGCGCCTTGTCATGAAAAGTGGATCGACGATCATCGGCCCCATGGCGTATTCAGGGAAGGTGGGCGTGTCCCTCTTCATCGGCGAACGCGGGAAGCAAGGCGCCATTTTCGAGATCCAGAAGGGCGCGGTGTTCACGAACAAGGTCACTGTAGGCTATGACGTTTCCGAAAAAGGTGCCGTCCATCAGTTCGGCGGCGAGGTCTACAACACCACCGACGGCGGTCATGACACCTATCTGGGGCGGGCGCAGGATTCGTACGGCTACTACGGACTCTATGGCGGGCACTACGCACTCCGCAACTGGTTCGGGCTGGGACACGACATCGCCTCGACAGGCGTCTTCGAGCAGCGGGGCGGTGTCTGTGAATTCGCAAGCATGTGCGTCGGGCGTGGCGGCTGGTCGTCCTTCCTGATGGCGGGTGGCGAGGTGCGCGGTAGTGTGCTCACTGTCGGCAACCAGTTCTACGGCAATCCAGGAGGAGGAGGCATGGCCACCTTCACGATGGCGGGCGGCGATGCGTACATGACACTCAGCGGGAGCCTAGCGTTGAACGAGCGCACGAATGATTTCACGTCCGTCGCGAATCTCAACGCGGGCGTGATCGAGACACCGAAGATTGAGTGGAGCACCCGTTACCTCACCAACCGCAAGGACAAGAACAATACGCATACCTATCTGAACTTCAACGGCGGCACGTGGAAGGCCACGCAAGACACCACCGCCCCATTCGGCGTAGGCGACTCGCTGGTGGAGCGCGTGACCGTGTTCCCAGGCGGCATCGGCGTGGACACGGCCGGAAAGAACGTCACGCTCAACTCGGGACTGCTGCGACCGGAAGGGCGCGGCGTCGCCTCAATCACATTGCCGTCAGACATGGACAAGACCGGCTATGTCGGTTCGCCCGACGTGCGCATCACGGGCGGCGGCGGTACAGGCGCGACGGCATTCGCGCTCTACAACCCGCAAACGCTCTCCGTCACGGGCGTTGTCGTGACCTGCGCGGGTTGGGGCTATACGAGTGCACCTACGGTGATGATCCCCTCGGGCGACCGCACCACCAATACCACGTTCACGGCCGTCCTCACAGCGGCGGACCAGACTGCGGGTGGCATCACGAAGAAAGGCGCGGGCACGCTCACGCTCGCGTGTACCAACCAACTCGACGGCCCCACCGTAGTGCAGGCGGGCACGCTGGCCGTGGCAGATGCGAAGGCGCTGCCGCTGGCGGCCGACCTGACGCTGGGCGCCGGCGCGGTCTTGGACAACACCTGCGGCACCCTGCTCACATTCACTCCTGCCACGCTGACGGGACTGGGCGGCGAACTGAAGGGTGCGAACCTCACGGTGGGTTCGACTTGGATGCTGCCTGCGGACGACCTCGCTACCAACGCGGTCATGACGCTGAATGGCGCACTGTCATTCGCGGACGGCGCGGTTGTGAGCGTGTCGGGCGAGGCATCGCTCGCGACCAAGACGCACGTCTTGGTGAGGACGACAGGCGGTATCACGGGAATGCCCGACCTCGACCTTACGACACTGAATAACGACAAGTATTGGCAACTCGCCCGCGACGGCAACAACCTAGCGCTGATCTATGCGGCAGGTACACTGATAATGCTACGGTAGAGGCCATGGCCGACTTTTCACCAGAAACCTCGATCTGGAGGGCTGTGGCTTGCGCTTTGCTTGCCGGCGCGGCGTTGCTCGGATTCGCCGCCGATACCACTATCGTATCGCGTCAGGCGGATCTCGTCGCGAATCGTACACCCGGCATCTGGCCTGTTGTCAGTCACGCGACGGACCGTCTCCCGCGCCGCGTTGTGGTCGGCCTCTTCAACTGGGAGAACACGGAGAAGCGCTTCGACGTGCCTCTTGTTGCGTTGGGACTGCCTGAAGCGGGCACCTACATCGCGTTCGACCTCTGGCGCAACGCGCTCACCCCGCCCTTTCAAGGCCGCCTCGTCCACACACTTCAGCCGCAGGGCAGTACCGTGCTGACCGTGCGTCCGGTGCTCGACCGCCCGCAACTCATCGCCACCTCGCGCCACATCAAACAAGGACTGCTTGATGTCACTACCGAGCGTTGGGATGCCACCACACGCACCCTCTCAGGGGTCAGCGAAACAGTCGCTGGCGACCGTTATGAGCTATGCATCCTCACCTACACAAACGATGCCGCCGCGCCGGGGCATCCCGCGCGCGGCTTCGTAGTAGAATCCGCCGGCATCACCGGTGCCAACGGTTATGAGCTGGTCATCGCGCCCGGCGATGGCGTTGCGATGCGCCCGGATGACGCCTACGCCAACCCCAACACGCCGGACGCCCCGATGACAACACTGTACGAGCCGGTGGCTGAAAAAGGGCTCGTACGCTTTGCCTTTATCAGTGGAAGCGGCGGCTCGGTCTCGTGGCGCGTCACTTTCTCTGACCGCCCCGCACCGGCCGCCGCCGATCTCCGTTGAACTTAGAGTTCGCGGATGTAGATGTTCTTGAACTCAATCGGATCGCCGTGGCACTGCAACTCGATCTGCTCCTTGGGGAAGATCGGCTGATTGCGATCCCAGTAGTTCTCCAAGACCGTGTTGTCCACGACCAGCACATCGTTCAACTTGACCGTCACCTTGTCGCCGACCATCTTGATGTAGAAGGTGTTCCAGTCGCCGATCTGACGGTCGGCAATCGCGAGCGCCTTGCTCGGATTATTCTTGTTGTTGTACAGACCGCCGGAGCCGATGTTCCACTGGTTGTGCGGATCCCAGATTTGCACTTGCGGCGAACCGCGCAGGTAGAGTCCGCTGTCGCCGCGCACGGTCAACAGCCGCCAGTCAACCCACATCTCGAAATCGCCGTAGTCCTTGGCCGTGGCCAGGCTATACCCTTTGCCGTCAAAGTAGAGCGTGCCGCCATCGCGCACATGCCAGCTCTTGCGCATCTCCTCGTCGGCCTTCACCTGCATCTCGGCGCGCTTCTCGGGCGAAGCCTTCTGACGGACGATCGGATTGTCAAACTTCTCAGCGCGGGTCACGCCCTTCCAGTTCGTCAGGTCCTTGCCATTGAACAGTGCGGTGAATCCGGGCGGCGGCGTATTGTCGGTCGGCTTCACCACCTTGTAATCAGCCGGGACCTCTTTGATACGGATATTGCGCCAGTCCACGCGTGTACCGTGTCCCAGCCAGCCGATATGCCCCTTGGCATTGTGCAGGCCGGGATGCGGCCTCTTGTCCATCGTCTCTGTGATGGTGGAGAGATCGGCATCCACAATCACCTCGCCGTTCAGGATCACCGTGATTCTTGATCCAATCGCGCGGACCTCCTGAACATTCCACTGGCCGACCTTTTTCTGGAAACCGCGTTTGGCTGGCACCACGCCATAGATCGAGCCGTGGTACTGATACGGTTGCAGCTTGGTGTACTGCGGTCCCGAATCATCAAGAATCTGCAATTCCATCGCGTTGTAGGCCGCATCCCCCCCCAACGGCGCACGAACGGCCAGCCCGTTATTGGAGTTGGTGTACAGCAGAAATTCGAAACGCAGAATGAAGTTGTCGTACTCCTTGGCGGACATCAGCTTGCCACCCTTTTTCGGATTACAGTAGAGAATTCCGTTCTCCACATTGTACCCGTCGGTCGCGCCGACCCATCCGGTCAAATCCTTGCCGTTGAACAGCGAGACGAAACCTTCCTCGAGAGCCGGTCCGTCCGCGTGCATCGTCCAGACGCCCGCCAGCGTAACCGCGTATGCTACTAACAGATGCTTCATGTGTTTGTGCCCCTTTTCTCGTTTTACTGGCAGGAGCTCCTGCCATCACTTTTACCTACCCATTAAAATCGAATACCCGCCGAAAAGCAATACACGTTTTTTACCGTCGCCTTTCCCGAATTGCAATCAGCGCTTTCATGATGTCGTCCATGCCGTCGCTGCTCACTCTGTCCCCTGCCCTGCCTTGATCCTGAGAATCGTGAACGAATACGCGGGAAGTGTCACCTGCGAACCTGCACCCGGAATGTCAAGCGTGTCCTCTTGCGGCGCGATCTTGCGCGGCTCCTCCATCGTATTGACATCGTCCGGCCGACCGGCCAGCGTGATGCGCCGCGCCTTCTGCGCCTGCACATTCGCGCCTGCCAAATTGAGCGCGAGCGTCACCGGCGCGTTGTGCGGATTGACGCCCTTCACCACGATCTCGCCCGCCGTCCTGTCATAGCCGGCCACGAGATAAGCGCGCGCCGTCTGTCCGTTCGGCAGCAGCCGGTCAAAGAGCGGCTGGCCGTCAAGCCAAGCGCGAACACGTTCGCCCTCAAGCTGGATCTTGATCGCATACCAGCGTCCGGTCTCAATCGATCCGGGCTGGCAGATAATCCGATTCTGTCCGTTCTGTTCGATGCCGTGTTCCTTGTTGCCCCAACCACCGAGGTTCAGATGAATCATCTTATCGCGTTGGTCGCGGGCGCGGATGATAAAACCCTCCTTGCCCGATAATTTGCGGGCGTTGAGTTCGAGCGTGTAGTTCTCCCACGACGCGCCCGCGATGAAACTGATAACGGTCTCCCGTACCGTCGCATCGGATTGACGCAACACACCATCCTTGACCGACCACACGCCCTCCTTGGGCTTCGACCAGCCCCTCGTGCCCGCCTTCGGATCAAAGGTGTAGAGGGTCTCGCCGCCGCGCGTGACGCGGATGTCCTTAAATTCGGCAGCCGTCTCCCATGTGTGCAGCCCGATCGTCCCCGTCGGCGGTAGCGGCGCGAGATTGTCCGGCACTTCTACAGGCAGCAGCACATCCGGCAGGTTGTTCATAAACAATTTCTGCACGTAATATGAAGGCGTGCCAAAGACGCGCGTGTTGTCGAACCAAATGAGATCGATGCCCCACTGCTTGCTACCGATCTTGTTGAAGAGCGGCGCATAGGCCGCCATACACACCACATCCGAGTTACGCTCAAATCCGGTCATCGCGGCCGCTTCACACAGCGCGGCGAGCAGGTTGTTCTTGCGGTCACGCGTATGGCAGGCGTATTCGCCGACATAGACCTTCGGGCCGTTACGGTCATAGCGGTCGTAGCGCGTTGCCTGAGCCAGAAACCACTCCGGCGGCTTGTAGTAGTGCTCGTCCACCAGTTCGGCCTTCATCTCCGTCAACCGGTTCCACGCCAACTCGAATGTCGGTCCCTCGGGGGCTGCACCGGCAGAGGAGATAAGCGTGATCTCGGGGTGTTTGGCCTTGAGCGCCTTGGCGATGATCTCGTAGCGATCGAGGAACGGATGATCCCAGTTCTCATTGCCGATCCCCAGATACTTGAGATTGAAGGGCGCGGGATGGCCCATCTCGGCGCGTACGCGACCCCACGGTGTGTCCGGTGCGCCGTTGGCAAACTCGATCAGGTCGAGAGCGTCGCGGATCACCAGATCAAGGCTGTCGAGCGGCAGATACTCCGTCGGCTTGCGGAACTGACAGGTCAAGCCCGCGGCCAAGATCGGTAGTGGCTCGGCGCCGAGATCCTCGGCCATTTGAAAGTATTCGTAATAGCCCAGTCCGTGGCTCTGCCAGTACCCCCAGAGGTTGTGGTTCACCGCGCGGCGTTCCAGCGGTCCGACCGTGCGTTTCCAGTGATACTGTGTCTCAAAGCTACGTCCTTCCACTAGACAGCCGCCAGGGAAGCGCAGGGTCGCGGGTTTCAACTCTGCCAGCATCTCCATCAGGTCTTTGCGGAGTCCGTTCTTGCGGCCCTTGTAGGTGTCTTGCGGGAAAAGCGAAACCAGATCGAGATCCACGGTACCGCGCGCATCGAGCAACACCACGAGCCGCGCGTTCGTCACCGTCGCGGTCGGCGTGAAGAGCGCCTCGTAACGCGCCCAAGGCGCAGGCGGCGGCGAGTCCAGCGGCGAAGCGATCCACCCATCTGGACACGTCGTCTTCCAAGCCTCCTTCGCGATACGGAACGCAGCCAGCGACTGCCGCTGCGCATCTTCCAGTTGCACGGTGAGCCCGCCCGCATAGTCGGCGTGCCGACGCGCGTAGAAGGAGAGCGCATACGTTTTGCCCTGCTGCACCGCGATGCCGCCGAAGCCGTCATTGGCGACGCCCGCGCCTTGGCCTGGCGCGTAACACTCGATACGCAGATACTGGAAGGTGTTGGGATGCACCGGATCGGCCCCCTGCAGCGACACCCTCCCCATCGCCCCGTCGCGCCATTCACGCGACCATCCTTCAGGTCCCTGCGTACGCCAGTCGAATCCCCGGTTCGCGATCAACTCAGGATAGAGGCCACCATCAGCCGCATAATTGATGTCCTCAAAAAAGATGCCGTAGAGCGTTCGCGGAATCGCATGCCCCGGCCTATCTGCCCGCACCGTGACGGACAGAGGCTCCTGAGCGTATCCCACCAACACCGCCATCGCACAACCGACCAACACTTTTTTCATCAGTCACCCCTTTTCCGGCATCATACCAATTCCAAAGACGGACCGACAAGGGCGGCATTTGCGGTTTCTGTTTCCTAGTTGTGCGGGAATTCGCTAACATGTGGACGTTTTTGAATCGTGAAGAACCGCACAACACAAGGATGCTCCATGAGCAGGGCGCAAAAAAATGAGATCGGCGACCGGATGGTCAAGCGGCTCCCCCTGTATCTGCGCGTGCTGCGCGAGATGGCAGACCGTGGCGACATCTATGCGTCAGGCGCGGTCGTCGCCAAGACGCTGTCGCTGGATCCGATCGTGGTCCGCAAAGACCTGTCGCAAACCGGCGTGCGCGGCAAACCGCGCCTCGGCTTCCCGTTGATCGAGATTATCGACGCCATCGAGAATTATCTCGGATGGGACGCGCCCACTGAAGCGGTGCTGGCTGGCGCGGGTCGCTTGGGTTCGGCGCTGCTGGGCTATCCGGGATTCCGCGAACACGGCTTCAAGATCCTCGCCGCGTTTGATGTCGCCCCAAAACGGCGTAACCTGATCGCCGGCATCCCGGTCTATCCTGCTTCGCAGATCACCGAAACCGTGCGCCGCCTGAAGGTCGAGTTGGGCATCCTCACGGTTCCGGCCGACCAAGCGCAAAGCGTAGCCGACGCCTTGATCGCGGGCGGCGTGCGCGGCATCTGGAATTTCACGCCGGTGCAAATCATCGTGCCCCCAGAGGTCACGGTCAAACGTGAGGACCTTGCAGCCAGCCTCGCCGTGCTCTCGCGCCGCCTGCGCCAAGGAGACAAAGAACGATGATCACAGGTATCGATGTCCTGAGCGCCAAACGCTTCGATCTGCTGCGCAACCGCCGCGTGGGCCTGCTCAGCCACCAGGCCGCGCTGACGGCGAACGGTGCGACTTCAGCCCAACTCCTGCACCGTGCCCTCGGCTCGCGCCTGACAGCCCTCTACGGACCGGAACACGGTTTCTTCGGACAGGCCAGCGCGGGTGAACACACCTTTTCCCGACGTCACCCAGACTGGGACATCCCGGTTTACGCGCTCTACGGCGAACGCAGCGCGCCCACACCCGAGATGCTGGAGGGCATCGATGTGATGGTCTGCGATTTGCAGGACTTGGGCGTGCGCTGCTACACCTATCTCGCCACACTGCGCAACATGCTGGAGGCATGCGCAGCCGCGCAGGTGGAGGTGGTCGTGACCGATCGTCCGATCCCGCTGCCGCACGCGGTGGACGGACCGATGCTCGACCCGCGCTTCGCCAGTTTCGTCGCTCCCTGCCCCCTGCCGCTGGTCTACGGTATGACGCCGGCCGAAACCGCGCTCTGGCTGCGCCAAACGCTTAAGCTGGACCTAAACCTGCAAGTAGTGCCGATGGCGGAGTGGCAACGCGACGACGCCGCGTGGGACGGCTCGCGTCCCGCCTTCCTCCCTCCCTCGCCGGGCATCAAGACGTGGGAGAGCGCGATGACCTACGCAGCCACGGTTTTCACGGAAGCCCTGCCGGGTATCGACTGCGGCCGGAATACCAACCTCGCCTTCCGCGTGCTGGGCGCACCTTGGTTGCGGGCCGAAGCCTTTTGCCAACGCATGGCGCGTCGGCCACTGCCCGGCATGACGCTCCACCCTCACCGTTATACCGCAGGCACAGGCACCCACGCCGGCCGGGAGTTCGACGGCGTACGCCTGACCGTCACCGACCCCGTGCGCGCACGACCTGCCGAGGTTTCCCTGCTTTTGCTGCACGCGCTCGCAGAGGAGTACGGCAAGGCGCGCGTGTGGCGTCACAAAGGCGTGCGCCCCAACTGGTTTGACAAGCTCTACGGCACCGACCGCACGCGCCAACAACTGCTAGCAGATACGCCGCCGTCCGCGATCTTCAGCGAGTGGCGCAAGTCCCGGCGTGCGTTTGAACGCGCGCGTTCCAACTGTCTGCTCTACAAGGACAAGACCGAATGCGTCTAATCACCGTGAGCCTGCTTGCCTGTCTAACCTCTACGCGGGTGAATACCGCACCGATCCACTTCACGCACATGGCCGATGCCTCAGCAGGTGAAAGCGTGGGCCATGACTTGATCGTCGTAGCCAATGACGAGGACAACCTGCTGCGCGTCTACCGCCTGCCGGACGGCGGCGCACCGATCACGGCGTGGGACCTCAGTCCGTATATGGCATTGGAAAAGAAATCGCCAGAGATGGACATCGAAGGTTCGGCCCGTATCGCTGACACGATCTACTGGATCACCTCGCATGCCCCCAACAAGCAAGGCAAGGCGCGGCCCAATCGCAAGCGCTTCTTCGCAACGCGCATTCGCCTAGAAAAAGGCCAGCCGCGCTTCGAGCCGGTCGGCAACCCCGTAACCACACTGCTGGAGGCGCTTGACCGCGATCCTCGCTACGCAGCCTTCGGCCTGACCGCCGCCGCGCTCAAACCGCCCAAAACTCCGGGCAGTCTCAATATCGAAGCGCTCTGCGCAACCGAAAGCGGCGGACTGCTGATCGGCTTCCGCTCGCCCGTGCCCGGCGGTGCCGCATTGCTCGCCCCGCTCGAAAATCCGGCCGAGACGGTCAACGGCCAGCCGCCACGTTTCGGCGCACCGATACTGCTGAATCTCGGCGGCAACGGCATCCGCGCCATGATCCGCACGGCGGACGGCTTCCTCATCATGTCGGGTTCGGCGCTGAGTGGCGGCGAAGCGCGCCTTTACACGTGGAACGGGCGGAGCGACACGCCGCCCGTCCTGCGCCCCATCCGCTTTCCGTCCGACACCACGCCCGAAGGCTTGATCGCGATCGAGCATAACGGCGTCGCCGACATCCTGATACTCAGCGACGACGGCACGCAACTGGTAGACGGACAACCGGCCAAGGGCCATCCCGACCCTGCCCGCCGCACCTTCCGCGGCTTTCTGTTGAGTGGCCTCAAAACCCAATAGTCCTGCAAAAAATCCCAAATCCTATTTGACATGATTAACATGATTATTGTGCCGTGCGCGGCGTGGCGGCGAAATCTGGAGTGCGGTGACAAGAGCCGCGCTGTGCGCGGGTCGCGGCACCGCTTTCTCTCCGCGCCGTGCGCGGGCACACTGTCGAATACACTTAGTCGCCACACCTAGTGCTTTGTTTCATTTGTACAGCGACACTAAAGGGCATGGCTACGGTAATAATTGATTCGCATTAGTTTGTCTGGGAGCACGCTGTTCCCAAAAAACCTCCGTGTTCTCTGTGCCTCTGTGAGAGAAAAAAGCCGAGCCATGCTCCCAAAAATCCTTCGTGCCCTTCGTGCCTTTGTGTGAGAAAAAACAGAGCAGTACCCCCTGTCACTGACCGATTAAGTTTCAACCGCTCAACGTTCGCCGATCCGGTAGAGGTGCGTCTTGGAACGCAGAATGAGATCGTTGGCAACCACAGCCGGTGAGGCCATGAATCCGGTTTTCAATCGGTTGTCGGCCAGCATCTCAAAGGTCCGGCGCCCCGCTCGCAGGACCGTGGTCTTGCCGGAAACACCGAAACAATAAATGCGGTCGCCACTGCACAACAGCGAAGCCTGATAGTTGCCGCCGACCATCTGCCGCCAGACGGCCTTGCCGGATGCGATTTCGAAACAGGTCAGGGCACCATAGTCCGAAACCATGTAGCCCAGTCCGCCGTATGCCACCGGCGAGGCCGTAAGCGGCACATCTTTGCCGCTGACACGCCAAGCGACATGACTGGCAGTCACGTCGCCGCGACCGTCTGGACGTACTCCGATCATCTCGGGTACCCCGAGCCCGGTAGCCACCACCACCAGACCGTTGGCATAGATCGGACTCACCACCGACGTATGCGATGTGTGCGTCACACGCCAAAGCTCCCGTCCATCCTCTGGCGCATAGGCAAAGAGCGCGGTGGAGGCCGGGCTGATCATCTGCTGGCGTCCGTTCACCTCGATGACGATGGGCGTGGCGAACCCTTTGCGGAAATCCCCCTCGCGCTTGGGCTTGCCGTTCGCGTCGAGATCCTTCCACTCGATCACGCGATCAGTGCGCCAGACCGTCTTGCCGGTACGTGTGTCCAGCGCGATGAGGTACTGCTGATCGACGCCGTCAAAAGTGAGGATAAGCAGATTACGGTAAAGTAGCATTGACGAACCCGGTCCGCGGTAGTGGCGGCAGGTCAGGTCTTCGCGTTTCCAAAGCACCTCCCCGCTCGCGGCATCCAGACACGCCGTACCGTAGCTACCGAAATTGACATAGACCCGACCGGATTCAATCGCCGGCGAGGGCGAAGCGTAACCATTGACGTTATTGCCAAGCGGTTCCGGCGCATCGCAGCGGAAAAGCGGCAACGTGTGCAGAATGCGTCCGGTTTCAGCCTCCACGCAATAGGCGGAAAACAGATGCCCGTCGTGCGTGGCGCTGGTCAGCCAGATGCGTCCCTCCATCACGACAGGCGTCGACCAGCCGGAGTCCGGAATCGCCGTCTTCCAGCGGACGTTATTGGTCTCGCTCCAGTGCAAAGGCAACTCGCGGCTAACAACTGAACCATCGCCGCGCGGCCCGCGAAACATCGTCCACGCCTCTTCAGCGGCCAAACAGCTCCCCGCCAACACCCCCACCAATCCTATGACGATTGCTTTCACACCGCCAAGCATGCCCAAACCGCCCTGCATAGTCAAGCGAGTCTTGAGCCCCTGAAGGTGAAGATGGGATACCGTTTTTTTAGACATGATTTCCCGCTGCGCGGGCGCATAAACGACATGATTGACATGATTGATGAACGTTGTGCCGTGCGTGGCGCGGCAGAAAAATTTGGAGTGCGGTGACAAGAGTCGCGCTGTGCGCGGGCGCGGCACCGCTTTACACCCACGCCCACCCAGTCCTCATTTTACTCCCGCAATGGGATCTACATTCCACTTCCGACTCACTCTTGATCCCACACCTTCATGAGCATTCGCGTTGCGAGATACGTAATCAGCGCATAGACGAGGCCGAAGGCTATCGCCCTGCCGGTCTCAATCATGAGTGGCGTTCTGTTTTCGACCCGAATTCTGACCCAGCGCAAGTACCAAAGCCCGAAGGATGGGATAAAACCGATCACCCAAGCACCGAAGAGATGAAAGCCGATAGAGATGCGTGTGGACATCGAAACAACCATTTCCACAAGAAAGACAAGGAGGAAAACGGCGAAACCAAGCATTGGAATGGAAAGCAGACTTCTCAGGGCGTGTGAGTACTCTGCGTATATGGGCAGTTGTCCGAACATAACGCGAATCACCGAATTCCACTGGGGAGATGTGAAGTGATTGACGAGGAAGATGGCCATCACAGGAATGAGCGAACACATAGGAATCACGTACAGGGTAAGCCATGAGAAGAGCCCTCGAAATCTCTTCGGTAAAGCACACGGTCTTTCACTATCCGACGGCAGGAGCACGTCCTGAGGTTTTTCGACGCTTTGCTTGTTCTGACCAAGCTTGATAACCGCCACGATGACGATCACGATTCCAATAGGGCAGGCGACCCAACCGGCCATTGTCGCGTACAGCACAAAGCGAATGTTATCGGCAAGCCCTTCAGGTTGCGGCTGGGACTGGGCAAGATTTACGAACGCCAGAACCATGCCGATGACAGTCCCGATCACGCCCCAGACCGGACCTGCAGCGAGAACGATGCCCGCGCCCAACCAACAGATCAATTTCTCTTTTCTGTTCATCCCTGATCCCAACGACACATACCATACAAAACCGGCCTTGCCCTGTCGAACGCAGTTTCGGGCACGAGGATACAAGTAAACTTGCACGGTTGCATTTCTCTGCCGCACTCCGTACACTAGTTGCGTGATGACGACCTTTTACCTTCAAAACGTGCGGATTCTGGATCACGCGCGCAACCGCGATGAAATCGCCGATCTTTACGTGCGCGACGGGATGATCGTCGCCTGCTCCGCTCCCCCCGCAGACGTGCCGCGCATCAATGCCGACGGCCTGCTGGTCGCGCCGGGCTTCTGGGATGTCCATGTCCATTTCCGCGATCCGGGTGCCCCCGCCGCCGAAACGCGCCGCACCGGTGCGGCCGCAGCTGCGGCCGGCGGATTCACGCGGGTCGTGACCATGCCCAATACCATGCCCGCTGGCGACACGCCCGCTTGGGTGCGCGAGCAGGTCGAGGACGACCTGCCGGTCCGGATTCTGCCTTCCGCCTGTATTACTCAGGGTCGGCAGGGACGTGAAATCGCCGACCTCGATGCCCTCGCCGCCGCCGGTGCCGCCGCCTTTACCGATGACGGCGCAATGGTCGCCGACGATGCGGTCATGCGCGAAGCGATGACGCGCGCCAAGCGGCTCGGCAAGCCGATCATGGATCATGCGGTCGTACCGGCGATTGCCAAAAACGGCGTGATCCGTGACAGTACGATTGCGCGTCAATTGGGGCTGCCGCTCTTCCCGCCCGAAGCCGAGGTCGAGGCCGTGCTGCGCGATATCCGGCTCTGCCGCGAAACCCGTTGCGCCACGCACATCCAGCACGTCTCGTGCGCCGATTCGGTGGCGGCCATCCGCGCCGCGCGTGCTGAGGGCTTGCCGGTCACCGGTGAAGCCTCGCCCCACCACCTTGCAATCGCCGCCGACGATATCCCTGGCGATGACGGCAACTACCGCATGAATCCGCCGCTCGGTAACCATGAGGACGTACGCGCTCTCCGCGACGGCGTGCTGGACGGCACGCTCAGCCTCTTCGCCACCGACCACGCGCCGCACACCGCCGCGACCAAAACCCGCGGCTTCCTCAAAGCCGCGTTCGGTGTCATCGGCCTCGAAACTGCGATTGGCGTCACGTGGGAAATCATGGTTCTCCAAGAGAGCCTCTCCCCACTGACGTGGGTTGCCCGCTGGACTACCGGCCCCGCCGCGTTGCTAGGTTGCCCCGCGCCTTCCCTCGCGCCCGGCGTGCTCGCGGATCTCGTGGTGATCGACCCGCGAACGCCATGGCGCGTGACGCCCGACACCTTCCGCTCGCTCTCGCGTAACACACCGTTCGGCGGCTGGACGCTACACGCCCGACCGGTGCTGACGGTCTGCGAGGGCCGCGTCACTTTCACGAACCCGGAAACCATCAATCTGGAGGAACCCGCATGACCCCCGACTTTTTCGAAACCGCCGCCGCCGCGCTGCCCGATCTCTGCCGCGAACCGCCGCCGGACTGCGGCATGATCCTTGGCTCGGGTTGGAGCAAGGCACTGGCCGTTGACACGCCGCTGTTGCGCCTGCCCTACAGTGAGATTCCGGGGCTCGGTGCCAGCACGGTCGTCGGCCACGCCGGCGAGTTCCTGCTTTTTGACCGCCACGGATTGCGCATCGCGGCCTTTATGGGCCGCCGCCACTGGTATGAGGGCGCGGGCTGGGGACCAGTCGTAATGCCCGTCGAACTGTTGCGCCGCTTGGGCACCCGCAACCTGCTGATCACCAACGCCGCAGGCAGCATCACACCCTCGTTCACCCCCGGCGACCTGATGATCATCCGTGACCACATCAATACGGTCGGCATTTCGCCGCTCATCGGACCGGTCATGCCCGGCTGGGGACCGCGCTTTCCGGATCAATCGCAAATCTACTCACCAGCGCTCATCGACCTGCTGCGCAAAGCCGCGCACGATACCGGTGCGACTCTTGGCGAAGGCGTCTATGCCTTCACCTCTGGCCCCGTCTATGAAACTCCGGCCGAGATCCGCGCTTATGCCGGCATGGGCGCCGATGCCGTCGGTATGTCCACCGTGCCCGAAGCCACGGTCGCGAACGCCGCTGGCCTGCGTACCGCCGGCCTGAGTTGCATCACCAACATGGCGGCCGGCATCAGCGGCCCGAACCTGTCGCATGAAGGGGTGATCGAACAGACCCGCAAGACATTGCCGCTCATGGCGGCGCTGCTCGACGCATTTTTGATGCATCTCGCTCAGTAATCGGTTAGTGACAGGGATGTGCGAAGATCATGCGTTTTTGGAGAAAAGGAGAGCCGAGAGTCGGGAGCGCGGGCGTCCTCGCCCGCAACAACGTGTCTTGCGATTTCTGTTTTATCCGCAGATTTGCGCAGATTGCGCAGATTTTCTCTTTTTTGTTTTTGACCGTAGGAGGGGAGAGACGAGCGTCTGCTCGTCCGCGGGCAAGCAGACGCTTGCCCCTCCCCGCCGAAGCGACCTCTTCGAAATCATGTCAAAAATGAAACCAGTTCTTAACCATGAAACAAACCCGAGCAATGCCATCTCCAAAAAAAATCTGTGTCCATCTGCGTCCATCTGTGGTTAAAAAACCGAGCACGGTCTTTTCGTGTATTCCGTGTGTTTCGTGGTTAAACAAACCCGAGCAATGCCCCCAAAAAACCTTGGCGATCTTAGCGTCTTGGCGGTTCCAAAAACCGAGCAATGCGCCCCCAAAAACCTCTGTGCTCTCTGTGTCCTCTGTGGTTAAACGAATCCGAGCAATGCCAACTCCTAAATCCTAACTTCTAACTCCTATGTTCCCTCATCCTACCCCAGCTTTCGTCGTTGATGCCGCCGCCCTCGAACGCAACCTCGCCATCTTGGGCGAAGTCAAACGCCGTACCGGCTGCCGCATCCTGCTTGCGCTGAAAGCCTTTTCGATGTTCAGCGTCTTTCCCCGTATGCGGCGCGTGTTGGACGGCTGTTGCGCCAGCTCGGTGCATGAAGCGCGCCTCGCCCGCGAGACCTTCGGCGGCGAGGTCCACGCTTTCGCCGCCGCTTTCTCTGAAACCGAAATGCGCGAGATCGTGACGCTGGCCGACCATGTGACGCTCAACTCCTTCGCGCAGTTCCGCCTGTTCCAGCATGTCGTAGCCGAAAGCGGACGCGATGTCGTCTGCGGTCTGCGCATCAATCCGGAACACTCCGAAGGCGCGGCCGAAATCTATGACCCCTGTGCGCCGCGTTCGCGTTTAGGCGTGCGCCGCGCGGCCTTTGACGGCGAAACGTTGCACGGCGTGACCGGGTTGCACTCGCACACCCTGTGCGAACAGAATGCCGCGCCGTTCGTACGCACGTTGGCCGCGATCGAAAAACGCTTCGGCGACCTGTTGCCGCGTCTCTCCTGGATCAATTTCGGCGGCGGTCACCACATCACGCGGTCTGACTACGATCTTGATCTGCTGTGCGACACACTCAACGCATTCCGCACGCGCCATCCGAATATCGAAACCATCTACCTCGAACCCGGCGAGGCCTGCGCCCTCAACGCCGGCACGCTCGTGGCGACCGTGCTGGATGTGGTGGACAACGACATGTCCATCGCCATTCTCGATGCCTCGTGTGCCTGTCACATGCCGGACGTGCTGGAGATGCCGTACCGTCCCCGTGTCTTCCGCGACGCCGCCTGGAGCGGTCAGGCCAGCCCCGGCCCGGAAGCCGACATCGGCTGTGCCCCCGGTGTCAAGGCCCACACCGTACGGCTTGCGGGCGCCACCTGCCTCGCAGGCGACATCATCGGCGATTGGTCGTTCGACACGCCGCTTCAGACTGGCGACCGCGTGATCTTCGAAGACATGGCGCACTACACAATGGTCAAGACCAACACCTTCAACGGCATCCGCCTTCCCTCGATCATGTTACGCGAGCCTGACGGCACCCTGCACACCGTACGCACCTTCGGTTACGAAGACTTCAAAAACCGTCTGTCGTAATCCAAGATTGATTGTTCCGATGCTAAGGTTTTTGTTACACTCTGATTCGCAATCTGTTGGTGGTTTGGTTACGCGGCAGATGTGAACGAGACGCATCGCCTATAAGCAGAGGAGAAACGCATGACAGCAAAACCTCATTCTCTGATCTTTCTGATCGCGTGGGGAACCTTGGCCGCCGCTTTTGCGCGGGGAGGCGTCTACGACGACTGTGCCGCATGGTGGCACTTCGATTACGATCCCAATGCTGACTACAAGGCTGATGTCGATGAAATCCGCGACCAGCGCGACTGGGGCACCGCAGCGAACAAAGGTGTAACCGGCAAGCACGCGACCTCCGTTCACGGTCCGTCCGGCGGGCCGCAATGGATCGACACGCCGGAACTCGTGACGCCGGCAGGCGGCCAGAACTACGGCCGCAAATCGATCCTATTCCAACCTGCCGTCGACAGCAAGACCAACTGTTGGCCGAACACGTTTCGAGTGTCGAATCTCTATCTCGCGGGTGATGTCACCCTCGTCACGCGTTTCCGCTGGGATGGGTATGTCACAGAAATTCAAAAAACGGCCTGGCTTTTTAACATCGGCATGGCGTGGAACCAATATACTGGATGGCTCTTCGGTATAGACGGCCCCTCTTCAAACCTGACGTTTTACAGCCAAAAAAGCAGCGAACTCCAAATGACTACGACGTCCGTCACACCCGGCATTTGGTATGACGTGGCACTGGTCGTAAAGGACAACAGTACGACCGAACCTACCGATACCGTGGAATTTTACCTGTGGCCGCAAGACGGGGCGCTCAGGTACCAGAAGCGTACCACCTCCGTCATCACGAACGCCATCGGTACGTTGGGCTGCACCATCGGATGCGAGGCTACCACAGCCACTTACGAGGGCGGCAACGCACGCAAGGCCTTTGCCGGCGCGCTCAATCATCTGGCCATCTGGAATCGCGCGCTCTCAACAGATGAGATCAACGAGGCGTTTGGCTCGCCACAACCGCTCTTCCACATCGGCCTCAAGAACGACCGCGCAGGAGATCTGCGGACCGAGTGGGAAGCCGACGCCGAATACCAGCCCGGCGCCCCCTGGCACACCATGCGGCGCGCGGTCTCGGGCACCCACCCTGAGGCCACAATCAAGCTGCTTGTGAACGCGCAGCAGGCGGCTCTCGGTTACTTTTTCCATCTGCGGACCCAAGAGGTGGAAAACGAAAAGTCAGCGGATCTCCGGCTGATCGTCAACACCGTGACCAATGCCGTACGGACCGTAACATCCGGCCAGGATCTCTTCTGGTACGTCGCCCCCGGCACTCTGGTGGCGGGGACAAACAGTGTGACGCTTCAATACGCCTCGGGACCGGCGAGCTACGCCATCTTCGACTGGCTCGAACTCGCTGGTTCCTGGCAGGTCGGCTATGACGACGGCTCTCAGGCCGAGTTCGCATTAGAAAGCTCCGCGCCAGATGATTTTTATGTAACCAACCCGAACTGGCAACACCTAGAGCGAGCCATCACCCGCGATGACACGAACGTCAACGTGCATTTCAGCCTCTCCCGCGAACTGGCCGAAAAATACGCCTTTGAGTACACCACGCGCATTATTGGGCAAGGAGGCGCCAGCGCACCCCATGCGTTCAGCGTGGATATTAACCAGACGACATTCGCCAGTTTCGCTCCGGTCCAGAACGGCACCCTCAGCACCCTCCCCCTCAACCGTGGGCTGCTGCAGGCAGGCGACAACATGGTCAGGTTCCGCTACGACGGTGATCCTACAGTAAGCGGATACCTCCAGTTTGACTTCCACCGGCTGGAGATACTCCTCTTCCCCCGAGGGTCGCTACTCATGTTGAAGTAAATGTCCCGGTCTTGCCGTGTCACCGGCAGGCCCAGTATGCATGGCTATTCTCCTCTACACGCTTCTTGTTCTTTTGCTCCTGACGCTCGCGCTGCTCGCTTGGCTGGTAGTACGGACCGGTCGTGACGCGCCGGACCGCGACGCGCTGATCCGTCTGCAAACACGCGAGGCCGATTTCCAAGAGACGGCCCGCCTCCTGCAGGAACGGTCAAAACGGATAGAGGCACTGCAGGTCGAAAACGCCCGACTTACCGCCGAACTCGACCATGAACGGCGTACCGCCGCCGAGAAGATGCAACTGCTTCAGGATGCCGAGGCGCAGCTCAAAACCGAATTTGAAAATCTGGCCAACCGCATCTTTGAGGACAAGGGGCGCGCGCTCACCGAACAAAACCGTGAACGCATCTCCAGCCTGCTGCAACCATTGCGGGAACAGCTCGACGGCTTCCGCAAACGGGTCGACGAGGTACATAAAGACGGTACCGAGCAATCCGCCCGCCTGCTGGAGCAGGTGCGTCAACTCCAAACGCTAAGCAACAAGGTCAGCGATGAAGCCAACCACTTGGCGCGTGCTATCAAAGGCGACGCCAAACGCCAAGGCGATTGGGGTGAACTGATCGTTGAGCGCTTATTGGAAGCCTCCGGACTGGAGAGCGGCCGCGAGTATGAAACTCAGCCCATGCTGCGCACCGAAAGCGGCGCGGTACAGCGTCCAGACTTTGTGGTCCATCTGCCGGGCAACAAATCGGTGATCGTGGATGCGAAAGTTTCGCTTACCGCCTACGAACGTTCGTGCAATGCCGCAAACGACGACGAACGGCGTGCCGCGCTCACGGCGCATGTGCAATCGGTGCGCCGCCACATCAACGAGTTGCGCGACAAAAACTACGCCACGCTGCTCGGCAACCGCACGCTCGATTTCGTGCTGATGTGCATCCCGCTTGAGCCCGCCTACCAGGCCGCGTTACAGATGGAGCCCGGCCTGCTCTATGAGTTGGCCAAAACCAACGTGGTGATCACCGGACCATCCACCCTGATGATCACGCTCAAGTTGATCGCCCAGATCTGGCGGCGCGAGAACGAGAATCGGCACGCCGAACAGATTGCTGACCGCGCGGGCCGTCTCTACGATCAAGTTACGCTGATCGTCGAAGCGATGGCTGCCGCTAAGAAAAACCTAGGGGATGTCGCGCAGTGCTTTGACTTGGCTCTCGCCCGTCTGCAGAACGGTCGGGGGAACTTGGTCGGCCGTGTTGAGGCACTGCGTAAACTCGGCGCCAAAGTCAACAAGCCCCTGCCGCCTGCCGTTGTCGAGCGCGCTCTGGCGACAGACGGAAGCGCTGACGACGATGACGAGCCCCCGGTGCCTCCGCCCGCGCTTGACTTATAGAACGCTGGGCGTCGAACGCAGAAGATTGAGAGGTTCTTGCAAAAACCCGTACCTGCAGATGTGGCACGGGCATCTTGCCCGTGTTAGTTAAAGGCCAAACTCCAGGCACGGGCATCTTGCCCGTGTTTCATGGGCGGGACGCCCATGCCACGAGGGGAGGCAAGAACCCACTGAGTTTAAAAAGGTTTCGAGCGCACCGCTCAAAAAGCGGCGTCGCGCGGAATACCGCTTGCCGCACGCACTCCAAATCTGCTCGCCAGACTTGCGGAACCCAACAAAAAAGAGAGGGATGAGCGTCTGCTCGTCCCTCCCCTTTTGGCGCTCTTGGCGTCTTTAAAAAACGCTCAGTTGGCAATCCGCCCGGGCCACGGGAGTTCCGGACCGCTGATCGACGCCACAGCATTCTTGCCGGCATCGGGGCCGACGGCGTGCGCGCCCAGACAGAAGGTCAGGAGCACAAGCACCACGGCGGCAGCAACCGCGCAAACCGCGGCAATCGTCGTAAAGACCGACGACTCTTCTTTCTGCGCCGGGAAGTCCAGCGGGCTGATGGGCGTCATCTGCACGCCTTCCGGGAATCCTTCGCCTTCCGCCCCTGCTTCACCCGCAGCGTCGGGCTTACCACCCGGACGCTTGATCTTCAGCGTCTTCTTTTGGGTGACACCCGCGCTACCGTCGCCTTCAGCCGGCAGAGCCGAATCCGGAATGCGGGAGGTCTTACGGGCTGAAGCCGGCGCCAACGGTGTTGATGCTACCGTGGGAGCTGCGGGCGGAGCCATCAAATCAGACGGACGCTTCAGACGAATCGTCTTGGGGCCTACACTTTCGGCAGGCGCAACACCGATGGCCGCATCCAGCGAGATGCGCGATGTCTTCGATTTAGAAGCCTGTACTTGAGCCGCAGAGAGCGGCTTGGG
>DUPH01000359.1 GCA_012838435.1 Lentisphaerota bacterium | reverse complement strand
CTCCGGCGATTCTCGCCAACCTTGTTTTGGTAGACATCATAGCTCGTCTCCATGCCGGATCCCTTGCGGAACCCCGTCAAAAAAAACTATTCCCAATCGTTACGGGGTAGTGTATCGCAATTGACGGCCCCCCGACAAGCGGAAAAAAACGAAATTTTTCGGAAAAACGCCCTGAAAAACTCAAACACCAAGTTTTTCTTGGCTATCGCCCGTCTATGACCTCATGTAGAGGGCTTCAGCGCGGTATGACACACCTTCTTCTCCCTCAGGGGCGGCTCGCTCTGTCATTCAACTGATCTTATTGGACGTGACGACAGCGCGGATAATTGCTGCACCCCCAGAACTGGCTTCCAGCCTTGGCCCCTCGTCTTGCCGTACGCAGAACCATGTCGGCCCCGCATTTGGGGCACTGCCTTGTCTGCTGCGGCTCAGCGGACGTTGGCACTTCCGCACTTTCGACAACTTCGTCCTCAACGGTTTCTGGTCCCTGTTGGGCGGGACGCAGACTCTGGACGTATGCTTTGTGCTGACGGGCGGTCTTCCACCCTGGCGTAAGGCGATTCTCGCGGATCGCGGCTTCCACTGCCGTCACAGCCTCCACATCAAAAAGGATGTCTCGGTGGCTACTTATGTAGCGGACACAACTACCCGGATGCGTGACGTGCGTTGGAAGCTTATCTCGCGTCTTCAACGTACACTCGCCGGTGAAAACGATGACGGACTTGACCTGCTCTTTGGACAGACCGAGCAGTTCTCGCAAACACTCCGTGTGCTTATAATTCTGCAATAGTGGATTCTGGAATTTCTGGCTGTGGCCACCATGAATCTTCTGTGTCCACTGCCGGTCGTGCTCGCCACCGAATATCCAGCCTTTGTAATGTTTTGTCTCAACGACAAACACACCGTACGGGGAAACGACGATGTGATCGATCTGCGTGGTGCCGCCCCGACCATCGGGGATTGTCACATTGTTGACAACTCGGTAAACATCTTTGGGCAGAGACAGCTTAAACCCCAAGCGCATCAGCATCTCGCCGAACCACCCTTTCACGCCGGGCATTCGAAAAATTGGCGTGAAAATCAATATCAGACCAACGAGGGTAAACAAGAGTGGATTCTGCGTCCATATTTGCCCAAACGACTTCATTGCTGCTTTTATCAGTTGATCCATCCCTCGTTCCTTCAGTTAATAATCAGATGACAGACTGAATAGATAATATGACACGACCGCTTTCCCCTGTCAAACTGGAACCAGAAACCAAAATTCCGCGCGCGCGGTGGAAGTATTCTGCTTGATTATCGTGCGCCGGTTTTTCTATCATCCCAAGCCATGGCTATGAAAATTCTTGTTGTTGGTGGCGGCGGACGCGAGCATGCGATTGCGTGGCGGCTCGCGCGCGATACATCCCGCCCTGAGATTTTTTGCGCGCCGGGCAATGCCGGCACGGCATCTGATGCGTGCAACCTGCCGATCCAGGCCGATGATATCCCGGCCCTGCTGGCATGGGCACGAGAGCACCAACCGGACCTCACGGTGGTCGGCCCTGAAGCGCCGCTCTGCCTTGGCATTACCGACGCTTTCACCGCAGCCGGGCTGCGCGTCTTCGGCCCGAGCCAGGCCGCCGCGCAGATGGAGGGCAGCAAGCGTTTCGCCAAGGAGATCATGAACGCCGCTGGCGTGCCGACTGCCCGTGCGCTGGTTTTTAAAGACGCCGATTCCGCCGTGGCCGCGCTTCCCTCTTTCTCCCTGCCGGTAGTGATCAAGGCCGACGGTCTCGCCGCAGGCAAGGGCGTGGTGATCGCCCAAACCCATGATGAAGCGGCTGACGCAATCCGCTCGATGCTGGTGGACGCCGTCTTTGGCGCGGCTGGCGCAGAGATTCTGATTGAGGAGTTTCTGGAAGGCGAGGAGGCCTCGATTCTCGCCCTGATCGATGGCGAGCACGCGGTGCTACTACCGCCATCGCAGGACCACAAGCGTGTCTTCAACGCCGATCAAGGCCCCAACACCGGCGGCATGGGAGCCTACTCGCCGGCGCCGGTGGTCACCCCCGATCTGTTACCGACCATCAAAGAGCGGATCATCCTGCCGGTCGTGCGCGAACTGCGCCAGCGCGGTATCGTTTACAAGGGCGTGCTCTACGCCGGACTGATGATCGGCCCCAAGGGCATCTCCGTTCTGGAGTTCAACGCGCGTTTCGGCGATCCCGAGACCGAGGCCGTGCTGCCCCGTATCGGCGGCGACCTCATCCCCGCGCTCGAAGCCTGCATCGACGGCACGCTGACCGACGCGCATGTGCAGGTCCGCCCTGAAGCCGCAGCCACCGTGATCCTGGCCTCCGGCGGCTACCCTGGATCCTACCGTAAGGGTCTCCCCATCTCCGGACTCGATCAGGCCGCCGCTGTAGATAACGCCATCGTCTTCCACGCGGGCACCGCGTTGAAGGACGGCCAGATCGTTACCGCAGGCGGACGCGTACTCGCCGTCACCGCGCTGGGTGCCGATCTGCGTGCCGCCGTGGGTCGCGCTTATGAGGCTGCGGCCAAGATTCACTTTGATGGCGTACACTATCGCACGGATATCGCCCACCGCGCTTTTGACCGGAGATAACAGACAAGACCCTTGAAATAACCCTCGTGGCATGGGCGTCCATTCCATGTGAAACACGGGCAAGATGCCCGTGCCACGTATGAAACACGGGCAAGATGCCCGTGCCACACCTGCAGCACTCAACTATCGACGCTCGGGAGGGATTCCCGAACGTTCTTTCAACAGGAGACCTCACACATGTCCACACCTCTCGTCGGTATCGTCATGGGCAGCGATTCGGATTGGCCGCTCGTGCAGAAGGCCGCAGACACCCTTAAAGCTTTTGATGTCGCATTTGACGTGCGCGTCATCTCCGCACACCGCACACCGGAACTCGCCTCTGATTACGCGGCCAACGCCGAAGCGCGCGGCCTCAAGGTCATCATCGCGGCGGCCGGCGGTGCCGCCCACCTCGGCGGCGTGCTCGCCGCCCACACGGTCCTCCCGGTGATCGGCATTCCGGTCGCCGGCGGTGCGCTCAACGGTCTTGATGCGCTCTACGCCACGCTCCAGATGCCGGCCGGTGTCCCGGTCGCCACCGTGACGCTCGGCAGCGCGGGCCCGGTCAACGCCGCCCTGCTCGCCGTCCAGATCCTCGGCACTGCCGATCCAGAGTTGCGCAAGAAATTCCGCGTCTACAAGGACGGCCTGAAGGACAAGGTCGCAGAAGGCAACGCCAAGGTGCAGGCGCAACTTGAAGTTAGGATTTAGGATTTAGGATTTAGGAGTTGGGACAGGTCTGGGCTCGCGAAGCGCAATGAAACCCTGAGACCCTGAAACCCTGAAACCCTGAAACCAGCCTCCGCGCACGGCGCGGAGGCTCACAGCGCGGCGAGCAACTCGCGGATCGCCCGTTCGCGCGCCTCAATGGATTCGCACAGGCGGAACTGCACGCGGGCGCGGTTGAGATTCTGCTCCGGCTGGCGAATCTTGAAATAGACGCTGCCGGCCAGATAGTCTTGGAAGAAACGCAGCCCCAGTTCAAACGTGATCAACCGGATCGCGTCGTACAGGTAGTGGCGGTCCGCCTCGGTCAGGAACGCGCGGGCGTGTTTCATGTAGCCCTTGCAGAACGCAGCGCAGAGGTCGAGGTCAAACACCACCTTGCTGAGGTTCTGCTCCTCCTCGCCTGCTGGATTGCAGATTGAGCGCAGGGCGTCACCGAAGTCGTAGTGGATCAGGCCGGGACTCACGGTGTCGAGGTCGATCATCGCCGTACCCTTGCCGGTGAAATCATCGATCATGATATTGTTGACCTTGGGGTCGCCGTGCATCAGCCGTAGCGACAACTCGCCTCTCTGCAACGCATCCTGCAACGTACCGGCGAACCCGCGTCGATCTTCGATGAACTTCGCCATGCGGCGCGCCTCCATCGACGCATTAAGCCGCTTCTCGGCCAGCGGCTCGTTCTGGAGCGTTGCGTCATACTGCGCCATATAGTTGGGCGTGATGTGAAACCCCGGCAGCGGATCGATGATGTCTGCGGGATCCAGATCCGAGACCAGCCAGTGGAAATGCCCCAGCACGGCACCGCACTCCGCCGCATGCTCGGCATTCTGCGCCTCGTCGTAAGCGGTGGCCGACGCGATTTTCGTGATCACGCGCCAGATGTCGCCGGTCTCGTCCACGAAATAATCTTCGCCGGTGCGCGTCTTGACGATACGCGGCATCTGCCATACACGATCTGTCCGGCCAGCCTCGGCCTCGGCCTCCAGTTTGGCGTGCACATGCGCCGTCAGCCGGTGCAGGTTGCGCATGATCACCTCGGGCTGCGGAAAGACCTTGCGGTTGACCCGCTGCAAGATCACCTGTTCCTCCGCAAAGGTGTTGCGGAAGATACCCAGAAAGGTATCGTTAACGTTCCCGCTGCCTGTCGGGTTGATGGTAACCAGCCGGCCCGATATCTCGAACTGGCGCATCATCAGAGACAATTCCATTCGCATCACTTCCTTGTTGTCACGTAATGACAGGCATTTTTCATGGTTTACGCACAAAACGCAACCCCAAAAAACCAGGGGCGGGGGTTTGCTTCCGGACTTTATTGCGGTGTTCCGCTCATGCGGACGGGGATGATGTCCCCCTTGTCGTTGAAGTACATGCGGTCGAGGCAAACCACACGGTGGTGCGCAGACAGCGATGGTATAGGACGGCGATGGTAACAAATGTACCAATCGTCGGTACCGGGAATATTGATCACGGAATGATGTCCCGCGCCAGTTGCCAAAGGGCGCTGTGAGTCAAGTATCCGTCCCTTGAATTCAAAAGGACCAAAAGGTGAAGACGACACGCTGTAGTTGACGCAATAGGAATCCTTTGTCCAGCTACCACTCGAATACATGAAGTACCAGACGCCTTTCCTCTCGAACATCACGGAGCCCTCGACATAATCTTGCGGGGTGATGTCACGCCAAATCCTCCCGTCATCAAGCGGCTGCAACGACTTGAAATCCGGTGCCAGCTTGACGAGATTGCAGCGGCCCCATCCTCCATAGATCATGTACCACTCGCCTTCGTAGCAAAAGACATACTGGTCGATCGGCTGAGCGCCGTTCCAGAAACGATCGATGAGAGGCTTGCCGATCAAATCGCGGTACGGCCCCTCCGGACGATCCGCAACCGCCACGCCGATACCACCGTACTTGCTGATGCCCGGCTCCGGTTGCGGCTCACCGTCCTCGCGCCGGCCGCCGACAGGGTAAGCGTCGTTTGCGCCAAAGAAGAGATAGTACTTGCCGTCCTTCTCGTGGGCGTCGGGTGCCCACAGGCAGCCCCGCGCCCAAGTGACCTCATTCGTCGTCAAAATCCGCGCGTGCTTCGTCCAGACCTTCAGGTCCGGCGATGAGAATGCATCCATCGCAACCTGCTGCTCGAACGGGAGCGACATCGTCGGGAAAATCCAATAGGTTTTTCCGTATCGCCGGATCTGCGGATCGGCATACCATCCGGGCAGAATCGGATTCCCTCCTGTCTCAAAGGTCTGCTTGTCACCCTCGATGTCGCCACGTTTCTTCCCCGTCACATACTCCCTGCATGCCCAGTAGGCAGGCTTTGGCGAAAAGTCTTTGTGGACGATGCCAAAGTGGTGTTCGCTATAGTACGGGTCTTTTTCGACCGCGAGAAATTCATAGATGAAGAACCTTTCAACACCATTCGCGAAGGCGGACTTTATCGCATCGACCGTATACTTCGCTTGCTGGGATTCGTCACTCGTGCCGACTGATCGCCCACGGCTGGACACGATCACACGGCCCTTCATGTCGCTGCCGAAGAGATACGCCGCCGCGCCGACGGCGGGTCCGCCACTCTTGTCCTTGCCGACCAGCAGCGGAACCATCTGATCACCGGGCTGGAGCAGACGTGCAGAGAAAAACCGATCCGCAGAAAGTCCAGCCGGATCGCATTTCAACCCTACGGTGCTCGCCTCTTCCGACGGGAACGTCTTCGTTGACTGCGGCATTGCCTTGTTGTCCCACCATGCCTCGACACCAATGCGCAAACGGTTGCGCGCGGCAGCCCCTTCCCTTGCGCCGTGTGCTGAGGAACCGGCATACTGGCCGCCGCGCATCGGATAGTAAAGCGGGTAACCCCCGAAGAGAACGAGCGTTCCGCCTTTTTTCACAAAGTCAACGACCGCATCAATCGTGTCGTCAGGATACCGTTCACCGAACGGGAAGACGACCAGATCAATCTCCCCACGAGGAAGGCGAGCGTTGAGTTCCTCAGCCGAACACACGGTACACGTCGAGCCGACAGGCAATATCTCCTGCAACGAACGCGCGAACTCAGCAGCGGTGGCTCCGGGTATGCCCAGGTCAACATACACCGCGCGCCAAGCCTTCTGGTCTGGTCTTGCGATTTTGAGCCCCGCCTTAAGGACCGGCGTTTCCGGCACCCTTGCCCTGTGTGTCGGCCAGCCCATTTCCGTAATCCAAATCGGACGGTCGGCAATACCGTTCCGCGCCATCATCTGCTTCAAGTTCTTAAGGTCCTCCGTCAACCCCGGTTCCGGCGGATTCGGGTGACGGTAGGGATGGACATTGACAATGTCAAAGGCGTCCTTCGCACCCGCTTTGATGGTCGCCTCAATGAAATCGTACGCACACCCCGCCGTGCCGCCGAAGGCGACCAGAACAGTCGGATCGACGGCCTTTACCTCCTCATACGCCACCTTCAACACCTCGGCGTACTTTTCAGGATTCGGATCCTTCCAGAAGGCACTGATGTTGGCCTCGTTCCAGATCTCGACCACGGGGATCCGCCCTTTGAAATGCCGCGCCGACTCACGGATAAATGCGCGCCATTCCGTGAGATGCTCATTCACCGGCTGCGCCCACCCCGGAACGCCATGAAAAATCGGCAATACCTTGATGCCGTATTTCGCCGCGTCATCAACGACTTGATCATACCGCGAGAAATCAAATGGACCATTCTTGGCTTTCTGGCAGTGATGCCAATCGAAGTCGCTGCGGACGTAATCGAAGCCCGCATCCTGCATCATTTCGTAGGTACGGATACGGTTGTTGAACTCATCTCGCGTCACATGCGCGCAGACGCCGACACGCCCG
>DUPH01000358.1 GCA_012838435.1 Lentisphaerota bacterium | reverse complement strand
TGTTGAAATCGGTCAAAAGCCAGAAAAAACGAAAATACAAAAATCCTGCTGGACGGGGAGCGGCGAATACAGTATAAACGCGATGTTACTACTTGGAGAAACGCAGGTGCGTTGCGCTCCACTGGTTATTCATACGAAAAAGGAAGAAGACACCTATGAAAAGAGTGCTCGGATTGATGGTCTGTATGGGATTAGCGGGCGCGGTGTGTGCCCGCGAGGCAGCACCGGCACCGGCGGGCGGCGCGCAGTCTCCGCAAGTCGTGCAGACAGAGAAGGGCGGCCTGGAATGGGATGGCGGTGCCGATCTTCGCGTACGCCAAGAACTGCACGACAATGTGCCGCAGTATAACGCCAATGGCGCGGTCTCTGGTAACCAGAGCTACCTGCGTATCCGTCCGCGAGTCTGGGGCCAAGTCAAGAACGAGGATTTCCGTCTCTACCTGCGCCTCGCCGACGAGTTCCGGGAGTACTTTCAGCCAAGCGAAAGTCGCCACTCCCAGTTTCCGGATGAAGTCATTGTGGATAACCTCTACCTCGATCTCTACGATCTCTTTAACGACCGGGTTGATCTGAGGATCGGGCGTCAGGACTTTCTGGGGCCAGACGGTTATGGCGCAGGCCGCGTGTTGCTTGATGGCACGCAGGGCGACGGATCGCGCACGGCGTTCATGGACGCGATCCGGGCCACCGTCAAGATCGACGAAAAAAACACGCTGGACCTATTGGCAATCTACAACAAATCCGAAAACGAACTGAGTTGGGGCCATCCTAAAGGGACGAGCGGCAGGGCGCCTAAGGAGCGCGACTTGACCTACAATGTGCCGGGTGCCACCGACATGGACGAGTATGGCGGCGGCCTGTATTTTAAATCGAAAGAGTGGAACGAATTTCCTTTCGATCTCTATTATCTGTTCAAGCGCGAGACCAAGGCACGCCTGGCTGGCCGCAAACTGCCGGGGCGCGACACGCATACCTTCGGGACGCGTTTGATGCCGAAACTCACCGAGACGCTTTCGGCTGAATTCGAAGGCGCGGCTCAGGCTGGAGAACGCGATGGCGGTAAGTCTGTCCGAGGCTACATGGGCTATGCCGGACTCACCTACAAGCCCGCCATCGAAAGTCACAAGCCGTTCGCCACCCTCGCATGTTACTACCTCTCCGGCGACCGCAACCACGGTACGGACAATAACGACACCTCATGGAATCCACTCTGGGCGCGGTGGCCGCAATACAGCGAGATGTTCCCTTATCACGACAGGGGTGTCTGCTACTGGTCCAATTTGATCTACCCGAGCGTCACGGTCGGCACCGCGTTTGCGAACGGCCACAAGGTGAATTTCAATGCAGGCCCGATGTTTGCGGCGGCCGAAGACGGGATGGGCGGTGGCAGCGGTGATTTCCGCGGCTGGTTCGGCATGGCGCGTTATGACTTCCCGTTGCTCCGGAAGATCTTCGGCAAGCGTGGCGATCTCACAGGACATGTGACCGCCGAACTGCTCGATCCCGGCGACTACTATGTTTCCGATACCGTCGCCTATTTCTTGCGGTGGGAGGTCATCGCGCGCTTCTGAGGAACCTCACACGAAGACACAAGGGCGAACGTCCCCACGAGCCACCTTCCGCGCCGCGCGCGGAGTAGGCCAGTGAGGATTTAGGAGTTATGGTTTGTTTCCCGCTTCGACGTTGGGCGTTCTGCGTTCGACGTTCGGTGTTCACAGAAGAGGGCGTCGCTCCGCAAGCCTAGTCGCAGGACGGGAGGGACGAGCGTCTGCTCGTCCTTGCTCTGCCCTTCCGATGACATCTAAGGCCCTGTAAACACTTTCTCCACTTTGTAGTTCTCTAGTTTCATGGCAGGATCAAAAACAAATTCTGTGGTAATTGAGGCCGTGGTCATCCCCCTCTTCTCAACGTCTCTGAAAATAGCGTAAATCTTGCACTCTTTGGCAACCCAACTGTGCTCGATGTTCTCGGTGGTCAAAAACTTTTTTACATCATCAACATGCATTCCTACAGATATGTTTTTGTCCAACCAAGAGCTTACACGGCCGACTGTTATAGGCTGCGTATCAGAACCCTTTTCCGTGCAGCCGCAAAAAAGCATCAGGAATGCAAAAAACACCAGCCGCATACTATGACTCATCAGGCTATTATCCCTTCAAAGCGGATTCATTGTTTCATCGCGCATCTTTTACGCTTTCCGCGTGGCATCATTGCGCCGCCGAGAAACAGGTGGGGACATTATTGCATATTCCGAGGCGGGACGGATGGAGAAAATGATATCAGCCCTGAAAGAGGGGGACTGGGAACTAAGAGTGTTTCCGCGCCGCACACGGCACAAACTTTATGCGCCCGCGCAGCGGGAAATCATGTCAATGATGTCAATCATGTCTAAAAAAACACGATCTTCGCGCACCCCCGCCACTAGCCGATTTTCAGGTTTGATCGTGACGACGCGGACGGTGTGATGTACACTCACCAACATTAAACGAAATGAAACGGAGCAAGCAAAAGACAGCCTTGGA
>DUPH01000357.1 GCA_012838435.1 Lentisphaerota bacterium | reverse complement strand
CGCATTAGAACGGCATAAAGATCACCGCGTAGATCGTGGCCGGCTGGCCATTCGCGGCAGAGACCCGGTGTTGCACGACTGAGTTGTAGTAAGCCGAATCGCCGGACTTGAGCAGATGCGTCTCTTCGCCATAAACCAGCTCGATCTCGCCTTCCATGACGATGATAAACTCCTCACCTTCGTGCGATGAGAAATGCGCTTGGGCATCCCCGGCAATCTGGATATAGAACGGCTCCATGTGGCGGTCGGTCTTGCCGCGCCCTAGCGGCATGTAGACGAACCCGCCGGACGCCTGCGCCTTATGCGAGACCTGCTCGCCGGAACGTTCGCCGGCGCGGACGATCAATGGGTCGTCCTTGTACTGGTCGTCCATGAAGGTTCCGAGGCGCTGGCCCAGCGCCCGCGAAAGTTTGACCAGCACCCCCAACGCGGGGTAGACCTCACCGGCTTCGACCGCCGTGATCACCTCTGCGCTGACCCCGGACTTTTCGGCCAGGGTTTCGATCGTCATCGACAAGCGCTCACGGTAATTCCGCACGCGCTCCGCCACCTTGCTTCCTTCAGCCATAAAACCTCCTAATGCGGGCGAAGCCCGCAACCCAAGTTAATTAGTTAATTAGTGCATGAGTGCATTAGTTTGTCCGGGAGCGCGTTACCCCCAAAAAACCTCTGCGCCTCTGCGCCTCTGCGTTAAACAAACAACTTGTTTTTTATCGTGCCCGTCGAGCCGCAAGGCACTAACGGAAGATGATGTACAGGATCGCCGTTGCGATCACCACTGCGATGCCGCCCCACTTGGCGCCCTTCGAACTTTCCAGATTGATCTGCGTGTTGGATTGGAACACCACCGGCTTGGGCAGCCGGGTCACAAACCCCATCACTGTCATGACCGCCAGCACGATGATCATGCAGAGCGCCATGCGGTTGAGGAAGTCGAGTTGCGGCAGATAACGCTTGAAGAGGTAGTAGAGCACCGGGTTCAGCAACAGCCCCGTCACACCGGTCGCACCGCTTGCTGTCCGGTTGAGCAGGCCGAAAATAAAGACCGCCAGAACGCCAGGCGAGACATAGCCTTGGAACTCTTGGATGTAGGTGAAGATGCCGCCGAACTTCGGATCGTCCAGCAACGGCGCCACCACGCAACCGATGACCACGAAGACACCCACGCTGATGCGACCGATCGCAACGAGCTGCTTTTGCGAAGCCTGCTTGTTGATGTACTCGCTGTAGATGTCGATCGCGAAGATCGTGGAGGCCGCATTGAGCACGGCGGCGAGCGACGAGACAATCGCACCCAGCAGTGCCGCGATGATGAACCCGAAGAGCCCCTTCTTGCCCATGCACAGCTTGGCGATCAGCAGGCCCAGCGCGGTATCGCTCTTGTACGCGACGGTCGTGCTCTTCTGCGCAGCGGCGGCCTTGGCGGTCACCTCCGCGTTGTAGGCCGTCACGATCGGCATCTTGTCCGCATTTTTCGCCTGCCACGCTTCGGAGGGTGCGAGCACGGTGAAACCGAGATCCTTTTTGACGCCCGCCTCGTGCGCAACTACATAGTCGGCAACCGCGCTGTCCGCCATGTCCTTGTCAAACAGGTTGAAAGCAATGATGCCGGGGAAAACGATGATGAAGGGGATCAGCAGTTTCAGCGCCGCCGCGAAAACAATACCCTTCTGGCCCTCAGCCAGCGAGGCCGAACCGAGCGTGCGCTGCGTGATGTACTGGTTCAAGCCCCAGTAGTAGATGTTGGGAATCCAGAGCCCCAGGCAGAGCGCCGTCCACGGAATGATGGTATCGGTCTTGGGCAGGAACATGTGAAGCTTGTCGGCATTGAGCGTAAAGAAGCGCTGGAACGCCCCCATCTCAGCCGTCACCACTGGCGGCACCGCGTTGGGCGCGGTGGTCGCGCCGACCCCGTGCGCCAGTTCGGCAACGTTGGCGACACCCAACGCCTGAAACGCGAAAAAGGCGATCAACGCGCCGCCAAGGGTCAACGCCGTGCCCTGCATCAGGTCGGCCCACGCGCAGGCTTTGAGGCCGCCTGCCGCCACATAACCGGCGGCCAGCACGCCCATGATCCAGCAACAGGCCACCAGCGACACCTTCACTCCCGCGTGCGCCAGCAGGTCACGCATCGGCAACGCGCCGGCATAGATCACACCGCACAGCGACACGCCGACCAAGATCACCATCATGAAGAGGGCCATGATCGAGCGCGCATGTTTGTTATAGCGGTGCTCAAGAAAACCAGGAATCGTGTAGATCCCCGTCCTCAAGAAATAGGGCAAAAAGGCGAACGCCACAAAGACCAGCGTAACCGCCGCCATCCACTCGTAACTGGCGATTGCGATGCCCAGATAGGATGCGGCTTGACCGGACATACCGACAAACTGCTCCGCCGAAATGTTGGCCGCGATCAGCGAGATGCCGATCAACCACCAGGTCAGCCCACGTCCCGCCAGAAAGTAATCTGCAGCGTCGCTATCTTGACTCTGCGCACTCTTGCTCTTCCAGAGACCGACGCCGATCACCGCCGCGATGAATCCCACAAAAATGACAATGTCTAGGATACCCATTGTTCTCTCCTTGCTTTCGCTTACCTGACGCCGAAGCGGTACTCAGTCGTTGATTTATAGACCGCGCCGGGGCGCAGGATCGTCGACGGGAACGCCGGCTGATTAGGCGAGTCGGGCGAGTGCTGCGTCTCAAGTGCCAAGCCGCCGCGGTAACAGAGGTTCTTGCCCGGCTTTTTGCTGGGCACCTGATCAGTCAGGAAGTTGCCACAGTAGAACTGGATCGCGGGCTCGGTGGTCCACACCTCCATGTAACGCCCTGTGGTCTTCTCATAGAGCGCGGCGGCTGGCGCGAGTTTGCCGCTCTGGTTGTTCAGCACCCAGTTGTGGTCGTAGCCGCCGCCGAAGCGAAGCTGTTCGTTATCAGCCTTGATACGCGCGCCGATCGGCCAAGGCGTCGTGAAATCAAACGGCGTGCCTTTGACCGGCACCACCTCGCCGGTGGGGATCAGGCCTTTGTTGACCGGCGTCATGCGGTCCGCCATGAGCGTCAATTCATGATCCAGGATCGTGCCTTCAGCCTCGCCCTTGAAGTTGAAATAGAGGTGCTGGGTCAGGTTGACCGGCGTCGCCTTGTCGGTCACCGCCTCATACTCGATGCGCCACACATTCTCCGGCGTGAGCCAGTAGCGCACGGTCACGTCCAGATTGCCAGGATAACCTTGGTCACCGTCGGGGCTGCGCATCTTGAACTGCACGCCCACGGTCCGACCGTCAGAAAGCGGCTCGCTGTCCCACACATAGGCATCGAAGCCCCGCTTGCCGCCGTGCAACGAACAGGGCATCCCGCCCGGATCGTTGTTGGTCGGCAGGGTATAGGTCTTGCCGTCCAGAACAAACTTGCCGTTCGCGATACGGTTGCCGTAGCGTCCGATCAGCGAACCGAAATAAGGGTCGTGCGTCTCATAGCCCGCGACATCATTAAAGCCCAGCGTAATGTCGGTCTTGGCGCCCGTGCGATCCGGCGTGAACAGACGCACAACCTTGCCGCCGTAATCGATCACATCCATCACCACGCCGCCCGCGCCGGTCAACGTGTACTGCTGCACCAACTGGCCGTCCTTGGTCTTGCCAAAAGGTTTAACTACTACCGAAGGCTCACATCCCTTACTCATTTTCTTGCACGCTCCTTTATCTGTCATACACCCTGTCACAGCCGCAACCGCGACACCCGCCAACACAGCTCTACACATCATACGTTTCATGTTGAACTCCTACTGGGCGCCCACCGCAAACGCGGCAATGCCCTTGCCGCGACGCAGATACAGAACGCCATCCGAAATCACTGGCGAGGACCAGTGCGGCCCGTTGCCATAATCGATCTTGAACGAGGCAATCACCCGATAGCTGTCAGCCCCGACTTCCACCAACATCACCGTCCCGCCGCGCTCGTCATACGTGATCATGCCGACGGGTGTGATACAGAAAGATGTTTTTTTCGCGCCCTCCACGTTGTACACCACGCGTCCGTCCGCCGGATCGAAGCAGGTGAGTCGCCCGCCGCCCGACGAAAAGATACGGCCCTTGTAGAACGCCACGCCCTGAAAGTGGTTGTCGGAGGACTTATCGGTCCAGACCTGCTTGACCGTGCCACCCGCGATCTCCAGAATCTCAGAACCGAGGGCGTAACCCGAAGAGATGAAAATGCGATCCTTACCGCACAGCACCGGTGTGTTGGGATGAACCGCGTGTTTGTTACGGTGCGGGTGCTTCCAGAGCGGCTCGCCGCTCTGTGCGTCGAGTCCCACCACATGATCCTCCAACATGGTGACCACCTGACGCCGCCCGTTGAGCGTCAGCAGGGCCGGCGAACAGTAGGCGCTGCGCTCGCTCAACCCCTTGCTCTTCCACACCGGCCGACCGGTTTTGATATCGAGCGCCACCACGGCGGCATCCGGGCCGCCCGGCTGACAGATCACCTTACCGTCGTAAATCAGCGGATTGTCGGCGATGCCCCACGTGATGTTGCGCCCGCCGAACTCTGCATGGCTATCGACGCGCCATACGATATCGCCCTTTTTCGCATCAATGCACACCACATGCCCGAGCCCGCCGACCAAGTAGAGACGCCCTTCGTGAAACGTCGGCGAGGTACGCGCGAACTCATACGAGGCCCCCCACTCCGGCCCGTACTCCACCTGCCAGCGGATCGCGCCGCTTTTCGGGTCGAGCGCGAACAGGTGCCCCACGCGGCTCTTCTTATCACCGGTACTACCGGTAACAAACAACGTGCCTTGCGCCACGATCGGCTCGGAATACCCTTCGCCCGGCAACTCGGCCAGCCACAGCCGTTTAGGACCGCCCTCCGGCCAGGTCGCGGCCAGTTTTTCCCCCGTAACGATCAAATCACGGTTGCTACCGCGCCACTGCGTCCAATCGGCAGCCCGCATTTGCAACGCCATGCAACCGGCCAACGCCGCCCATACAAAAAATGATCCGCGCATACCCCTCCCGTGTTGCTGTACATGATTCATGACGAATGCGTGTAGTGTATTGAATCTCCGCCGGGATACCAAGTCGAAATTCGTGATTGTCGCGCCTGTGCGACTCCTCTAAACTGTTCTACATGCGTTGTGTTTTCCATCCGGTCGCCACTGTCGGCGCGTGTTTGCTGGCCCTGAGTCCATGTGCACGGTCAGCCGAAACGCTCACGCGCGTGTTTCACTTCGCGCCACCGACCGTCATCACGCTTGCGGACAACACCTCCCGGGTGACGGTGGAGGGGTGCGCGCCGGATGTCCGGTCGGCGCTGCCGGTGCTGCCGGTGCGGGGCGCCACCTTCACGCTTCCCGACGGCTTTGAGGTTGAGACCGTAACGATCAAGCCGTTGGTCGAGAACGAGTTGCCACTTCCCGGCCCACTGGAGTGGGGGCAGCCGCCGCGCATCCCCGGCGCACCGCCTGCCCCGGCCATCGGCCCCGACGCAGCCGTCTACGCCCAGACCGACCCCTACCCCGACCTTACGCTTACTACCTGGCGCGTTGATCGCTGCCGCGACGCCGCGCTGCTCAGTGTCCCGCTCTATCCGGTGCGCTACCTGCCTGCCGCCCGCCGTCTGCTCGCGGCGGAAAGCCTCGCCGTCACCGTGTCCCTCCGCCCTGCCCCCCCGCTCCCGCCCGCACCGCCGCCGCGTCTCGCGCAGGCGCTGGGCGGCACGCGCCGCGCCATGACGCCGCCCGCCGCGTTTGAACTTTCGCCGGAGACGCCCTGTACCTATCTGGTGCTCTCCACCTCGAACCTGATTCATCACGCCCCAGGTCCCTGGAACCTGCAAGCCCTCTGCGAGGCGCGCGCACGCTCCGGCTACGCGCCCGGCCTCGTGACCGTCGAATGGGTCGCCGCGCAGTACGACGGCCCTGACCTCCCCGCCAAAATCCGCGCCTTCCTGCAAGAAGCCTACGCGCAATGGGGCATCCGCGACCTGTTGATCGTCGGCACGTTCGACCTCATCCCGGCGCGCAAGTTGTATATCTCGGTTACCGACATCCTCTCCACGGTGACCGCCGAGATTCCCTCCGATGCCATCTACTACGGTTGCCTCGACGGCCCCTTCGATGGCAACGGCAACGGTCGCTACGGGGAGATTACCGATGGTCTCAACGGCAAAGATGTTGATCTGATCGCTGAGATCATGGTCGGTCGCTTCCCGGTGGCCACGACGGACGAACTCGCCCATATGGTGCGTAAAACACTGCGCCATGAAAGCGCGACAGCCGCCGAACTCGCGCCCAACGCCTTTCTGGCCGAAAAGGTGAACTTTGGATCGGTCGTTTACGCCACCGGCTTTATGGAAGAGCTGCGATGGGGAACCAACACTTACGCCCTCGTTTCCATGGGTTATGAGAACTCGCCCTACGCCGATGTCTTCGACACGTCACATACGCTCTACGATTCGGATCTCGGCCTATGGGACACCACAGACGCACTGAACCACCTCAACCGCGACTACTTCTCGATCAATCACCTCGGTCACGGCAGCGCCACGACCTGCATGAAAATACCACTTTCAAAAACCAACCATCAGGCCACCGTTGCCGCCTTCACCAACTCGCTCCCCTACTTCATCTACTCGCAAGCCTGTGACTGTGGCGCCTTCGACAGGCCGGACTGCTTCGCCGAACAGATCGTCACGGTCAGCAACGCCGCCTGCGCCGCTGTCATGAATGCGCGGGCGGGCTGGGAATTCGTCGGCGTGATCGGCGGCCATTCCCATCGCTTTCACCGCAGCTTCCTGGATGCCGCCCTGCGCGGCACGGCCACACGTCTGGGCGCCATCAACGAAGCATCGCGTCGCGCCAATCTGCACATGCTGGTTCCGTATGCCGCGAACCACTGGCGCTGGGTCTACTACGAACTTAACCTTTTCGGTGACCCCGCGCTCTCCTTCGCGCCAGCCCTCAACATCGTGCCGCCCGTCATCACGCACGAACCGCTCATCAACACGTACGACACGCAGACTGCGTACCGCGTCACCTGTACACTCGAACCACTCGGGCTCTATGACCCCGAATCCGTCAGGCTGCTGTGGCAGACCGACCGCGCCCCCGGTGTGATCCACACGCAGCAGATGACGCAGCTCTCCGGCAATCTCTTTGAAGGCGCAATCGCCCCGCAACCTGCCCGCACGCGCGTCACCTACCGCCTCACGGCCGCGAACCACGCCGGCTACGAGGGCGGCTGGCCCGCCGATGCTGACAACGCAAGTTTTCACGTCACCGACCGCCTCAATCTGGAAGTCTGCGGCTCGCCTTTCGATATCGGCCCCGTTGCGCCTGACTACGGCACCACCTACTTCGCCTCTGGTCTCGTCGCCACCGCCACCGCGCCGCCGTTGGTGCCGGTCACTGATTCAACACGCTACGCTGCCACCGGTTTTTTTGGCACCGGTAGCACCCCGCAAAGCGGCACGAACCTAACCGTGTCGTTCCCCGTCGCCACGCACTCCATGCTGGTCTGGCTCTGGCAACGCCAACACCGCCTCACGCTCACTTCCGCGCACCCGGCCTTCCCCGCCCAGCATCTTTGGGGTGCTGAAGGCCAGCCCCTCGCCGTCCCCCCAGCCCCCGCCACGCTCACCAACGACCCCGTGCCCCACGTCTTCACCGAGTGGCGCCTTGACGGCGCACGCTCGCCCTCCGCACCCGCTGCCTGCGCACCTGCTTATGGCACGCTCTCCATGGACACCCCGCACACCCTCGAGGCGATCTACCTGCCTGCCGACCTCGACGCTGACGACAACGGACTCGCCGATTGGTGGGAGATCCGGTACACCGGCACCAACGGACTCGACTCCGCCGCTGACGACGACCTCGACGGCTTCACCAACGCCGAAGAGTTCGCCGACCGAACCAACCCGCTCGACGCCGCCTCCGTCCCGGCCCCGCCCGTCATCACGCACGAACCGCTTGATGAGTTCCAGACGCGTCCCGGCCCCTTTACCATCACGGCGCTCATCACCGACACCCACGCCGTCACCGCCGCAGTCGAATGGCGTCGCCGCACCGACCCTTGGCAAACCACTGTCATGACTCCACTTTCCAACGACCTCTTCACCGCCGCGATCCTCGACCCCTCGACGCCGGGCGACGATGTTGAATACCGCATCACCGCAGTCGATCCCGATGGCCGCGTCAGCGTAACTGAAACCTTCTTCTTTTTCGTCTACCATCCCGTGGCGGACACCTCGCGCTTCCATGACATCGCGCACGTCGCGCTGCCCACGCAAGCCCCCTTCTCCGCCGCCATGAATCTCCACAACACCGGTAACGCGCCCCTCGAATGGTCGTTGCGCTTCGCGCGCGACGAATCCATCACAACCACCAACCTGCTCCATTGGGACTGGCGTTCGCTCGGCCAAGCTTGGCAGGTCTCCACCAACCGCTCCGTCTCGCCGCCCTACGCGCTCCACGCCGTCTTGGTCTCGCGCCGCCTGCCCAACACGCCCGAACGCGCCACCATCACCCTGCCGCCTTCTCTGATCGGTGCCAACGCCCGCTTTTCATTCAACTACTGGATCCACTCCGAAGTCGAATCCCGCCACTCGACGCGCACCTTCGATGGCGGCATCGTCGAAATCTCCGCCGACGGCGGTACAACCTTCGAACAGCTCCGCGGCACCTACACCCACACGATCTACGGCTGGGCCTGCTCGCCCTGGCCCGACGGCACACCCTGCTTCGCCGGCAACGGCACCGAGGGCTGGCGTACCGCCACCTTCGACCTCGCCGCCCTCTACCCCGAACAGAACGGCTTCGCCGGGCGCACGCTCCTCTTCCGCTTCCACTACGGCGGCGACAACAACACCGACCGCGAAGGCTGGTACATCGACGATATCACGCTCACGCCGCTGCTCGCGCATCCCGCCTTCGCGCCCGATGTCGCCATCAACACCCCCTACTCCACCTCTGGCGGTTATCTCGCGCGCATCAACTGGGGCACCTTCCCCGCCGGCATGACGCTACGCGACGATACCATCAGAGTGTTCATCGATTCCAACGACCCCGTCACGCCGCACGCATTTTTCGACTGGCAACTCGCCATCCGCGACTTCCCGCGCCTGACCGCCTTCACCGCCGCGCAGTCTACCGACGGTGACGGCCTTGTGTACCTCGCCGCGAATGTCGCCGATGACGACGGCGAGCCGGTCAGCCTCGCCTTCCAATGGTCAGCCGACGGCGGCGCGCACTGGCAAACCGCCGCGCTCACCAATCTGACCGCCGACTTCGGCGCTCCCCTGCCCTTCGTTCCCGACGATGCCGTGCCCGGCCTGCCGACCGCCACCAACCGCGTCAACGTCACCAACACCCTCGCCGCAGTTTGGCCCACGCACGATGTCCTGCCGCCGCCCGCCGTCACAACCCAGGCGCTGTTGCGCGTCACCGCCGACAACGGCTACTTCCAGTCCGCCTTCACCTCGGCATGGTTCACAGTCGACAACGCGCCGCCATCCTTCCTACCCGGCGTACTCGCGTTCGCGCCGCTCAGCGCCATCGGCACCTATGCGATCACGACCAATGACCTGACCGTGAGTTGGCCAGCCGCCGTCGACAATCCCGCCACCAACCTCACCTATCAGCTCAGTTGCGCCGCTGCAACTGCCGAAGTCACCACAGTCTCCGCGACGCTCTGCCTCACGAACGCGCTCGACCGCGAACACCTCTTCCGCGTTGTTGCGATCGATCCGGCCGGCAACCGCAGCCAGCCGCTCGAAGCGTTCTTGCTGGTACTCGACGCCGACGGCGACATCGACGCGGACGGTATGACCTCCGCCGATGAAGAGATCGCAGGCACCGATGCCACCGACCCGACCGACCGTCTTGCGGTCTCGTTCTCGCGCACACCGCAAGGCACGCTCGTGCTCGTGTGGAACGGCGTGGCCGGTCGCCTCTACACGGTCGAAACCTCACCCACGTTGCAACCGCCCGCATGGCAACCCCTGCCGGAGTGCATCGACATGCCGGGCACCGGCGCACCGCTCAGCGTCGATCTGCCGGCTGATGCGCCCACCGCATTTTTCCGCATCAAGGTTCGTGTACCATGAAGAATAACCGGTTGGCAACAGGGATCGTGCGAGCCGAGCGCGTGATATTTGGTTTCTGGTTTCTGGTTTCTGGTTTCATACATTGCTCAGCCTTTATTCACACGAAGGCACGAAGGACACAAAGGCTTTTTGGATTATCACGCGAAGGCGCAAAGACCCGAAGCGAAAGAGTGGCCGCCGCCGGGCAAGCAGACGCTTGCCGGTTCTGGGGGCGGCGTTTACACCGCCGTGAAACCAGAAACCAGAAACCAAGTGTCCCTGTGTCTCATTATTCACTATTCGTTATTCGTTATTCACTTTCCTTTGCGCTCCTGTTCACCGCTTGCCGTCCTGCTCCCCCCGTGCCGCTGCGTCTCGAATGGCCGACGATGGGTACCATCGCCGCTGTGCAGTGCGCGGACACCGCCGCCGCACCGCAGGCGCGCGACATCGCGCAACGCACCTTCCAAGCGTTAGACAACGAACTCTCGGCTTGGAATCCCGCCAGCACGCTCAGTGCCGTCAACGCGGCGGCGGGCACCCCGCAGCCGGTGGCCGTTTCCTCTAATTTCGCCACCATATTGCAGACCGCGCTGACGTACTGTGCCGACACCGAAGGTGCCTTCAATCCCCTGATCGGGCCGGTCATGCAGGCCTGGGGATTCAATGGCGTGCCGCGTCCCATACGCCCCGCCGACGAAGACCTCGCCGCGCTGCTGACCCGCACACGGTGGCATGACGTCCATCTTGCGACCGGCGCACAGACCACTGTCCGACTTGCCACCCCCGGCATGAAGCTCGACTTAGGCGCGATTGCCAAGGGCTACGCAGTGGACGTGGCATGGGAGCGCCTCAAAGCCGCAGGACACACCAACCTGCTGATCGACCTCGGCGGTAACCTGCGCGCACTCGGCGAGGCCGCACCGGAACGCGGCGGTTGGCGCACCGGTGTGCGTAATCCCTTTCAGTCCAATGCGCTGGTCGGCAAGTTCCTCATGCACGATGGCGAGGCGGTCGCCACATCCGGCAATTACGAGCGCTTCGTCGAGATTGACGGACTCCGCTACGCCCACATCATGGACGGCCGCACCGGCCAGCCCGTCACAGGCATGGCGGGCGTCACCGTGATTGCGCCGGACGCCATGACCGCCGACGCGCTTTCCACCGCTCTGTTTATTCTCGGTCCGCAGCGCGGCGTCGCACTGTTGCGCGACCGGCCCGGCTGCGAAGCACTCTGGATTCCCGACACGCCGGATCAACTGACGCTTCTGGCCACGCCTGGCTTCGCCACCCGCCTGACACCTGTCGGCAATACGCCGTACCGGTTGACCGTCGTGACAGGCCAGCCCGATTAGTGCATGAGTTAATTAGTGCATTAGTGCATTAGTTTGTTTGGCAGTGCTCGGGTTTTTTATCCACAGATGGACACAGATTTTTGGGGGCAGGGCTGGCCGCAAGTCGCAGCGACCATGTGTGGCACGGGCATCTTGCCCGTGTGGCGGCGTGAAAACGCCGCCCGGACGAGCAACGCTCGTCCCTCCCGACGCTCCGCGAGACGGGTGAATGACCGGCGCGCAGCACAGTACGGCGGGGCGTCCCGAACCGCCGAAAGCGAGCCGGATACCGGACGCAAGGCTCGTTGGTTTTCAGCCGAACCGCCATCCTTCCGGTGGTGCCTCGGTCGCCTTGTCATGGCAACACAACATTACCACACTGCGAAAACGCTCCGCAACTTTCGAATGTCTAATGTCAAACTACGACCCCCTTTTCCCCTCAAACTACGACCCCCTTTTCCCCTGATCCCCTCCATATCGACGGACACATACACCTTGAACGCCTGCGCCTGACAGGCACAAACCAACACGTACAAACATAACGCGATCCGCTTTTCTGTCGTATCCATTAGCGGCACATGATACAACACCGCCCCGCTAATCATCATCAAATTAATTTATCGAAATAGCCTCGTTTCCGCAGATTTGCTAATGTGTCCGCTTCGTAATTTGCAAACATGCTCTGGTCTGCCGGGCAGGAGAAAAAAGGAGTTGCACCGTGGGTTCCGCCAAACAAGCCGTTACCGCCGACTGGATCTATACCGGTGCGACCGTGTGGATCGGTGACGCGGAGAATCGAACCGCTGCCGCATTGGCGGTCAAGGATGGCCGCGTACTCGCGACAGGTAGTAAAGAAGCGGTGTTGCGTTTTGCTGGACCGAACACCGAGATTGAGGATTTGCGCGGCGCATTTGTAATGCCGGGATTCTTGGACTCACACACGCACGCGCCCGGCACGGCGTTGGCGGACCTGTACGAGGTTTCGCTTTACACCTGCAAATCGCCGGACGACTGCCTGCAAGCCGTGCGCCGTTTTATGCGTGAACAACCCGACGCCGATGAGGTGCGCGGTGCAGGCTGGGACATCGCGGGCTTTACCGACAAAGAACTGATCCACGGTCCACGCAAGGCGCGTCTTGATGCGTTGTCGGAGGATCGGGCGATCATCCTGCGCTCGTATGACGGCCACGCGCTCTGGCTCAACAGCGCGGCGTTCGCCCGTTACGGCATCACGCCGCGCACGCCTGACCCCGCCGGCGGCGTGATCGAGCGCGACCCGCACACCGGCGCGTTGTGGGGTACGCTCAAGGAAGAGGCCACCAAACTGATACCGCCCAAAACCTATTCGGAGCAACAGACGATACGCGCCTTGAAACTCTATCAGACCCGCATGCACCGCTACGGCATCACCGGCATTGTCAGCATCCAAGGTGCGGGACTGGGCGCATCCGCCGAAGCCTTTCATCGCATGGAACGTGAGGGCGATCTGTTGATGCGGGTCCGCTTCGCTCAGGAGATCGGCCCTGAAGACAGTATTGATGAGCAGATCGCCGCGCTACGCGAAACCAAGGCTCGCTGTGACGGCACGCTTTTCAAAGTCACGAGCGCGAAGTTTTTTGCCGACGGCGTGATTGAAGGGGGCACCGCCTTTCTGTGTGCGCCTTACGCCGCCAAGGCGGGCCGCGAAAGCGACGCGAACAATGCGGCGGTGTGGGGGCTGAGTGATTTGGCGACGGCGTTTCGCGTGACGCATCGTGCCGGATTCCAGACGTTCACACACGCGATTGGCGATGCCGCCACGCGACGCGTCCTCAATGCGCTGCGACAGGCTGGGGCCGCGCGCTGGCGTGACGCGCGACCGGTCATCACCCACCTCCAGATAGTACGGACGCAGGACATCCGCCGCATGCGTCATCTCGGCGTGGTGGCTTCTGTCCAGCCCTTCTGGCACATGAAAGAACCGCAGTGGTGGAGCCGCGTCGATGCCACGATGCTGGGTATGCGCCGGGCGACACGTGAATACCCGCTGCGGCGGCTGTTCGATGAAGGCTTGGTTGTCGCCTCCTCTTCGGACCATCCGATCACCGTGCATCCGAATCCGCTGGTCGCGATTGAAATCGGCGTGACGCGCAATCTGGCGGCTGCCGCATGGTACGGCGTAGCCGACATCACCCGCGCCGATAGTAAACGTTATCTGCTCGGCAAAGGACAGCGCGTCAGCGTCGAGCGCATGCTGGCCAGTTATACGCGGCACGGTGCTTTTCTGATGCGCTGCGAAAACGAATGCGGTGCCTTGCTGCCGGGGCTTTCGGCCGACTTCATCGTGCTCGACCGTGATCCGCGCAGCGTGCCGCCGATCGAGATCGAGTCATGCTCAGTCCTGCGCACCTACTTTTGCGGACGTATGGTCTGGGATAGCGCCTGCGGCGTATAAAGACACCAAAACACTATTGCCAAGCGCATGCCGAAACGCATAGACTGTTCCGCATGATTAAGTAGTGTTTTCGAAACATGGGGGAATGAGATGAAAAAGTGGTTCGGAATTGTATGTTGTGCGGTGGCGTTGAGTGTGCAGGGTGCCGGAGAGCCGCCATATGAACGCGTGCGGGCCGGACGTCTGCAGGATGACCATCCGGCGCTGATCCCGTTCACTGGAGCCGACGGTTGGCGCGTCGAGACTCAGGATGCCGCCGCGCGTTTCGAACGTTCGGACGAAGTTCTGCTCTTTGGAGACGGTGTCGCCAAACTCACCTACCGCGCGACCGGTCCCCATCCGCGCGTCACTCTGTTACCGCCCGCGCCGGTGGCGATAACCAGTGCGTTTGATGCTGTGACCTGTTGGATCTACGGCAACAATCACAACTATGCGCCTAGATCCGATACGCCGCCGGTATCGGTCACGCTACGCTTCACTGACAGCGCCGGAGCGCGCCTTTCGGTACCGTTGGCCCGCGTACACTTCAAGGAGTGGTTCCTCTGTCACCGGCGACTGGTCCCAGAGCAAATCGCACGTGCCGCAAACGGCGCCACGCTCGTGGCGATCGACATCACCAATGGACACAACACCGAGGATCGGGTGATCTACTTCAACAGTCTGGCGGTCTTCACCGAACGCTTCGAACCGCTCACTTTCGCCCCGCGTCCGCGGCGCGGTGTGCAAGTCTTCCCGGCGTGCGATCCGGGCGCAAATATTGGCTCCACGACCCTCCCCTTTCCCAACACGCCGCTGACCGTCGTGCCGCGCGACCCCGTGCCGTCCGTCGCACGCGTAGGCCGCAACGAGTCGGGCCGTTATCATCTGGTGCGCGAGGGCAAGGACGGACGCCTCGAATTTCGTTTGCCCGCACAACTCGGCGCGTGGGACGATATGGCCGTGCGCTGGGGAGATGGGGCGTGGGCCAACATTGGATTGGAAGGCGGCTTGTACTTTGCGCCAACCGTGCCGACCGGAACGCTGGCGCGCGCCGAAAGCGAGACCATGACGGTCACAACCGACGGCAAGAGTGTCACCTACGCGGGACGTTTGACACAGGGCGGACGCAGTATTGAAGCGGAAATCCGCTTCCAACTCTTCGGCAAGTCGCTGGTCATGGATATCCAAGCCGGCCAAGGCGAGATCGGCGAGGTGCGTTTCGGTGCCACACGCGGCTTTGTTAATCCGCGTCTGGCCACGCTGCCCTATTACACGTACGGCTTTACGGATGGTGGCATGGTGCGGCCGGCTGTGGTTATCTCGGGTGAACTCGACGCACCGCTCTTTTTTATGGCGCATATCGACTGGACACAATCCAACGCCTCCTTTCCGTTCGCGAAAAACATGCGCTTCGACGGTGCGTTATCCAGCAACGGTGGCACGCGCTATACGCCGAAGACCGACGGTCAGCGCAACCCTTGTTTCGAGCGTTTTGTGATGACACTCTCTCCGCGTTTTGAAGATGTACTGCCCAACATCCCGAATCCACCCTCCCCCTGGAAGTCTGTCACCGGCACGCGCGTCTGGCGCGCGCACGGCGCAGGCAACCGGGCAAACGACGCGACCTATTGGCGGAACGTGCATCGCTGGGGCATGACGGAAATCGTCGTCACCGACCACGAGACCGGCTGGCGCGATGGCAACGAGAGCTTCACCTTCCGCACCGATCCCGCACCCAAAAAGGGCGGCGACAAAGGACAATATGACTATGCCCGTATCATGCAGGACGAGCTGGGCTTTGTTTACGGTCCCTACAACAACTTCACCGACTTTGCGCCGGTCAACGGATTCTGGCACATTGATCTGATCTCGCGCACGCCCGACAACCAGTTGCAGCATGCGTGGGAACGTTGCTACGCGCCCAAACCCGCGCGCGCGGTCGAGTTCTGCGAGCGCCTCGCGCCGATCATTCAGAAAAAATTCGGCTTCAGCACCGCATACTGCGACGTCCACACCGCAGTCACCCCTTGGAGCCGCGTGGACTACGACCCGCGTGTTCCCGGTGCCGGCACCTTTGCCGCCGTCTTCTACGCGTACGGCGAGATCATGCTGTTGCAGAAAGCCGCATGGAAGGGGCCGGTCTACTCGGAGGGCGACAACCACTTCCTTTACTGCGGCCTGACCGACGGCAACTATGCGCAGGACCAGAGATACAACATTCACGAAAACCCTTGGCTAGTTGATTTTGACCTGCGCTGCCTGCATCCGCTCTGCTGCAACTTCGGCATGGGCAATCTCGACATGTTCTACCCCAGAAAGAGCGCACCATCCGATCCCGAGGTCGCAAGAGACCGCTTCCTGGCCGCCACGGTGGCCTTCGGCCATCCCGGTTTCCTGCTGCACGGACGCGAGGGCGAACTGCGCAGTTACTACATGGTGCAGGCGTTGGCCAGCCGCTACACGCAGGTCGCCGCCGATACGATCCGCTACGCCGACGCGGACGGCGCGCTGCACGAAACCACAGCCGCGCTGGCCAACGGCGCCTATATGCGTTCGCAGGTGACGACGCGCTATGCCGACGGCACAGTCACGGTGGCCAACGGCCATCCGGAAGCACGCATGAAGGTGACCGTGGCCGACCAGTCGCTGGATCTGCCGCCCAACGGCTACTGGGGACGCAGCGGCGACGGCACCGTGCGCGTTTTCAGCGGCGAAGTCAACGGCCGCCGCGCCGACCTCGCCGTTGCACCGGCCTACACCTACATCGACGGGCGCGGTCACTTCACGCGGTTTGACGAAGGCGCGGCCGCAGGCGTCGCGATCTGCCGCGCGCTGACCAACGGCATGGCGGAAATCCTCATGCACAAATGCACGGAAGTTGGATTCCCCTACGCATTCAGCGACGTGGTCGCTCTGGATGCCACCAACGGCGTGCTCGGCACCGCAGACGTACGCACAGCGCGCGGCCTCAGCTTTGTGCAGCCGGTCAAGGGCGCGTTCAGTTACCGCGCGCGGCGCGGTGCGTCCGCGCCGACAGCCGCGCTGACCTGCGCACGCGCATGCGTCAAGCCGGGTGAACGCGTGGTGATCAAAGGCACCGCAGAACATGCGGTGACGATCCCGGCTGACGCACGTCCCGGAGCGCGGCTCTGGTTCGAACGCGAAGGCGCGTGGATCGACTTCACGGTCGAAAATCCGCCGCCGCCCCCTGCCCCGGCAGTGAAAAAAGGACGTCCCCTGCCGTCGCTATACGCGCGCGGCATGGCGCTGCGCGGCCAGGCCGAACGTGAGCTGGACTCGACAACTGGGGCGGAGATTTATGCAACGTCATCGACCTGCGGCGGCGTGACCAAGCCGCGCGGGCTCTTCATGCACCCGCCCTACAAAGGCGGCACCGGCTACGCATTCGCGCGCTACACCCTGACGCTACCGACCGCACCGATGCAGATCCGGTGCGCAGTCGGCAAGCAAGACGGCAGCGACCTCGGCGACGGCCTGCTGTTCAAGATCGCGGTGGAAGATACCGAAGGACGCCGCCACGAAATCGCACAATGCCACGTCGCCACCCATGCTTGGCACACGCTGGAAGGCAGCCTCGCTCCGTGGGCCGGTCAGACGGTGAGCCTGCTGCTGATCACGGACGTCGGCGACAAGAACAACAGCAGCGGCGACTGGGGCGCCTGGGCGGAAATGGAGCTGACACAAATTGAACGTTAAGCGTTGAGTGTTCGCCGGTTTCGGGTTTCAGGGTTTCAAGGTTTCAGGGTTTCAAGGTTTCAGGGTTTCAGGGTTTCAGGGTTTCAGGGTTTCAAGGTTTCAGGGTTTCAGGGTTTCATCCAAATCGGGATCGGGATCGGACACGTTCACAACATGGCGACGTTTACGCCGCCCGGACGAGCGACGCTCGCCCCGCCCGGCGCTCCGCACGCAACAAAACCTGAAACCCCTCAAACCTGAAACCAAGCTCCGCGCACAGCGCGGAGCTTATCACGCCGACGGGCCGAGGACGCAGCGGAACTCCGCTTCGGCTGCCAGCTCGTCACCGACAAAGGCCATGCCGCGTTGGATCGCCATGCGCGAGCTGACGCGAATGTTCTCGATCTCCAGACGCACGGTGTCGTTCGGGCGAACCTGCCTGCGGAACTTGGCGTTGTTCACGCCAACGAGCAGAAAAACCACACCTTCAGGAATCTGCCCAGAGGCCACCAGTCCAGCACCACCGCACTGCGCCATGGTTTCCGTGAGGATCACGCCGGGCACGACCGGATAGTTAGGGAAGTGCCCCTCGAAGAACCACATGTCCTCGCCGAAGGTCTTTTCGCCGATGGTGAAGGTCTTGTCCACATGTAGCACGCGATCGACAAACAGGAAGGGGTCGCGGTGCGGAAGCAGTTCTTCCACCGATCCTTCATAGGCCTGATAATCGGCAACGTCGGGCTTGGTTTTTTCGTTCTCTAGGCTCATCTTTTGTTCACTCTCCTACTGGGTCCGCACCTATCGTCAGTTGTACGCCTTGATGGCAATCACGCCGTTATGGCCGCCGAATCCGAGCGATGTTGAAATCGCCGCGCGGATCGGCCCCTGCACCCCCTTGTTGGGCACGACATCCAAATCGCACTCGGGATCGGGGTTTTCGTTGTTGATTGTCGGCGGGTAAAATCCATCACGGATCGCGAGCGTGCAGATCACCGCCTCAAGCGCGCCTGCGGCGCCCAGCAGGTGACCGGTCATGCTCTTGGTGGACGAGACCTTGAGGCGGTACGCCTGCTCGCCGAAGACCGCCTTGATCGCTTTGGTCTCCATCGGATCGTTGAGCGGCGTGGAGGTGCCGTGGGCGTTGACATAATCGACATCCTCAATGCCTAGGCCCGCGTCCTTGAGCGCGATCTTGATGGCGCGGATGGCACCGGCGGCTTCGGGGTCAGGCGCGGTCAGATGATAGGCATCCCCAGATGCACCGTAACCGGCGAGTTCGGCATAGACGCGGGCATTGCGCGCTTTGGCGTGCGCCTCCGATTCGAGAATCAACATCGCCGCGCCTTCGCCCATGACAAAGCCGTCACGGCCGGCGTCAAACGGACGGCAAGCCTTTTCGGGCGTGTCGTTGTACTTGGTGCTTAGCGCTTTCATGGAGCAGAAGCCGCCCACGCAGTACTCGGTGATGGTGGCTTCGGTGCCGCCCGTGATGACCACGTCGGCGCGACCCGCACGAATCATGTCCAGCGCCACGCCCAGCGCGTCGGTACTCGAAGCGCACGCCGTGACGATGGTGTGCGCGGCGCCTTGGGCCTTGAGCGCGATCGAGATGTTGCCGGCGGCCTCGTTGGCGATCAGCTTAGGAATCAGCATGGGCGAGAGGCGCCCCGGACCGCGGTCGAAGAGTATACGGTAGGCCTCCTCATCAACCTCTTTGCCGCCGATGCCGTTGCCGACCATCACCGCAACGCGCTCGGGATCGGCGCCGCCGTCGGCGAGGCCGGAATCCTGCCATGCCTGCTTGGCGGCAGCCACGGCATACTGGGTGAAGAGCCCCATGCGGCGCGCCTCTTTCTGGTCGACATACTGGGACACATCGAAATCCTTCACCTCGCCGGAAACTTTCGAGTCGACGCGTGAGGGATCAAACTTGGTGGTGCGGCACAGGCCGCTGACGCCGTTACGGATGTTGCTCCACATCTCGTCAACGGTATTGCCGACGGGCGAGATGACGCCCAGTCCGGTGATCAAAACCTTGGTGTTGCCACTCATACGCTCTTTGGTTACTCCTTATTCAGTGTTCGCGTTCGTTTCCGCCGAAAGATCACGGGATGGATGGACTGCAGGTGCCGATTTCTCCGTTCGGCCATGCCAGTTCATCAAGATGCCGCCGTAGGTCAGTCCCGCGCCGAACCCGACCATGGCGATGAGGTCGCCCTCTTTGATTTTCTTGGCGGCGACCGCCGCGTCCAGCGCCACCGGTATTGAGGCGGCGGAACTGTTGCCAGTCGTCTCCATGTTCAAGTAAAACTTTTCCAGCGGCACCCCCATACGGCGCGCCACCGCTTCGACAATGCGGGCGTTAGCCTGATGGGGAACGACACAGGCAAGGTCGTCGAAAGTATAGCCGGAACGTTCCAGCAGCCTGCACAGCACGTCATCAAACACCTTCACCGCAAAATTGAAGACCGCGCGCCCCTTCATCTGCAACGTGTGCTGAATCAAGGGCATGCCCCCGGGCAACCCGCGTGCGCCACCTTCACGAAAGATCAGTTGCGAGCCTGCGCCATCGGCCTTGAGGATCGAGTGCCAGATACCGCCCGTCTCGTCCTGACTGACCTCAAGAACCGCCGCCCCCGCTGCGTCGCCGAAAAGGATACAGGTGTTGCGGTCGCTCCAATCCACGATGCGCGACATCATTTCCGCTCCGACGACCAGAGTCGGCCGCGGCGTGTGGTGTAAAAAACCACGCGCCGTTTCAAGCGCGTAGATGAAACCGGTGCAGGCGGCCTGCATGTCGAAACAGGCCGCGTTGACCGCCCCCAGCGCATGCTGCACCAGACAGGCGGTAGACGGGAACAGTTGGTAGTCAGGGGTCGATGTGGCCACGATGATCAACCCCAAATCCTCCGGTGCCACACCAGCCGAGGCCAAGGCGGCGCGCGCCGCCTTGACTGCCATCGAAGAGGTGCTTTCGTCATCCGCACCGATATGACGGCTGCGGATACCAGTATGTGAGTAGATCCATTCGTCGGAGGTGTCAAGTGTGGCAGCCAACTCATCGTTGGTCACCACGCGCTCCGGCAGATAGGAACCGGTCCCGGTAATCTGGACAAACATTCAAAATCCTTCCCAGTCGAAAAGAGTAGCGTCTATCATGGCACTTTTACGGATTTTGTTCAATCTGAATCGCCGCAAAGCATGAGCGCTAGGTTAAGTGCCGTTTCCGGTGGGCGTCGCGGATGATTCGCCGCGCCAACTGTTCACCGACCGGCGCCACGCCGGACACCCTCTGCCGCGTACGCAGCAGACAGCCGTGACGGTAATGCCGCACCGTCAGCGGCAGGCCCGGCTCCCCCACCTTGGCCAAACTGAGCGTCCAGCGCCTGCCCGGCCACGCTTGCGACGGCAACGCGGCAAGCGCCCGCTCCACCGCGTCAGGATCAAAGTGCGGACAGCGCACGGCCGACACAGCGGCCTGAGCCAGCAACGCGCGGATTGCGTCGCGGTCAAACACAAAGCAACCCGAGGGGCGGAAGGTCCCGGCTTTCAGCCAAGGCGCACCGACACACCACGGCTGACACAACAGACGGCACCCCCAGACGTTCAACGTCTCGCCCTCCCCGTAACAGTACGCCGCTTGATCCTGCGCCGCATCCCGGCACCGCAGGCAGGCGCTCACCGCCGCAGGCAACGCAACGGGCGGTGACGGCGCGGGTCTTGCGGCGGGAGGTGTTTCCGCCACCACAGGCACCTCGGCAGGTTCGGCGGAAGTCGCCGCCTGCGGCATCGGCGGCGGCGCAGACGCAACATTGGCAACAGGCGACGGCGATACCGGCGTTGCCCTGTCGGCAGCACGCGCGGTTTTGAAGAGAAGGTTCAGCCGGGATTGCGCGCGACGCGCGATCATGTCCATATCGGCCTGGGCGAAGCGCAACGTCTTGGCGAATTTCTCGATCGGAGCGGCCGCTTGGGGCTGCAAATTACCGTCGGCCAGCGCCACCATAACCATGTCTTCGATATTGTCACGGCGCACCCGGAAGTCAGAAAGCAATGCCAGCTCATAGTGCCCGCTGGCCACCAGATTGCGAGCCGCCGTGATCTCCTTCTGCGAAACATTCAGACGGCTGGCAACATCTTTAATGACAGCGACCTCCCGCGGCGAAACACATCCGTCGGCACCACAGATGGCGAAGACATTCGCCAGATACGAAATTTTGTCAGCCTCGCAGAGTTGCTCCATGGCGGCTTACCTCACGGCCCTGTCAGCCGACATCGGACTCGGAGGGCGTTTTCGCTGCCTGCGCATCCGGTGCCGACGTCGATGAGCACCCCGCTGTCTTGCCGAGATAGTCGGGCAATTCGAGGCCGATCTGACGCGCCAACTCGTGCATCGGCGGCAACGTGCCCATCAAGCGCCGCCCCAGACCGGCCAGCCCGCCCTGCTCGCTGCCTCCGTCCCACACCACCACCTTCTCGATCGGCAGATCCTGAATGGCCTGTGCCTGAATCTCGGCAATCTCCTGAAGCTTCTCGATAAGCAACAGCGACGCGGCCTGCTGGGCGGTGGCGCACGCCTCGACCAATGCCTGATAGCCGGCTGCCTTGCCATCCAGAATCGCCTTCACACCCTGCCCCTCGGCCTTCATTTTGGCGAGCGTCGCCTCGGCTTCACCTTGCGCGATCCGTACCGCCTGCTCGCGCGCGGCGTCCGCCGCGATGAGCACACGCTCGCGCTCAGCGTTGGCTGGCACCACCACCTCAGCTTCAAGGCGCGCCTTCTCACGCTCGGCGCGCGCCTCCTCCGCCTTTTTCTGCGCCATTTCCTGCGCCACGCGAATCGCGCCGTCGGCATCGCGCGCCGCAGACTCCGAGCGGTTGCGCGCCTGCTCTTCGGCCACGCGCTGGTTGGCGAGATACTCGGCCTTTTGGGCGTTGGCGGCAGACTCCGCCTCGACCGCCTCGGTGTTCAACTGCGCCGAGCGCGCGCGGCGGTTACGGTCGGCTTCCGCCTCACCGATCTCAGCCTCGGCGCTGGCGGCCGCCACAGCTACGCGCTGGTCGCGTTGGCGGGTCGCCACACCGATCTGCCCCTTCTTCTCCTGCTCCGCCACATCGACGTTGGCCTGGTTGATCGCCTCGGCTGCCGCGCGACGGCCGAGCGCGACGATGTAGCCCGAGTCATCCTCGATGTCGCGGATGTTGACGTTGACCAGATGCAGGCCGATCTTTTCAAGCTCGCCGGAGACCGACTCATTGACCTTGGAAAGGAACGCCTGTCGGTCTTGATTGATCTCCTCGATCCGCATGGTCGCGATCACGGCACGCATCTGGCCGAGGATGATGTCCTGCGCCTGATCCCGGATCTGCTGGTCGTTGAGCCCCAGCAGACGGATCGCGGCATTCTCCATGACGCCGCGCTCGGTCGAGATGGCGGCGGTCACGGTGGTGGGCACGGTTACGCGGATATTCTCGAATGAGAGGGCGCTCTTCAGATCGATCGGCACGACAAACGGCTCGAGGCTCAAAAACTCATACGCCTGGATCAGCGGCCAGACAAAGGCCGCACCGCCGTGGATACAACGCGCCACGCCACTACCGGTCTTGCCGTAGATCACCAATATTTTGTTGGAAGGGCAGCGTTTGTAACGGCGCGCGAAACCCATCAGCAGCCCCAGCGCAATTACGACCAGAATCAGTGTCAGCGCAAGGCCTGACCAGTTTCCCCCCCCGCTTCCCGCACGCGCAACCTGCGCCAGTACCGCATTAAACATCATGCCTGACATCATTGTCCGCCTCCCTTACCGGGTTAGCCGCGCGCGCCTTCAACGGCACGCACCTCGACCCGATTTCCGAACACCACCCGTTCGACCACAACCGCAGTGCCAGCCTTGATAGCCTGCCCGTCCGACGCGCGTGCCTTGACGTGGCTCATCACGCCGCCGACCTCGGTGCGGATTTCACCCTCACCCCCCTCGGGGATATCGATATAGACGCTTCCGACCGTACCAACTGCGGTCGCAATATCCAGCGTGCCGGTATGCGCAAGTTTCGGCAGCGCATACAACAACAGTGCCACCACCGCCATGCCGGCGACGCCCCACAGGCCGCCCAGTCCGATCGCCGCCCGCACACTACGCCCGTCGGCCAGATACAGCGCGCCACCCCAGCTAAAGAGCGTGAAAAAGGCGATGACAGAGCGGATACTGAGCAACTTGAACGCGCCCATCGTCTCCGCCGCGTCACCGCCGGCCACATCATCAACGGTCACGTCGCCGTCCATCACATCGTCACTGTCCAACCCCATCAGGGTGGCCAGCAACTGCCAGACGGAAAGAACGCCAAAAAAGACAGCCGCGCAGAAGAAGCCGCGGTTCAACGCGGAAAGCCCGCCCCACCATGCATGCATGTGCGCCTCCTCCAGTCTGTGCGCCGTCAGCCCCACATTAGAAGTGGTAGTTCATGATCGGCACACACGGGTACTCATTGTGCTTAATGATATTGATAAGGCCGATCTGGAGACCGCTGCTCACCTCGCGCGCATAGTTGAACACGCCGATCTGTCCGCCATGCTCCATATCGCCGCAATGGTTCCAAAAGCCGATCTGCCAGGAATTCTTCATCTGGACCGGCGCCACATTCACCGAGCCGACTTGCAACCCCTTGAAGGCGCCACCCACCACGTTCGCGGCACCGCCAATCTGCAGGGCATGGACATCGTCGTTCACCACGTTGGCCAGACCGCCGATCTGGAAGCCCGTGTAGGAACCACCCACCACGTTCCCCAGCACGCCCACCGACAGCGTCATGCGCACATCATCGTCAACCAGATTCAGCCCCGCAACATGCACGCCATGCGAATTGACCGCGTGCGTCACGAAACCCACATCAAGTCCGGTGAACTCCTGGCAGCGCCCATACGGCAGACACAGCCGCAGCCCTTCGACATCCCAGACCGGCCGCCACCACGGCACCTCCACCCCTGACGGCGAGCAAACGCTGACCATCAGAGGGGTCACACTCGCCCGCTGTTCTTCCGGACTCGCCGTCTCCCACGTGCTGCGCGCACCCTCCTGCGCCTGAGCTGCAAAAACCGACAACGCCACTACACACGCCGCCATAAACATGCCACTCTTCATGCTACCGCCTCCATCCTGTTGTTACCGATGTGTTGCCGTTAAGAGGGTCAACGCCACCACCGGCAAAAAAGCGTACCCCAACAAAAGCATATCGAAAAGAGTGCCATATTCCGCACGCCCGGACAAGAACAATGTGAGGCGAACAATGTACGCGCGGTTGTAGCGTTGGAGGCGAGGGCGAGGCGGTTCTCGGCATCCCAGAAGAAGTGCCGGCCACTGCCGTCACAGGTGAGGTCGCTGTCTTAGAGCATTAAAAACAAAACCAACCCCTACGTCTCTGTGTCAAAAAAGAGCCCCCAAAAACACCTCACCTCACTTCCACACCTTGAAAGGTGTGGAAAAACAGCCAGAAAGAAAATGGAAGTCGATAGTGTGTCAAACAGTAGTAAATAAAGGGGTTTTTGATGTTTTCCCCCTGTGTCAACTGCTATTCTTTTACTTCCACACCTTTCAATATGTGGAAATAACGACTGGAGTGAGGAAAGGACGAGAATGCGGTATGTGGTTGTGGTTTTTTAGGGACTTGGCGCCGATGGCGATGTGGCTTCCCTTCGTTGAGATTTCTTTGCCCAAACGGTTTCCACAATGGCCTTAATTGTTTTCATCTCTGTGGCTTCGGCATCGGACACCTTGATGCCAAAGTTTGAACAGGGCAAACACTGCCCCGAGTCCAGAAACAATGTACAGCCCCATCAATCCGCCCGCAAGCACTCCGGGAATAACGATTGACTTCCGGAAATCCCAGCGGGTCGGTTCGTAGTTCACTTCGGACGATTCCATCGCAGCGGCAATGGCAGGAATTCTTTGCCACTCTTCATAATCGGCTCCGGAAAAGGCGAAATAACAAGCGAAAGCCACCATGGTACAGTAAAGGAGTGGTAAACCCTTCTTCGAGATTCTTGACTTATCCATCAACCAAGCAAAAAAACGTGACGGTCACTCCGCTGAGGATGACCATTGCGAGAAGGATGACAAAAGGATTAAAGTTGGAGCCGTCACAGATGTGTTCCAAGAGCAAAATAGGCCAGTATCCAACAATCATTCCCCAAGCAAGCCCGCGCATTTCGAAGCCTGGGAAAACAAACAAGACAATTGCAAATGCCAACCATGTGCCTATGAAAATGATACGATTTCGTATCATCGTTTCGATCTCCTTACTCCTTTACCAGCACGCGCGTGATAGAGCAGGGCGCGGCTTCGCACACGACCGTCTGGCTGAGTGCGCTCCCTACTTTTTGCGTGTGGGTCACCGGCATGGCCTGCGTGTCGCGCCGTGCCGCCAGATCGGGCGCCAATTGGTCGGACACATACAGCACAAAACGTCGCTTCAGCGGCGCGAGCCCAATCCGCACGGTGTGCGCCTCAGGTGCGGCGTTGTAGACAAAAACGATCAGTTGCCCCGCCTCGGTCGACCAGGCCGCCTGCACGCGCAAAGAGCTATCCGGTGTATTCGGCATACCTTCGATCAAGACCGGCCGGTCGGCAGGGTAGCGGTTGATCAACGCCAATAGCACGCCGGTATCGGTCAGCATGTTCCGCGCGCGGGATGCGCGGTAAAGCACCTGCTCGGGCTGCAAGGGTGTGGCGAGCGGACCGCAGCGTCCTTGCTCGACGCGATCGAGCACCGCGCAGGCCAGCCCCAACGCATTGTACCACTCGGCATAGTAGACCCGTTCGTCGGGCGGTGCCGCCGCAAGCCGTCGCAGGATTTCCGATACATACGGGTCGCTGCGCGGCGTCAGCGTGGCGTCGCCACTGACCGTCACGCAGATGGCCGGATCTTCGGCGCACATGGCCGCCGTGTACGCCGCCGCGGACGCCGCCGACGGCCCGTCCGCGCCGCCGCGGGCGATCAGTTCCCAGCGCATCACGCGCAATGGCTCGGGGTGGCCGTGACGCTGCCGCAGCAAGGCCAGCGGGTGGTTCCCCGTCGCGTTGCAATAGGCCACCCATTCCGTAGCCATCCGGACACCCGCCGCTTGATCCGGCACACGCTCATCCGTCATGCCCGGCTCGAACACCTCAACGCGCAACGTCGGCTCCGCCCCGGTCAGACGGCAGAAGGTGACAAACTCAGCCGTCCCGAACGCATGCGCCTCTTCCGGGACAGCGGAAGGCACAGCGGGGCGTCGCACGGCCTGCGGACCGACCCCGTCGTACCACACATAGGTTCCCAACTCTTTCGCAGCGGGCCATCCAATGACGCTCGGACTCATGCCGCGTAATGCCTCCAGTGTTTCATGGTCCCATCCATCTTCGGCATCATCCGGCACCAGCGACAGCGCGCTCAATTCAATAACACTACCCGGCTCGATGGCGAGCTGACAGCGATAGGCCGTCTCATGCTGCGGCACCACATGCACTTCACGCGACCTCCACTCGTCGCGCAGCGAAAAGCGTTCGGTCACGCCGTCCTCGGGATTGCCGCCCATCGGCTGAAACGTCACCCAGACGCGCCCTTTGCCCGCGACCCGGCGCCCCTGTAGGCGCAGCGTATGCCCAACACCGCTCCGCAATGTCCGTGTGATCTGCGTGATACCCAGACGCGCAGCGTCGCCATTCGTAACGCGCATCGTGCGGTTGGTCGGACTCGTGGCGGCAAGTGTCTCCAAGGTCACTCCGGTCTCGGCTCCCCAGTCGAGACCGGTTAGGCACTCCGCGCGTAACGGATGAAAGCGCCCATCCAGAAAGCCGACCTGCAAGCCCAGACGCAACGGCGCGACGTTTGTCGCAACCGGTCCGGGCAACACGCGGACCGACCATTCTGCCGCGCTACCGGTCGCCACGACGCCCGCACAGCATAGCAGCACCGTGATTTTTACGAGACGGCGTCGTAACCGCAGGTTTGACGAAAGAACTTGTTTTCGACTAAGTGTGGGGACTGAGTGTGTCTCCGCGCACGGCACAACAATCATGTTAGCACCTGAACCTACTGCTGCGGCACCGTCTGCTGCGTATCCAGCCGCACGGTCAACAGCGCATTTGAAAAAACAATGGCGTCGTCCAGAAACGCAATCTGCCACTCCGATCCGTCCAGCTTGCGGAATTCCAGGTCCAGCCCGAGCGGGTCGCTGCGCCGGATCGCCTGGAGTCCCAGGGCGCGGTGACGCGGCGCCTCGGTCAGAGCCACCACTTCGCGCCGCCGGTCCACGGCGAACCACTGGTATCTATCGGCCAACTTCTCGGGCAGCGCCACGTAGTAGCGGGTCGGCATCGCGAGCGGCCGGAGAAGCACCGCATCTTCAAAGCGTTGACCGAAAAAGACATAGGAGACATACGGGAAGTGGGCCTTGACCAATGGCGGCTGATACCAGATAGCCGCCGCGATCCCGATCACGACCAGCGCCAGCGCCACTTTGATCAGGTCCGGCATCCAGCGCCGCCACCGCGGCCGCGCCGCCGCAACCGGCGGCGTCACGTCGCGCGGCTCTTCGTTAGCCTGCGTGGGGGCGTCATCAAGCTCTTCAGTCGACGGAGCCGCTTCAGCCGACGAAGCCGCAGGCTGCTCAGGCGCGACTACCTGCGCTTCCGGAACTTCGCTTTCGTCCGTCACCTCGACCGCCGTATCGGGGGACGAAACGGTGGCAGGCGGCGGAGTGGCCTTGTCTCTCTTTTTCTTGTGTTTTGCCATGCGCGTCTATTTATACTCTTGCACTGGGGAAAAGCCTAGCGAATTCTTAAACTTCTTCGCAAAAATGCTTGGCTTCTGATTTACAGCCCGCACTCATTTTGCTATTGTTGGAAATGGTAAACCGTTCGCTTGGACTTGTGGTCTGAGGGAGTAACAGCAAGGAGCCGCTTATGTCGAGTTTTGATCAAGAACTTCACCGCATCAACGGCAAGATCAACCGCTGGCACGCCACGGAGCATCTGATCGTGGCGCTCGCCCTTCTATTGGCCGCTTGGGGCGCTTTAACCGCACTCGATGTGTGGCTCCGTCCGCGGACTTACGGACGGCTGACCCTCTCGCTCGTGTTGATCGGCCTGGTGATCGCCGCGCTGGTTTGGCTGGCGCGCGTGGTCGGCCGGAAGCGCTCGCCCGCCGCCGTGGCCGCGTTTCTCGAAAAGAAATTCCCGCAGCTCGATAACCACCTCATCAACCGCGTGCTCTTCGCCAACGAGCGTTCGCAATCCTCTTGGCTGCGCACCTACCTGAATGAGGACGTGCCGGAGTTTCACACGCTCCCCCTGCACGAGATCAAGGATCGGCGCCTGCGCAAACGCGGCGCGATCGCCGTAGCCGTAGCGGTGCTGCTGCTGGCCATACCGGCGTTCGTGCTCGGCAATGCGTGGACGGTAGCCATGCAACGCGTGCTGAATCCTTTTTCGAAGCTTTCGCCGCCGACCTTTGCAACGGTCATCGCCGTGACGCCGGCCGACAAGACCATCGTGCAGGGCTCCGGCATCGATCTGGTGGTCAAAGCCACCGGCCGCGCCGGACAGTTCGTGGACCTGGACCTCTATCCCTCCGACGACAAACGTTCGACTGTGCGGATCGGCCAGTTCTCGTCCACCGGCACAGAGGAGGAGTTCCCCTACCGCGTCTCCAAAATAGCCACCTCGCTCCGTTACCGTTTCAAGGTCGGTGACGCCTATCCGACCGACACCTTCACGATCGACACCGTGCCGCCGCTGGCGCTCTCTGCCCTGCAACTCACGGTGACGCCGCCCGGATACACGTCGTTGGCCCCGCGTACTTTCGACGCGCTAACCAACGCGGTGGCGATTCCGGTTCACTCAGAAGTCGCCTTCCGAGTCGTCTGCAACCGGCCGACCGAGACCTCGCAGATCCTGTTCGATCAGGAAACGCTGACGCTGACGCCCGGCACGGACAAGGCGAGTTGGTCTGGGGCCGCAACAATTAAAGATGGTTCAATCTTTCAGGTCGCGGCACGCGACGCCTTCGGGCTTGAGATGCGCGTACCGGTACGCTTCGAACTCATCGAAGACCGTGCGCCCGCTATCCGGCTGGTGATCCCTTCGGCCGCAAAGGCGGTCCTGCCGCCCAATGCCGCGCCGGTCGTACATTTTGAAGTCACCGACGAATACGGTCTCGGTAAGGTGTGTGTCGAGCGCGTCAACAAAGGTGCCAAACCGGGTGCCGAAGGCGACGTTCTCAAAGAGTGGGACCTCGACGGAAAAAGAGTTTTCAACGAAAAATGGACCGGTTCGCTGGCGGACGTCTCCGCCTCCTCGGCCCTGCGCATCGTGGCCTACGACACCGCCGCCGGTGACGCGCCCAACCGCGCGGTCAGCCAGCAAATCTTGTTCGAGATGACGACGCTCTCCTCGCAGTTTGCCGCCGAGCAGCAAAATCGCGGCGAGGCGCGCAAGACGATCGGCGAGCTGGTTGCACGTCAGCGCGCCACGCTCGCCACCACCAAGCGGTTGCAGGGAGGACTGCCCACCTACGACGAGCAGCTCTGGCAGGAGGTCGCCGAAAAGCAGACGGAGATCCGCAGTTATGCCGAGACGCTGCTAAAAACTAAGGACGCAGCGATCGGCACGGCGCGTGTCGCGCTCGACAAGGCGGTAAAAGGGCCGCTGCCTGACGCCACCATGCGGTTGACCCGCATGGTGACAGGAGCGGCGGAAACGCGCGAAGAGAACGCCCGGCTCGCAGTCGACGCGCAAAACACAGTGTTGCGCTTGTTGGTCCAAGCGGACGGCAACATGAACAGGGGCGAGATCTCGCAGGCCGCCGCCGGTGTCTTGGCGATGCTGGAGGGCATCCGCAAAGGCCAGACCGCCAACCTCAACGTCACGTTGAAGGCCGTTGAAAAAGCGACCGAACTGCCGGAAGCCATCGTCGATCGGCAAGACAACCTCGCGCAAGACATGGAAGCCATGATCGGCTTCTGCCGGTCCGAGGCGAAGCAAGACCGTGAAGATGAAGAGTTTGGTGCCTTGATGACCAAAATCGCCGACCGCGCGGTAGAACTGAAGCTTCACCCCACCATGGTCACGATCGCCGAGATCATGGAATCGGAACAGATCGCGAATGCCGTGCCGCCGCAAAACAACGTAACCAACGGTATCGCCGTGCTGATGGAATTTCTCAAAGAGTGGCGTGAAACCGAGACCAAGGACAAGACCGAAGAAGCGCTGGCGATTATCAAGGACGCGCGGCAGTCCATTAAGAAGATGGAGGACTTGCAAACACGCGTGGTGGATGCCCTGCGCGAGACCGGCAGCCAAGGCGACAAGACCGAGAAGCTTGACGAAGACCTGCTTGAGGAGATCGTGGAACTCAAAGAAAACATGGCACAAGCCATGTTGAAGGTCGCGACCGACCTGCAAGCCATGCCCGAGATGGATGCCGTCAACGAACTGGTGACCGACGCTTTTCAGACGTACGAAGAGATGAAGCAGGTGACGGGTTCCAGCACAAACGAAGTGGTCGAGATCGGCCTGCAAAAGGAGGACTTCCTGCTCGACATGATGATCGCGACCGGGCAAAAGGCAGACGAAATGGAAATGTGGCTCTTCTCCGTGCCCGATAACGTCAAGCGCAATATGGAGACGATTGACAAGGAGGAGATGAAGGGGCCGATCGGTCAGGTGACCATGCCCGAAGAGTTGCAGGACATCATCGGCGACCTGCTGGAGCAGGAAGAGGAGCAATCGGAAAAGGCGGACGACTCCGTGACCAATCAGGGCATGGCCAATATTGACATGGGATGGGGCATTTCCGAAGGTGAAACCGTCAGCTACAGCGCCGCCGGTAAATCGGGCAACGACCGGCCCGACCACAAGGATCAGGACGGCCGTTCACAGGTCGGGCGGCAAGGCATGTCAGACGGCGAGGTGATGTCGCGTTCCGGCAGAATCAGCGAGGGTGACGAGCATCTTGATAAGCGGCGCACGCAGGACTCCAATCAGTCCGGCGACGTCGAAGAAGAGGGGCACACGGACGCTGTCGCCACAGGCGGCGGTAAGAACTCCGGCTACTCGCAGGACAGGGGCATGGAGGGCGGCGAAGGCGCCACGCGGCGCGACACCAAGGTGGAGGCCGACTCCGCCGAGAGCACACGCGCCCAGTTGACCCGGAACGCCGAGGCGGTGTACGCCCAGGCGCAGCTCAACAACCTGCGGACCTACGACCTCAAGAAGTATATCGCGTTCAGCAAGCAGATCGAACTGTTGCAGAAGCAGAACGCTTCGCCGGCGATGATCGCCGAACTGCACAAGAAGGCGTTGCAGGCACTCAGCAGCACCTATACGTCGCTAGAAAACGGGATCAGCAACGCGGACATGGGGGCGGTCAGCAATACGGAGAACGCCGAAGATGCGATTGCCGCATCGCCGGACGAAGCCCCAGCCGAATACCGCGACATGGTGTCGGACTACTTTAAAGCGATTGGTGAGATGCAGTAGCGCGCGTGCGGGTGCGCCGTAAGGAGTCGTGTGAGTTGAAGAGTTGTGATTTGTTTTTGACCGCAGGATGGGAGGGACGAGCGTCTGCTCGTCCGCGGGCAAGCAGACGCTTGCCCCTCCCGGCGCTCCGCGAGCCCGGGCTCCGTACACGTTCACAGCGCAGCGATCCGCGTTCACGGTCGCGTACACGCTGTTGCGGGCGAGGACGCCCGCGCTCCCGACTCTTTGCTCCCCTTTTCACCAGAAACGCATGGTCTTCGCACGCCCCTGTCACCAACCGATTGGGTGCGCGGCACCTTTCGCGTCTCGTCGTTTGTGCGCTACTGATTGTTGCGGCCGGGCGTAGCGGGGCGCAACAAGAGAACTGGGCCGTGCCCGGCGCGGCATTGCGGGTCGAGGTGTCTGTTTCACGTGATCCAGACCATCCTGATCTGGGTGTTTTCGTCAAGATCCCCAACGGTGGCCTGCTACCCGGCAAGTTCCGCATCCCCGATGTGCGCGATGCTCAGGGCAAGCAACTGGAAAGCGTGATCGTCGCCGACTCGCAAACCGATGGCTTCGGCGTACTGTTTGCCAAGCCGGACAACGGCGAGACCGCCACGGTCTACATCACCCCCTCAGCCAACCCGCCGCAGCGGCCGACCAACACGCGCCTGTTTCCATCGACCATTTTCTTCTCAAAAAATGGCAACGCTAGTCTGGCGGTGGCCAGACGCATGGAGCGCGACTACCCGCCAGCCCAAGGAGCTTCTTTTGACATGTGGGATTATGGCATCGGCTCAATGGTCAACCCCTTCGGCCCCGACGACGACTTTTCAACTTGGATTGTCGGCGCGTTTGTGCTCGAAAAAAAGGAGCGCATCTACTTCTGCACGATTTCGGACGAAGGCTCTGAATTCGCGATCGACGGCAAGATCATCCATAGTTGGCCCGGCATCCACACGCGGCATGCCGGTGCCAAAGGACAGCGCGGCGATTGGGTCGAGCTCGAACCCGGCCTTCACCGCATCGACTATTACCACTTTGAAAAGACCGGCCCGCAGGAGATCAACCTCTGTTGGAAGCGCCCCGGTATGGAAACAAAAGACGGACTGCCCGAGCATGTCACCGGGCTCGCGCGCTCCGGGCTTGCCGACATCACGCGGATCGCGTTCAAAGATGGACGTATCGCGGGAACCATCCGCGGCAACAACCAGCGTCTCGGGTACTACTGGATCGGTGAAAAACCTTTGATCCTGTTCGCGCTCTCCTACGGCGCGGTGACGCCCTCCGCCGCGCAGTCTGTCACTTGGGAGTTTCCCCCAAACAAGCGTCTTGCAGAGCCTGCGGTCGACTGGTTGGTTTCCGGCGACCCCGACACCATTTCGTATCCGGTCACCCTCGCCGTTTCAAATGCGGCGGGCGTTGCCCGCACCACGGTGCGTATGCGCTGTTTCTGGACGCCGCCCGCACTTTCGCTGGACACCAAGGAAGACCGGCTCGCAGTGCGTAAGGCCTTGTACGACATGCTGCGTGCCGTCCCGCCGCCAGCCGATCCGTGCGCCGATTGGAGCAATGACCACTGGGGCATGTTGGTTGAGTTGCTCGTCCCCTACCATGCCGGTCCGATTCTGCTCGACATCTTCAACCGCGGCTTCGACACGCTGCAAAAGCGGCCGCCCGAAGAACGCTGGGCATTGGAAGACCGGTTCGTCGAGACGTTGCGCCTGCAACGTAATGACCAGCTTCTGCTGGATTGGATCGCGCGGTTGGAGAAAAACGAGAGAAACAGCGCCCGTAAATTCCGCTGGAAGGATGAGCGCGTGTGCGCTTACTTGTTTGATATCGACGACCCCGAGGCAGCCAGACGGGAGACTACTTTTCTCAAGGAAGCGGCGATCGGCCCCGATCAAACGCAGATTGCAGCGTTGCGGCAAGGCGATGTCGCACGGGCGCTCGGCCAGTATGACGCGGCATTGAAATTTTACAAAGACGCACAAGACCGTTTCCGCAGCCGCCATAAAACCGGCACGGCCGGCGGACGCCTAACCTACGTCGGTGCGCGGAAACAGCAGCGCGACGCCGACACCAACACAGCAGGCAGGGCGGCCTCCAGACGCCCCGCCACACAGAGCCTCACCTCGCGTGTGAAAGTAGATGACTGGAAAGTCTACACGGTCCACGATGCGTCGATGTACGCGACAATCTCCAGTTTCCTCGAGCAAGACGCGCTGGCCGAGGCCTTTCAAAAGTTGAGTGACTGGGAGAATGAATCTCCCGCCTCCAAACTTTCCGGCGACTATCCGATGGCGGAGGCCAAGATCTACATCACCGTCGGTGACCTGCGCCGTGCGATCAACGCACTGGCGGCCTATCGCAAGAGTGTGACAATGAGCGCGCAGCTCGCGGATGCCATGAAGTTGGAGATCGAATGCCGACTACAGCTCAACGACAAAACGCGCGCCAAAGAGATCGCCACCGACTTTATCCGCCGCTTCCCGGGTCACCCCTATGAAGCCGATATGAAGGAGATCCTTACACGATGATGACATCCCGTATAGCCCCCCGTGCCGCTGGTGCTTTGCTGGCCGTTCTCGCGGCCTCGCTGGTCTGCGCGGCGACTAAGATCAACCCCGGCAATATGTCGCCTTACAGCAAAACCCAGGTCAGTATCAACCTGTACACCAAGCCCGATCCTTGGGCTGGCGGCGGTTTGCGCGGCGTGATCGCCGGCAATCCATCCGAAGTGCTCGGCGTGCTGGCCATGCCACAAAGATTCCCCAACGTTTCCGCGCTGGCCAATGTGGCGGGTGGCGACGCCGCCAAGAATGCGCGCAACATCAACAAAGACATGACCAACGAGGTCTTTCTCGCCGCACTGGGCGAGAACAACGCCTTCTCCTTCCACGGGCTGCCGCCCGGCAAATACGATCTCTTCGTGCTGTGCGAGAACTGTTTTTACGAAGGGTTACTGCTCTCGCGCGACGAGAACACACTGACCGAGTCGGATGTGCGCGTGATCAGAGCGAAGGTCAACGAGTCCAATCCCTTTTTCAACGTGAAAAACCAACACCGACTCGAAGGCCAGAGCGGCACCTTCGGCAGAGCGCGTGTACTTGAACAGGAGGTGCGCACCCTTCCGGTCACCCTGCAAAGTGCCGAGGTCCTGAAACACATTCAAATCCGCAGCATTAAGCTCTGTCTGATGGAAAGCGTCGGCACCAGCAAGTTGGGCGTCCACTGGGAGATGAAAAAGACCCGCGAGATCACCCGTCAGGAGCTGGGACCGCCCGATACCAAGGGACCGATCCCCGGCTACTTCTGTAAGGCATTGCAGGGAATCCGCGTGACAACCTCCGTGAAAGACTTGGGCACGATCACGCTGGCCAGCGATCCCGCTCCGGGCAGCCTGGCAACGCCCTGAAAATCTCGTTAACTCTATCTGACAATAAAGGAAAACACACAATGGCAAAGCTATTCCTGCAACAACCCGAAGGCGACCAGTTGCTGACAGAACTCGCGCCAACCCAATCGTATCTGATCGGCCGTGCCGAAGATTGTTCCATTTGCATCCCCGCCGACGCAATATCCAGTCGGCACGCGCAGCTCACCCCCGTTGATGATGGAGGGTGGATGATTGAGGATCTCGACAGCTCGAACGGCACTACCGTCAACGGCGAGCCTGTGGGCCAAGCCATCCTCAACAACGGATGCCAAATCATCTTGGGCGGACAGGTTGTCCTGCTCTTCATCGAAGAACCGACCGCTGCCGCCACCGACCAAGTAGAAGCAGAGGCCCCCGCCCCTGCCGACGCCCAACCGGCACAAAAGGGAAAGCGCGAACTTAAAGTACACGGCGCGTCTGAAGAAGACCTCAAGCTCGTCAAAGCAATGTCGCTGCGCTCTGACATGATCCGGGCTGAAATCGCCAAGGTCATCATCGGACAGGTCGACATCATCGATCAAGTGATGATGGTCATCATCGCCGGCGGCCACGGCCTGCTGGTCGGTATGCCCGGCATGGCTAAGACCACACTCTGCGCTACGATCGCCAAGGTGCTCGACATGGACTTCAAGCGCGTGCAGTTCACCCCAGACTTGATGCCCACCGACATCACCGGCACCGAGGTTTTGGAACACGATCCTGAAACTGACAAGAAAACCTTCCGCTTCATCAAAGGGCCGGTTTTCACCAATATGCTGCTGGCCGACGAAATCAACCGTACGCCGCCCAAAACCCAGGCATCTCTGCTGGAAGCCATGCAGGAAAAATCGGTGACTGTCGGTAACCAGACCTATAAACTCGACGCCCCCTTCTTCGTGCTCGCCACGCAGAACCCGATTGAGCAGGAAGGCACCTATCCGCTGCCGGAAGCGCAGCAGGACCGCTTCATGTTCAACCTGTGGGTTGACTATCCTAAAGAGGATGAGGAAGAGACCGTGGTGAAGGCCACCACCGTAGCCAAAAGAGAAGAGCCGCAGAAAGTCATCTCCAAGAACGAACTGTTGCAGCTTCAAGAGGTTGTACGTAAGATTCCTGTCTCTGACCACGTCATCAAATATGCGGTGCGCCTCGCACGCGCCACGCGACCGCAGGATGACAAAAGCCCAGACTTCATCAAGAAATACGTCTCAAACGGCGCTGGACCGCGTGCCGGACAGTTTCTCGTGCTGGCCGCCAAAGCGCGTGCCGTGCTGGAAGGGCGCATCCACGTAAGCTGCAACGATGTGGCGAAAGCGGCGGTTCCGGTTCTGCGCCACCGCATCATCACAAACTTCGCGGCCGACTCAGAGGGACTCTCGACAACCGTTCTTGTCGAGCGTCTGCTCAAGACGATCGAGCAACCCGACGACAAGGATTATTGACGAAGAAAAGCGGGGCCGGTCACTCGCCCCGTCCTTTCACTACAGACCTTTTTGCCATGCCCCGTATCCTGTTTGTCTCTTCGACTCCCTTCGTTCCATGGCGCGGGGCCAGCCATCGTGTGCGCCATGATCTCGCGGCGCTTGTCGCGCTCGGGCACACGGTGGACCTCCTGACCCCGCCGGGCAGTGCCGTGCCTGAGATGCCGGGCGTGCAGTCGCTCTCAACCCCGCATCTACCCTTCTGCCGGAACCTTCCGCCGGGACCATCGCTGCGCCGTTTTGCGACAGATGTCGTCATGGCTGCCAAAGCTGTCGCCGCCTGCAACCGTCACGCCTATACCCTCATGCACGGTATCGATGACGGCGGAGTCGTGGCTGGTATTGCCGGCCGTCTGACAAAAACCCCGTGGGTATTTGAGCGCACGGGTGATTTCGTTCCGAATCGGTCGCGTGGATTAAACCCCTTCTGGCACACCCTCCACCGGTTTCTGGAGCGGCGGGCGCTACGCCGCGCGGCCGCTGTCATCGGTAACGACACAGGGATGATCGAGCTGTTCAGCCGCCTTAACTGCCGCAGCCGCGCATGTGTAATCCCCGACATTCCGGCGATTGACGAAGAAATCTCGCCATCAGTCCACAATCTCGCCATGGCCCGTTACCGAACCGAGCGCAACCAGAAGCTGGTCACCTGCGTCGGTTCTTACTCACGTTTTCAGGGACTCGATCTGTTTTTCAACGCGATGCCGCATGTACTGGCGACGCGCCCGAACGTACGCTTCGTTGTCGTCGGTGGCGACGCCGCTGAAATTCGGCGGATGACCCAGGCTCTCAACCGCGCCGGTATCGACGAGTCGGTCTGTTTCCCGGGACGCATCGGGACCGAAGAGCTTGCTGCGCTGCTGTCGATTTCGGATGTACTCATCTCGCCGCGCCGCGCCGGCACGACGGCACCGATCAAAGTCTTGGATTACCTCAAGTCCGGCACGCCGATTGTCGCGGCCGACACTCCTGCAAACCGCGCCATCCTCTCCGCCGAGAATGCCGTCATCACGCGTCCGATCCCGACAGAGTTCGCGGCGGGAATCCTGCGCCTTTGCGACAGCCCGCGTCTGGGTGCTGAACTCTCCCGGCGCGGCCGCGAAACCTTGCGGCGCGAACGGCGTTCACCGCAAGACTTCCAGCAAGCGCTCGCCCAATGTTATGACTACGTCCTCTCAACCACCTGACCGTGTATGGTACGCCGTCTGATCAGCCGTTGCATCCGTTGGGCCAGCACCTTGCTTGTGCTGGTCGCGTTGGTGACCAACTGGTATGTCCACCAGCCGCGCTACTGGCAACAGGTGCAGGCGCAACACCTGCCCCCACCGCTTGCCAAGTGGGCCGCGCGCATCGGCAACGCATCGGCCGATCTCACCGACGCGCTCGGCCTGACCGGGCGAGATGTTGAGGTCGCCTACCCCACAGCGCTCTCCACTAACATGGTCGCCTGTGCCGGCCTGCCGAGGCGCGTCGGCGAACCGGCCCCCAGCGACATCGCCATCCTGCGCAAGACAGGATTCGTGGTCGGCTACTCGCCTTCGCTGCGGCATCCGCTGTGGGCCGCTTACCGCACCTACCCGGTGGCGACGCCCGCCGAACTGCCGCCCCGGCCCTCCAGCTTCAAGCCAGATCCGCAAGCCAAACGCTCGCCGCAACACAAAGAATACACCAAGAGCGGCTATGATCGTGGCCACATGGCACCCAACCTCGCCATTGCCTCTCGGTTCGGTAAGGCGGCGCAGCTTGAGACCTTTCTGACCTCGAACATCTGCCCGCAACGCTCCGGCTTGAATCGCGGCCCTTGGTACGAACTCGAATACCGCATTTCGGAGATCTGGCCGAACACCGTCGGGTCGGTCTGGGTCATCGTCGGCGCGGTTCCCTCGCCGGAAGACAGGCGACTCCAGTCAGGCATCAGTATCCCGACCGCCTTTTACCAGATCGTAGTCTCGCAGCGCGGCGAACGCCTGCGGGCTTTCGCGGTCTACATGCCGCAAAACATCCGAAGCCGAGCCTACGCACGCTCCACACTGGTCTCAATCGACGAGATCGAGCGCATCACCGGACTGGATTTTCTCGCCGATCTACCCGACGATGTCGAAACGGCGCTTGAAGCGACAACACCCACGCGCCTCTGGCCGACCGGCATCCGCGGCCTGTACCGCCTGCTGCGCGAACGCTTCCGTTCGTATGACTAGCGTGCGCCCCGTTCTGCGGGCGGCGTTTACGCCGCCGGACGAGCAGACGCTCGTCCCTCCCGGCGCTTCGCAAGCCTGACGACTGGACTTGCGGTGACAAGAGCCACGCTGTGCGCGGGTCGCGGCACCGCTTTTACACGCCACCTCGCCACCGCACCCCTGCTCAAAAAGCGGCGTCGCGTGGAAACCCGCTTGCCGCCGCACTCCACATTTTTCGCAAGACTTGCGAAGACCTGTGCTTTTACTCTCATCATTGCGACCACTGGGTGGTCGCAATAAGCCGATAGCACCCTTAGCGTGCGACAAACGCATACGCATTATGGAAGAGGCGCATCCAGGGGCCGGCCTCGCCGGTGAAGAGATCGGCGGGACGGTACGAGAGCTGCACCGAACGGAAGCCGCGCTCCGGATGCGGCATCAGGATGGTTGCGCGACCGTCACTTGACGTGAAGCCGGTCAATCCGCCCTTCGAGCCATTCGGATTCCACGGATAACGCTCAGTCGGCTGGCCGCGGCCATCCACATAGCGCAACGAAGCAATTGCTTGCGCTTCATCTTCCGACGACGCGAAAACCGCCAAGCCCTCGCCATGCGCAGCCACGACCGGCAGACGCGAACCCTCCATGCCCTTCAGCAGCACAGAGGGCGACTCCATGACCTCGACGATCGAGTAGCGCGCTTCGAACTGCTCGGAAAGATTGCGCTGGAAGCGCGGCCAATGCGCGGCACCCGGAATGAGCGCCTTAAGCTGCGCCAGCATCTGGCAACCGTTGCCGACCCCCAACGTGATCGTATCAGGCCGCTCGAAGAAGCGTTTGAATAGCTCAGTCAACCGGGCGTTGTAGAGGATGCTGTGCGCCCAGCCTGAACCAGCGCCCAAGACGTCGCCGAATGAAAAGCCGCCGCATGCCACCAAGCCATTGAACCCGACAAGATCGACGCGGCCTTCCAACAGGTCAGTCGTATGCACATCGACCGCCTCGAAGCCGGCCAACGTGAATGCGGCGGCCATTTCGGCATGTCCATTGGTTCCCTGCTCGCGCAGCACCGCCATGCGCGGCTTCTGCTGCACGCTCATACCAGTCGGAGCATCCGGATCGAAAGTCACAGCAAATTGCATGCCCGGATAGGTCTCGTCCAGCGCATTATCATACTCCTGCCACGCGCACACCGGATTGTCGCGCAACGCCTGCATGCGGCAGGTCAGCGCCGACCACGTACGCCGCAGCCAAGTGAGGTCCGTCTCCACGGCCGTCTTCCCACCCACCGCAATGTGGAAACGCCGGTCGTCGGTCGGCCGCCCGATGCGCACACAGATATCGGCATCGGCAAGCCCCTGCTCGGCCAGCACCGCCATGACCCGCTCTTGCGCGCCTTCGGCCACTTGCAGCACCGCGCCCAGCTCTTCGCTGAACAACGCGGCCAGCGGCTCCTGCCCCGGTAGATCAATCGCTACACCGCGCCCGCCCGCCATCGCCATTTCGGCCAACGTTACGACGACGCCGCCGTCGGAACGGTCGTGATAAGCCAGCAGCGCCCCCTCGGCCACCAATGCCTGCATCGCGTCGAAGAAACGCCGCAACAGCGCCGGATCATCCGCGTCCGCCGCTTCATTGCCGACCTGATTGTGGACCTGCGCCAACACGCTGGCCCCCAGCCGGTTGCGACCGCGTCCGAGATCGATCAGCAGCAGTTCGCTGGCACCGGGTTTGAGATCGGGCGTGAGGGTTTTACGTACATCCTGCACCGATGCAAAGGCGCTGACGACCAAACTCAACGGCGCGATCTGACGATGCGACGCGCCCTTTTCATCCTGCCACACCGTGCGCATGGAGAGCGAATCCTTGCCGACAGGGATCGACACGCCGAGCTGCGGGCAGAAGGTCATGCCGACCGATGCGACCGTGTCGAAAAGCTTGGCATCCTCGCCCGCCTCGCCGCATGCAGCCATCCAGTTGGCCGAGAGCTTGATGGCGTGGATCGGGCCGATATTGACACCGGCGATATTGGTGATCGCCTCGGCCACAGCCATACGTCCCGAAGCGGGCGCGTCAACCAGCGCAACGGGCGCGCGCTCGCCGAGCGCCATCGCCTCGCCGGTCGTGGCCTGATAACCGGTGACCGTCACCGCGTTGTCGGCAACCGGCAACTGGTAGCGCCCGACCATCTGATCGCGGTGTATCAGCCCCGAGACGGTGCGGTCGGTACCCGTAATCAGGAACGTCTTGTCGGCCACGCTCGGCGCCTGCAGCACGCGCTCGAGCGCCGCCATCGGTGTCATGTTATCGAGTACCAGCGGTTCCGGCTCTGCCGTTTCGCGCGTGACCTCGCGCACCATGCGGGGCGGCTTGCCGAGCAACACGCGGATGTCCATGTCGATCGGGCGGTCGTTGAAATGGCTGTCCTCGAGCACCAGACGCTGGTCGTCGCGCGCGACGCCGATGAAGGCCACAGGGCAACGCTCGCGCTCACATAGACGCTCAAGGAGGGTGCGGCTTTCAGGCGCGATCGCCAATACATACCGCTCCTGCGCTTCGCAGCACCAGATTTCCATCGGGCTCAGGGAGGGGTCCGCATTGGGCACGGCGCGCAAGTCAAAGGTCGCACCGGTCTTCTCGATCAGTTCCGGACAGGCGTTGGAAAGGCCCCCCGCGCCGACATCATGGATGCTGAGGATGGGATTGTTTGCACCGAGTGCCACACAGGCATTGATGACCTCTTGGCAACGGCACTCGATCTCGGCATTGGCGCGTTGCACCGAATCGAAGTCCAGTGCCTCGTCGTTGCTGCTGGTGCCCATGGAAGAGGCCGCGCCGCCGCCGAGGCCGATGCGCATTGAGGGACCGCCCAACTGTACGATCAAGGATCCCGGCGGAACCGCCTTCTTGTAGACCTGACTGCGGCGGATATTGCCCACGCCGCCCGCCAGCATGATCGGCTTATGGTAACCATAATAACGGTCCGCCGTCATCTCCTCATAGGTCCGGAAAAAGCCGCACAGTTGAGGACGTCCAAACTCATTACCGAACGATGCACCGCCGACCGATCCCTCCAGCACGATGTCGAGCGGCGAGGCGAGACGAGCGGGCAAGCTCGGGGACGGTTTTTCCCACGGCATTTCAAAACCCGGCACGCGCAGGTTGGAGACCATAAAGCCTGAGAGGCCGGCCTTGCTGCGGCCGCCGGTGCCGGTCGCAGCCTCGTCGCGGATTTCGCCGCCCACGCCGGTGGCGGCACCGGGGAAGGGCGAAATCGCGGTCGGATGGTTATGCGTCTCGACCTTCATGAGGATGTCGATCTGATCCTCTTCAAAGCGATAGGCGCGCGTGGCAGGGTCCACCTCAAAGCCAACGCCCGGAAAGCCCTCCATGACACCGGAGTTATCCTTGTAGGCCACCAACGTACCGTCGGGGTGGCAGGCGTGCGTGTTCTTAATCATCTGAAACAGCGACGACTCCTTACGCTCGCCGTCGATGATCCAGTTGGCATTGAAAATCTTGTGTCGGCAGTGCTCAGAGTTGACTTGGCCGAACATCACCAACTCGGTGTCAGTCGGGTTGCGGCCGGCTTTGGTGTAGCTGTCGCACAGATAAAGGATCTCGTCATCGCTCAGCGCCAGCCCCATCTCGCGGTTGGCAGCATCCAAGGCGGCGCGCCCCTGGCCCAACAGATCGAAGGTGCGTCCCGGAGCTGGCGGCCGCGTCTCAAAGAGATCATTCAAATCGAGATAGACACCTTCGATCATGCGGTCATGTAGCAGGTTCAACGCGGGACGCAACGCCGCGAGCGACAGTTCGGTCTCCTGCGCAAAGACCCGGATATGCACGCCGCGCTCCACGCGATTGATTCCCCCTAGCCCACAATTGCGGAAGAGGTCGGTTGCTCTGGATGACCAGGGCGAAATCGTCCCCTTGCGCGGCGTCACAAAAAAACCACCCGACACCGCTTCATCTTGAGACGCCCCGAGCAAGGAACAGGCACGCGCCAGCGACTGAGCCTTGATCGGCTGCTCCACATCCAGCAGATAAACGAACCGCGCTTCAATCCTGACCGCACCCTGAGCGGTCAACGCAGCAGAGACCTTCTCTGACAACGTGGTCAAACGGAACTGAGAAAATGCATCACGCCCAACGACCATCAACGGCTTCATGGAATATTCCTTACCTTTAAGAGAGGCTCTTGCAAAACCTCCTGCTTGCACAGGTGTGGCACGGGCATCTTGCCCGTGTTTCATGGGCGGGACGCCCATGCCACGAGGGGCTTGCAAGATCCTCAAGAAACTGAAAAAACAAAACTCAACTTAAAATTGTCCTCAACACTTCTTCCCGCGATTGTGCCGCCAACAGATCATTGCGCACTGAAGCCTCCATGAGACGGCGGCTAAGCCTAGCTAAAAAGTGGATATGGTTACAGGCGACCGTCGCCGGCACCAGCAACAAAACAAAGACATGTGTGACACGGTTGTCAGGGGCACCGAACGCGATGCCCTGCGGGTGGATGCCGAGCATGCACACGATATCCTGCACACACTCAATGCGCCCATGCGGCAGAGCGATACCGTCAGGTAGAGCGGTTGACGCACTCAATTCCCGGTTGATGACCGCTTTGACAGCGGCATCCCGGTGTTCCGCCGCCAGCAGCCCTTCCTGCACCGCTTGGTCGATCAGGGTCTTGATCACAAGCGACCCTTCGTTGTCTGTCAAATTGAGACAGACCAGACTCTTCTCGATAATCTCTTCAAAACTCGCCATATGTCTCCAACGCAATACACTCCGTGAATCACGGCGATGTAAGGTACCACATTGCCCCCCCGTCGCCAATCACGGAAACAAATTTTAAGAAGTTTTAAGTGCGCGAATGAGCCGCTGCGGAGCCCGCTACGGCTCAACAAAATGAGTATACACAGAATAGAGTCCCGTGCTATAATGCCCCACTTTCAGCTTTAACTCTCAGAGGCGGGGACGCACGCATCGGGGAAGATGAGAATGACGACGAGACACGGCATGTGGGGGCGTGTCTGCGTGACGGGGTTGTGTACGGTTTGTCTGGCCGGATGCCTCACGCGCGACGCGCTGTATGATGAACTGCTAGAAACGCGCGACGAGGCCTATGACGCTTGGTTGCGGTTACGTGAAGACGGGGACATCCCGGTCCCCGCCGAGAACCTCTCGCTGGATGAGGCGGTGCGCATCGCCTTGCTCTACAACAAGTCGTTGCAGGCCAAAGTCCAAGAGCGCGAGGTCGCACGAGGCCAACTGGTCTCCGCCCACCGGCTCGCCCTACCCCGCGTCGATGCGAAGGCTTCGACAGCATACGGCAGCCGCGACACCGATAGTGCCAATATCTCCTTCCGGCAGCCGCTTTTCCGCGGCGGCGGTACGACGGCAGCTCTGCGCGCCGCCAAGCTCTTCGCCTTCTGGTCGGACGAAAGCGTGCGCGACACCGTCCAAACCGTTATCAAACAGGTCACCACCGCTTACTACACCGCCCTGTTGGCGGATAACCTGTGTCAAGTCAACCGTGACGCGGTGGTGTCTGCCGAGGCGCACCTGAGCGATGTCCGGGTCAAGCGTGTCAACGGCGTGGCCTCGAAATATGATGAGCTACGTGCACAGGTCGATGTGGCCAACTTCCGCGCCGAACTCATCCGTCAGGAGAACAATCTCGTGCTCGCCAAAACCAGCCTGTTGCGCACGCTTGGAACCGCCACCGACGCGCCAATCAAACTGGCGGACCAGTTACTTCATGCACCGGTCGAGACGACGCTGGAGGAGGCGATCGAAATAGCATATGCCAACCGGCCCGACCTCTACATGGCGGAGTTGAACATCCGCATGCAGCGCGAGAATGTCCGTGCGCTGCAAAGCACCTACCTGCCGGAAGTCGATCTCGCCCTCAGCGCCGGTACCGACCGCGCACGCGACGGTGACGATGAGTGGTCCGGCACACAACGTGCGGCGCTGGAGTTGAACTGGCCGATCTTCGACGGATTCGGCAGGGAAGGCGAACTGATCGCCGCCAAAGCCAAGCTGCGCCAGCGCGAGATCGAATTGAAAAGCGTGGAAGAGGATGTCTTTCTGGATGTCCAGCAAGCGTTGCTGAACCTGAAGAACGCGGAAGAGTACGTCGAATCACAACGCCTCAACCTACAACACGCTGAAGAGGGGTTGCGGCTGGCTATGACCGGCTACCGCGAAGGCGTTAATACCGAAGTCGAGGTGGTTGATGCGCGTTCATCACTGACGGAGGCGCGCGGCAATCACTACCGCGCGCTCTTCGACCACTGTATGGCACGGCTTTCGCTGGAGCAAGCAATGGGCCTTCTGGGCAAGGACATGGATAGCAAATGAAAAAGCTTTTGAAAGCCATCGTGTATCTGGTGCTGATGGCAGCCGTCGCATACGGCGCATATTACAGCTACGGTCTCGCCAAAGAAAAGGCAAATCCACCGACCGAACAAAAGGGGCGCGCCGCCCTACCCGTCCGCGTCATGACGGTTCAAACCGGATGTGTGACCAACGCCATCAAACTGACCGGGGCGTTGGAGGCTATCCGGACGGTGGATGTCGTGCCGAAAATTTCGGGACGGCTGGAACGTCTGGCCTTGGACGACGGCACACCGGTCTGGGAAGGACTCGCCGTCACCAACCAACAGGTGATTGCGGTGATTGACCATCGTGATATCCGCGCCCAGTTGGCGCAAGCCAAGGCGGCGGTCGAAGCTGCACGGACCGCAGTCGCGACGGCCAACGTCGTGCTCAAGGATCGCGACCGCGAGCGTAAGCGCATGGAGAAGCTGTTTGCCGAGGGCTCCACCACCGAGCAGCAGCGCGACCTCGCCGTCACCGCCCACGAACAAGCCATCACGGGCGTCGCGCAGGCCGAGGCGAACCTGACGCATGCGCAGACTGCCGTCGGCGTGATCGAAGTGACGCTGACCGAAGCCTTTCTACATGCCCCAATGGATGGCGTCGTCAGCGCGAAATACATTGACCCCGGTGCCATGGTCAGCGCCTCAACCAAGATCGTCCAGATCATCCCCATGGATGAACTCAAGTTCATGATCGCCATCCCCGGTCCCTATCTGCACATGCTCACGGTAGGCGAGACGACCGTCACCGTCCGTTCCGATGCCGTCCCCGATCGTGTATTCGTCGGATTGATCGCTCACATCCATCCGGCGGTCGATCCGATCACGCGCACCGCTACGGTGGAGGTGCGCCTCAAAAACGAGTGCAATGACGCTGGGGAGTGGTTGTTGCGCCCCGGTCTCTATGCGGAAGGTCATATCATTCTGAACATCCGGCGCGACACCGTGACGCTCCCCGCCGACGTGGCGTTGCGGCGCGGCGCGCGGTTCCTCGCCTTTGTGGTCAAGGACGGCAAGGCTGAGACGCGCGAATTGACGGTCGGCGTGCGCGACAGCAATCGTCTGGAGATTCTGCAGGGACTCGCGGCTGGCGAGCAGGTGGTGGTCATGGGACAGCACCGGCTGACCGACGGCATACCGGTTCGACTCACCGATGAACAGGACGACGGACAGAGGAAGTAACGATGCGTCTGCCCGAACTCGGAGTCAAACGACCGATCTTCACGCTGATGGTGTTTATCGCCATCCTCGTGCTGGGCTTGGTCTCGCTGGTGCGGCTGCCCATCGACCTCTTCCCCGAGGTTGAGACACCATCAGTCACTGTTGTCACGCAATGGCCGGGTGCCAGCGTCGAGGATGTCGAGGGCCGCGTCACGCGCGTTATCGAGAACCAACTCAGCATCGTCAACAACCTCGACGAGGTGACGAGCCGCACGCGCGAAGGTGTCTCCGCCATCACCTGCATGTTCGACTGGGGCACCGACCTTGAGGAAGCCGCGAATGATATCCGCGACCGGGTCAGCGTGTCGCGCCGGTATCTGCCTGATGACATCGAAGAGCCGATCATCTACAAATTCAACAGTTCCGCGATGCCCGTCTTGAGCTTTGCGGCCACCGCAAAAGAGTCGTGGGAGAAGCTTTACGACATCATCGAAGATGACTTGGGCGACGCCCTGAAGCGCCTGCCGGGCGTGGGTGCCGTCAACGTGTACGGCGGTCTTCACCGCCAGATCAACATCGACATCGACCCGATGAAACTGGCCGGCTACGGCCTGACGCTCAACGAGATTGAAAAGGCCATCGCCCGCGAAAACCTCACCCTGCCCGCAGGCAGCATTAAAAACGGCCTCATCGAGTATACAGTGCGCGTGCCTGGGGAGTTCGAAGATCCTGAAGAGGCCAAGGCCATCGTCGTGAAGCGTAATGAGGCCGGCGGTGCCATCTATTTGCGGGATGTCGCTGACGTGTACGACGGCTTCGAGGAACAGACGCGGCTTTCCGGCGCGAACGGCAAACAAAGCGTGATCTTCGTGATACAAAAACGCTCCGGCGCCAATACCTTAGCGGTCTGCGATTCCGTGCTGAAGGCGGTTGAGGAATATATGGCATTCATGCCGCAAGACATCCGTATCGTGAACCTGATGAACTCCAGCGACTTCATCCGCCAGTCGCTACGCAATGTGACCGAGACGCTGATGTGGGGTGGCCTTTTCGTGACACTCACGACATTCGTCTTTTTGAGGACAATCCGCGCTTCACTGGTCATCGTGCTGACGATCCCCTTTTCGCTGATCATCGCGTTTTTCTTTATGTTCATCCGGGGCTGGACGATCAACATCATTTCGCTCTCCTCGCTCTCCGTGGCAATCGGCATGGTTGTGGATAACGCGGTGGTTGTCCTTGAAAACATTGACAGCTACACGCGTCGTGGCGTCAAGTTGCGTGAAGCCGCCCTGTACGCGACCAGTGAAGTCGGACTCGCGATTTCAGCCAGCACCTTGACCACCGTGGCGGTCTTTGTGCCGCTGATCTTTGTCACCGGCATGGCCGGAATCTTCTTCGGCCAGCTCGGCGGCATCATCACCGTGACACTGATGGCAAGTCTCTTTTGTTCGTTAATGCTCACCCCGATGCTCGCCGCTTATTTGCTGAAGGAAGACCGCGACGCGATCGGCGGTGGTTTTATCGGGCGCGCGCTCTACCGGACAAGCGAAGCGATGCTCACACGGATCGAAGAGGCCTACTCCCGCCTGCTGGGCTGGGCTCTGCGCTGGCGCGGTCTGGTCTGCGTGGGGGCCTTCGCCATATTTTGCTTCTCGCTGGCGCTCTTTCCGCTCATCGGCTCCGAATTTACGCCTGACACCGACTCGGGCGATCTGACAGTCAATTTCGAACTCGGGCTCGGCACGCGCGTCGAGGAGACCGCCCGCATCTGCGAAGCAACACGCCAACTCGGCATCCGCCTGATCGGCGAAGAACACATTATCAATACGCGCTGGCGGTGCGGCGACTCAAAATTCGGTTCGGGCCGCCAAGGCTCGCACATCGGGCGTGTCGAATTCAAGTTGACTCCCATGGATCAACGCGATTTCACCGCGCGTGAGGCCGGGCGGCGCTTGCTCGACACGCTACGCAGCAAGCCGGAATTCGTGAAGACCAGCATGAGCACCGTCAATCGTCAGATGGGGCGTTTCAGCGGGGGCGGCCAGCCGATCGTAATTGAAATCTTGGGGCATGACCTCGAGCAGACGCGCCGCGTCGCCGAGGAGATCAAAGAACTGTGCGACCGTACGCCGGGTGCCCGCGACGCCAGCGTCAGCATGGACGACGGCAAGCCGGAACTGCTGGTCCAGGTGGATCGCCTCAAAATCGCGACGCTCGGGTTGAATGTTTCAGACGTAGTTGAAACGGTCCGCACCCTCTTTTACGGTAAAGAGGCCTCTGACTTCCGCGAAGGCGAAAACGAGTACTGGATCTTCATGCGTCTGAAGGAGTCGCGCCGCAGTCAACTCGCAGACATTCTGGACTCGGAAGTGGTTCTGCCCAACGGTAGACGTGTCCGCATTGACTCCATCGCCGAGGTGGCCCAGGATCTGGGGCCGCTTGATATCGAGCGCAAAGATCAGGAACGCATGGTGAAAGTGGAGGTCGACTACTTCGGGCGGTCGATCGGCGACGTGGTAGCCAGTATCAAAGAAGGTATTGCCAGGGAGATCGTCCTGCCCGAAGCTACACACATCACCTACGGCGGTATGGTCAAAGAGCAGGCCGAAGCGTTCGCCGACCTGATCGGGCTGACCATCCTGGGCCTCGTGCTCGTCTACATGGTCATGGCCGCCCAGTTCGAATCGCTCATCGATCCGTTCGTGATCTTTCTCGCGTTACCCTTTGCCTTTTCCGGGGTTTTGCTCGGCCTCTATGCCTTCGACATGACCTTCAACATGTTCAGTTTCATCGGCATCATCCTGCTGGTCGGCACCGGCGTCAACAACGGCATTGTGCTGGTCGACTACATCAACACGTTGCGCGCGCGCGGCGAAAACATGACCGACGCCATCCGGCAAAGCGGACGCCAGCGCTTGCGCCCGGTCTTAATTACCACACTCACGACAGTTTTTGGTATGATGCCTCTCGCACTGGCAGGTGGAGAAGGTTCAGAGACCTGGAAGCCCATGGGCGTGACCGTGATCGGTGGACTCTCGTTCTCAACGATTGTGACACTGATCTTGGT
>DUPH01000356.1 GCA_012838435.1 Lentisphaerota bacterium | reverse complement strand
GGTGAAGGTCACGGACACGCTGCGTAACGAGGGCACGGATCTGGCGCGGCTCGGTACCAACAGCGTGACAATCGGTGCGATGCAGCGCGGCACCTCTAAGAACGATATGCTGTCGATCGACTCGTTACCCGCGTTTGCCAAGGCCAAGGTGCATCACTGGGACAGCGAGAAGGCCACCAAGCAGTATCTCGTGGGCGGCACGGCGGGCGGCTGCCGCGGCAAGGTGTCGGCCGCAGGCATGCCGGAGCGCATCACGGTACCGGTGATCGAGCCGCAGGCGTGGGTGGCGATCAAGTCGCGCTTTTTCGTGACCGGATTCTCGTCGGGCGACGCCAACTGCGGTTTTACGGCCACGATGACCCGCGATACGGCGCAGCAGATCTATGCGCTCAACGAGGTCTCGGCGCGCGTGTTCTTCCCCGGAAGCGTGCTGGGGGCGGGCGAGACGGCGACACGCGAGTACGCGCTCTACATCGGTCCCAAGAAGTTGTCGTTGCTGCAGCAACTCGGCAACGGCATGGACGCGGTGATGCAGTTCGGAACCTTCGCTTGGTTTTGCAAGCTGTTGGTGCCGACGCTAAACTTCTTCCACCGCCTGATTCCGGATTACGGTATTGCTATCATCCTGCTGACCTTCTTGGTGCGCATCATCTTCTGGCCGCTCACCCACAGTAGCACGGTCAGCATGAAGAAAATGCAAGAACTCCAGCCAAAGTTGAAGGAGCTTCAGACCAAATTCAAAGACAACCCGCAGAAGATGCAGCAAGAAACTTGGGCGCTCTACCGCGAAAACAAGGTCAATCCGTTGTCGAGTTGCCTGCCGATGCTGATTCAGATTCCGGTCTTCATTGCACTCTTCACCGTGTTGCGCAGCGCTGTCGAACTGCGTTACGCCCCTTTTCTCTGGATCGCGGATTTGAGCGAACCGGAGAATCTGCTGGCCGGTGTGCTGCCGATCCCGCTGAACATCCTGCCGATTCTGATGTCGGGTACCATGGCGTTGCAGAGTTACCTCACGCCGTCGACGGGCGATCCGCAGCAGCAGAAGATGATGATGGTCATGATGCCGGTGATGATGTTATTAATGTTCTACAACTTTCCTTCGGCCCTTGCGCTCTATTGGACGGTGAGCCAGATACTGGCGATCATACAGATGATCGTCATCCGTCGCAAGACCGCACGCGCCGGGCAGGGACCGGGCGACGGCGTGACGCCGGAAGTGCCGCTTACGCGCCAGCAACGGCGGCATGCGCCCTGAGGAGAAACACACTATGAAGTCTACTAAAACATCCATTCCACTCGTATTGGGCTCCGCCTCAACTCGGCGCAGCAAAGTTCTGAGCACCTTGGGCTGCACCTTTGAAATATGCCCCGTGGAAGCGGAAGAGATCCGTAATCCCGCCGATCCCGTTCACACGGTGGTGACGAATGCAGCCGCAAAATACAACGTCTGCCGTACCCGGCGGCCTGACGCCGCGATCATCGCGGCCGATACGCTGGTGTGGTTCGAGGGCCGTCTGATCGGCAAACCCGTCGACATCAAAGAGGCGGCGGCTTTCCTGCGCGCCTTCTCCGGTCGTGCACAGGTCGTCTACACCGGCCTGGCGATGGGATTGCCGGGGAAAGAGCCCGATCTGCGTGTCGAGGCCACGTCCGTCCGTTTCAAGCCGCTGACCGAAGCGACAATCCAGACCTATCTCGAACAGACGCGCCCGTTCGACCGCGCCGGCGCGTACGACATCGACGAGAACGGCGAACTGCTGATCGCCGGCACGAGCGGCTCCTACACCAACGTCATGGGCCTGCCCGAAGCCCCTGTGCGCGACTGGCTAGCCGCGAACGGTTTCATTTGAGCGGATCAAGCCAATGCCGCACAGGCTGCGAGAGGAACTCTTCTAGGGCGATACCGTCCCCGCCGACCAGCAGGCAGCGTTGCGGCTTAAATGCCTGTGCGAAGGCCACTGTGCCGGCATGCACCGTCGGCGTGCGTCCACTCTTGACCTCGATCGCCGTCAGACGGCGACCTCTCTGGGCGACAAAGTCCACCTCTTGGTTGCCGTCGCGCCAATAATGCAACCGGCAGTCGCCGCACAGGGCCGCGTTGGCTAGATGCGCACCGACGGCGGACTCCACCAGCCACCCCCAGAACGCATGATCTACACGGGCCTCGGCCAGCGTCATGCCGCTCATGGCGGTCATGAGTGCGGTGTTGAGCACCTGCAGCTTCGGGCTGGAACCCCGGCTACGCGCCACGTCCCCGGCGTACTTCTGCAAACCGCAGACCATACCGGCCCCGGTCAGGAGTTTCAAGTAGTGGGCGAGCGTGGTGGTGTTGCCGGCATCCTGCAACTGCCCCAGCATCTTGGTGTACGAGAGCACCTGCCCCGAATAGCGGCAGGCCAGCTCAAAGAGCCGACGCAGGAGCGCCGGTTTGTCCACGCGGGTCAGCAGCAGCACATCGCGGGAGATCGAGGTCTCGATCAGACTGTCCATAACGTAGCGCGCCCAGCGTTCATGGTCGCCGATCAGCGGCGCCGCTCCCGGATAGCCCCCGTAGAAGACAAACTGTTCAAGAGACCAGCCAAAGGCCGTCCGCATCTCGCCATAACTCCAATGGGACAGAAAGATCACCTCAAAACGACCGGTCAGGCTCTCGGTGAGCCCCTGAGTGATCAGAAGCGGCGCCGATCCCAGCAGCACGACACGCAACGGTCGCCTCGCGCGGGTGTCCTCGTCCCACAAGCGCTTGACGGTCTCCGACCAGCCGGTGATCTTCTGGATTTCGTCGAGCACCAGCACTGCACCGGCTGGAACCATGGCCAGTCGCGCCGCCTCCCACTGCTGGGCGATCCACTCTCCTCCGCGCAGCGTGGGCTCATCCGCGCTGGCATAGCGGACGGGCAGTTCCAGCCGTTCGACCACCTGCTGTACTAGCGTGGATTTGCCCACCTGGCGCGGCCCCGCTAAAACCTGAATGAACCGGCGCGGCTCGGCCAGCCGCTCCGCAAGCGCCGCCCCCTGCGGGCGCTCATAGGGTTGAGTGTTTTTGCCCTTCATATTGAGTATTTTTACTCAATATGTTGAGCATGTCAAGCGGAAGCCCCCAAAAACCCTCTGCGGAATCTGTGCCATCTGTGGATAAAACCGAACCATGAAACACATGAAACTTCATGAAAAGTGAAGGCTTTTCTTGGTGCTCTTGGCGGCTCCAAACCCCGAGCCATGCCCCCCAAAGACCTCTGCGTCTCTGCGTTAAAAAAACCGAGCCATGCACGAAAACCAGCGCTTTTCGCGTTCAATTGCTTGCCTTGTGCTTGAGCGCGATCGCCTCAAGCTCGACGCGTGCGCATCTCGGCAGGCGTGCCACTTGGACAGTCGAGCGCGCCGGTCGGTGGTCGCCGAACATCTCGCCGTAGACCTTGTTGACAGCCGGAAAGTCACCGATGTCGGTCAGGAAGAGCGTGGTTTTCACCACCCTATCAAGGCCGGAGCCGGCCGCCTCCAGCACAGCGCGCAGATTGAGCAAGACACGCATCATCTGCTCTGCGGCGCCGACCACCTCAATCTCGCCGGAAGCGGGATTGATCGCAAGCTGTCCCGAGCAAAAAATGAATCCATTGGCCTCAATAGCCTGCGCATAAGGGCCGATCGCCTCAGGGGCTTCCGGCGTACTAATAACCTTCATGGTCTTTCTCCTCTTCCTCTGGGGGATGGTTCGTCAGGGAAAGATAGCCCCGGGCATCTGTAAAGACAAGAAGGAAAACGGGGAAACCACCGCTTCGGTTGACGGGTGTTTGCTTATAGTGATAAATTCCTCACAGATTCTATTTTGTTACAACTACTAAGGGGCAGGTAATTTGACCAACTGTTTCGCTAACTCCAGCGCATCCACGGGCCAGAAGCATTCGGGGCGGGGACGGTGGACGCCGGGCTGTCCGGCTTGGGGACGGCAGTTCAGAATGCAGTCGAGCCACTGGGCGGGCACGGCGTCCAGACCGTACACCGCGCCCAGCAACGCTCCGCAAATCGCCGCGTTGGTGTCGGTGTCGCCGCCCCGCATGACTGTGTCGACAACGCCCACTTCCAGATCCGGGGCATTGAGCAGTTGCCACAGGGCGTTGCGGAAGGCGATCAACCCCCAGCCTTGTTGTCGCGTGTAATCGGCGGGCGGCGCTTCGGCGGCACCTTCGATGGTTTCCATGATCACCGGGGCGACCGTCATATCGGCGGCCCATTGCTTGATGCACTGGTAGAGCGTGGTGGCCTCGCAACCTGAAGCAATGGCGTGGGCAATCGCCATGGCAAAAAGCGCGTTCGCCTGAAGACAGATCGGATTGGGATGAGTCAGGGCGGCGTCCTGCCTGGCCCACTCGGCCACCGTCTCTAATGGATGGTTGGCACCGAAGATGCCCAAGGGGCTGATGCGCATCATGGCGCCGTTGGCCTGACTGTGATGGTTCGGAGAACCCCGGAGAGCGGCAGACGTGGTTGTGCCACAGTCAAAGGGCGCGGAGTCGATCCAAAATCGATACGCCTCAAACGCCGCTTTCGGGTCATACGAACCAACTTTCACCAACATCCGTGCCAACAGCAATGCCATCTCCGAGTCATCGGTCGGCTGGCCGGCGATGGTGTTCCACGTGCCGCCATCGGCCAACTTCCGCACACCATCCGGGTAACGGTGGCGGATCATTTCAGATGACTCAAATTCAACCAAGCTACCGAGCGCATCCCCGGCAAGCTGTCCAAGCAGACAGCCTTGAGCACGGGACAACATGGCAGTGTTTTCGTATGGACACTTCGTTTTCATGATTTTTCACCTTCTGCGATCAACTACTGAAAGAATACCCATGACCACTAAGGGATAGGTAATTTGACCATCGCTCCCGGCACTACTGGGCCTGCAGGGATTGCGGCACGGGCGGGACGCCCATGCCCACGGGCAAGATGCCCGTGCCACACCCGCAGGATCAGCAGTTCCGGCAGTGCCCGCCCAAAAAACTTTGTGCCCTTTGTGCCTTTGTGTGAGAAAAAAGGACAGAGCCATCCCCCCAAAAAAATCTGCGTACATCTACGGAATCTGCGGTTAACCAAGCCCCCTGCATCCCGGCCCGGACAGTACGCTCCTGCCGCCGGTCTGGGGGGTGACTTGAATCTGTGTGCTGATCCGCTCTTTCAAGGCGGAGACGTGCGAAATGACGCCGATCAGCTTGCCGTCATGCTGGAGACTCGCGAGGGTTTCCAGCGCGGTGTCGAGCGCCTCTTCGTCCAACGTGCCGAACCCTTCGTCCAGGAACAGTGAATCCACGCGGACATTCTGGCTTGCCATGTGGGACAAGCCCAACGCCAGCGCGAGACTGACGATAAAGCTCTCCCCGCCAGAAAGGTTTTTCGTGGTGCGGATCTCTCCGGCCTGATAGTTGTCGACTACATTGAGTTCCAAGGGCGACGTATCGTCCCGCGTCAGCAAGTAACGGTCGGTCATGTTCTGCAACTGACGGTTGGCGTGACCAATCATCATGTCGAAGGTCAACCCTTGCGCAAAATTGCGGTACTTTTTGCCGTCGGCAGAGCCGATCAGTTCGTGCAGATTCTCCCACCTGCGGCACTCGTTTTTCTGAGCTTCGATCGCGGCCTTTTTGGTCTCCATCCGCTCTTTGGCAACCGTGTTCTCGTTCAGTTTGTGCTTGAGACCGGCAATCGTATCCCGCATCTCTTTCAGGGACTCCTCCTGCTCTTTGAATCGCGGTTCAAGCGCTTCCAGCGGCTCGTCGGTGAGCTTAAGGGCCAGCTCCTTGGCCAGATGCGCCTCCCGATCCTTCTGTCGCGCTTTTAACTCGGTTTGACGGTCGTCCAAGCCTTTGGCCGTGTCCGTCAACTCGGCTCTGCGTTCAGCGGAAAGCCTGGCCGCCAAGAACTGCTCTTCATCTGCAAACCCCACCGGCGCGAGCGCTGCGGAAAATTCAGTTTCAAGTTTTTTAAGTTCCGGTTCTTGGTGCTCGATGCGCCGTTTAAGCGATGCGGCACGATCCTTCGCGGTGTTCCACTTTTGCTGGTGTTCATGGTGCCGTTCTCTGGCCTGCTTCTCGGCACTCTCGGCAGCGGCAACCGCTTGGTTTAAGCGGCGCTCCTCATCGTCCGGCTGTTTGTCGCCGTACAGCGACTGACGCTCCGCACTCGCGGCGGCGAGTCCCTTTTTCAAGGTCTCCAGTTGCTCCAACTTTTCGGCCAGAGCGGTGCCTTGGGTTTCGATGACCGCATCCAGCCGTTTGACCTCGCTATCGATGTCGGCGATCTGCCTCTCGATCTCTGCCTTCCTGCCAATCAGATCCTCGACTTTGTCGATCAGGCGAGACAACTCATCAATCCGTTGCTCGGTTTCATCGGGGAGCGGCACATTGCCTGCGGCGAAGGGGTGTTCGGTCGCGCCGCAGAGCGGACAGGGCTTGCCGTCTTGCAGCTTGGCGCGATGCGCTTCAAGCTCTGCGATCCGAGTCAGGAGCGCCATTTCGCGCAGCAGGGCGTCCTTCTCGGCACGGTACTCGCGCAACAAAGTGGTCGGCTTTTCATCCTGCGCATGTTCCTTGAGGAAGGCGTCCACGCCTTGCAACGCCTCGCACGCCTTGGATCGTTTGTCCAGTTCCGCAAGCCGGGCTTTTTTGTCTGTGTCGATCTTGGCTGTATCTCTTTTGCAACCCGCTTCGCTATCCGCGACAGCTTTTTGCTGGTCGCCAAGCTTTTGATCCAGTGCGCGGACTTTCTGCAAGGTCGGCGCGGCCGCTTTCAGCGCTTCTTTTGCTTGGACGGTTTGCTGCTCAGCCGCTTGCAAGGTTTCGGCCTGTTCCTTGGCAGAGATTTCCAGTCCGGGCAGTGCCGCCTCTTCGGTTTTCAGGGCGGCTTGGTCAGCCGACTGCTGTTTGCGGGCGGCGGTGAGTGTGGCGTATGCGCCGTCCAGCGCGGCGGCACTCAAGGCGCGTCCTAGCTTTTCGCGATCCGGCTTGAACGCTTCGATTTCGCCCTGCAGCTTGTCTGCTTCGTCGGCCAGACTGACAATCTCCTTTTTCAGTCCGTCGATGAGGGTGAGCCAGGCGATGGCCTTCCCGGTGGCGGCTGACGTGGCGGCAAGCTCTGCCTCTTCCTTGCGCTTGTTTTCGAGTGTTTGCTCCAGCGCTTGCTCCTGCTCCGGTTCAAGAATCACGATGCCGGCCGTTTCAGCGCGGAGCAGGTTCAGCTTCTCCTGCTCTTCGCGCTGGCGCTCATGGACGCGGATGGATATCCGGCTGTAGATCTCCGTGCCCGTGATCTGCTCCAGAATCGGTGCCCGATCATCGGGTGCTGCCTGCAGGAATGCGGCGAAACCGCCCTGCGCCAGTAGCATGGAGCGGGTGAAGCGGTCAAAGTCCATGCCGGTGGCCGTCGCGATCTGGTCGGCAACGCCTTTGATTTTGGATTCAAAAATCTCGCCGGAGTCGGCATCGGCAATTTCGTGCTTCGGGGCTTGGAGTTCGCCGTCCGGCTTCTTGCGCGCCCGGTGCTGGCTCCAGTGGCAGCGGTAGCGCTTGGACTGGGCTTCGAAGGTCACCTCGGCAAAACATTCGCCAGTCTGGCGGGACATGACTTCGTTGCCGCTCCGATTGACCCTGTCCAGGCGCGGCGTGCGTCCGTAAAGCGCGAGGCAAATGGCATCGAGGATGGTGGTCTTGCCCGATCCGGTGGGGCCGGTGATGGCGAAGATGCCGTCAGACACATAGGCCGGATGCGTCAGGTCGATTTCCCATTCGCCGACCAGCGAGTTCAGATTCTTGAAGCGTATTTGGAGGATCCTCATCGCCAGCCCCTCCGCATAGCCGGGACATAAAAATTGAGCGTTGAGCGTTGAGCGTTGAAAGTTTTAACGCAGAGACGCAGAGACGCAGAGATTTTTATGGGATGGCATCGTGACCGCCGCCGAAGGGAGGGACGAGCGTCTGCTCGTCCGCGGGCAAGCAGACGCTTGCCCCTCCCAGTGCTCCGCAATGAAACCTGAAACCATCCTTCCGCACGGCGGAAGGCGGCTCGTGGGGACACTCGCCCTCCAATGCCGCGCCTCAATCATGTCAATCATGTCAATCATGTCAAAAAAAACGCATCCCGTCTTTCATCAAAGCGCGTCGTCCTCGTCGAGCGACGCGACCGCTTCTTGATAAGTCCGCAGTAGCTCGGGCCGCTGTTCGTCAGGCACGTTGTGAGCGGCGAGGCAGCGCTCGAATACATCGTTTACGGTCAGATCATCGAGCGTTTCCTCTGTGTGGAGCCGTCCCAGCACGCGGTCGATGATACGGTTGTTTTTGACGCGGAGAATCTCTATTTGGGTATCGGCTGTCGCAGTCTCCAAACGTTCGCGCAGGTCACCGATGACTTCTTCGCCCTCGTAGACGACTTCGAGCCAGCTTGAAGCGTCCGTTGCCGACAACTCAAGGATGCGGCGCTCGATGTCGTCCCACTCACCTTTGACGCGCTCAAGCTTTTGAAACATCGGTGCGTCGATTAGGCTGATGTGAGCTTTTGGCCGATTATCGAGGCCTTTGCAATCCCCCTTGCGTGCAGGTGTGGCACGGGCATCTTGCCCGTGTTTCATGGGCGGGACGCCCATGCCACGAGGGGTTTTGCAAGGGTCTCTGGCGTCAGCCTTGTCTGCGTTCCTCTGTGGATAAAAATCGACCAGCACCACACTCTTCTGCTGTTTGGCCTCGCCGAATCCCATAGGCAGGGGAGAGCCGCTATATCGCATGGTTTCGGTGCTACTCACCATTTGCGGGATATGGAGGTGGCCGAGCGCCAGATAATCAAAACTGGCGGGAAAACTTTGGGCAGTCACATGCGCCAGCGAACCCACATAGAGTTCGCGCACGCCATCGCCGTCGACCGTTTGTCCGCCTGCGGTAAACAGATGCCCCATGCCGACGACGGGGATATCGCCCCCGAACTCCGCGCGTTTTTGTTCGGCCAGGGCAGTGACGGCGGCGTAGTGTGCGCGGATGCCGTCAGTCAATTTCCGCTCCTTGTCCTCGACACTCTCGCCGGCTTCCGCCGTGCGGATATCCCGGTCGCGGAGATAGGGCACGGCGCAGACGATCAGTTCCGGCGCGTCCTGCGCATTGCGGAGCACCAGCACCTCGTCTTCCAGGCAGTCAGAAGCATTGCCGACCACATGGACATTGAGGGCTTTGAGCAACTCTTTGGGGGCATTGAGGAACGACGGCGAATCATGGTTGCCCGCGATAACGACAACATGTCGGCAGTGCGAGGCAACCACCCGGCACAGAAAGCGGTAGTAGAGTTCCTGGGCGCGGTTGCTCGGTGTACTGGTGTCAAAGACATCCCCCGCCACCAGCAGCGCGTCGATCTCACGCTCCCGGATCGTCTCCGTCAGCCAAGCTAGAAACGCCTCAAACTCCTCATAGCGTTTTCTGCCATAAAGCGTGCGGCCGAGATGCCAGTCGGATGTGTGGAGTATTTTCACCGGGCATTCTACTTTTGCTCGCAGGTCGTTTTTTCGCCCCGGGCATGGTGATAGGCCTTGCAGGCTTTGCAGTCTCCGTGCCGCGGGCACCCCGGCCACGTGCAGGGGCAATCAGTTTTGATCGTTTTCTCGCTCATATCGGTTCTCCTAGTAGTTTTGCCGGTGGTGGATTTAGTGGACGTTGTGGACGCTGTTGACTTGGTGGACGCTTCAGAATCTTGTCCACGCTATCCACCCCTCTGGCTTCTCTTTGCCGCCTGTCGCCCCCAGACGTCGGTACCTGTCGCCCTCGATCACGTGTACTCACACCGCCGAGGCGACGATGCGGTTGTGTTCGTCGAGCCGCACGATTTTGGGGTGGTGGTCCGCGCACTCGTTCGCGTCAAGCTGGCACCAGACCATGACGATCAGGCGGTCGCCGAGGGTGCCCTTGTGGGCGGTCGCACCGTTCAGGCACGCCACGCCGCTGCCGCGCGGCCCTTTGATCGCGTAAGTCTCGAAACGTTCGCCGTTTTCCAGATTGGCGACCAGCAGCTTTTCGTAATTCAGGATACCGACGGCGTCCATCAAATCTTCATCGATCGTCAGGCTGCCTTCGTACTCCTTGTCGGCCTGTGTGACGCGCAAGTGGTGCAGTTTGGCTTTGAGTAAAGTGCAGAGCATAAAAATCCTTTTGGAAACGTAGTTACAGCATACGGCGAAGCCGCTTGCGATGCAAGAAGAGAGATTGTTGCAAAACACACGCCAACCCCGTATTCTATTGCCGTTGCGTAAAACCGATTCTTAGGAGAGAGAGATGGCATTGAATGTGGTGAGAGAGATTGACGGGTGCGTGGCCGTGCGCCATGTGTTGATGAGTGTGTCGGACAAGAGTGGCCTGGAGACGTTTGTGCCCGGACTGATCGCCGCCTGTCCAGAGGTGAAAATCTATTCGACCGGCGGTACCTACACCGCCGTGCAGAAACTGCTCGGCCCTGAACGCGCCGCGCAACATTTGGTGGCAGTCTCGGACTATACCGGACAGCCGGAGATGCAGGGCGGACTGGTCAAAACCCTCGACTTCAAGATCTATCTGGGCTTGCTCAGCGAGACCTACAACGCGGATCACCAGCGCGATCTGACCCGTACCGATGCGGTTGCGATCGATATGGTCGTGGTGAACCTCTATCCCTTCCAGCAGACGGTCGCGCGCGAGGGCGTGACCCCAGAGGAGGCGCGCACGAATATCGATATCGGCGGCCCCTGCATGGTACGCGCCTCGGCCAAGAACTACCTGCGTGTGGCTTCGGTGACCGATCCTGCGGACTACAGCGCGTTGCTCGATGAGCTGACCGCCAACGGCGGTACGCTGGGCTTTGCCACGCGCCTCGCTCTGATGAAAAAAGCCTTTGCCCATACCGCGCAGTATGACACCGCGATTGCCGCCTTCTTTGCCGATGTTACGGAGGAGCAAGCGCGGAAGACGTATGACATGCACGCCTAAACCATGATCGATCTGCACATCCATTCCACGCACTCGGATGGCTCCGACACGCCCGCACGCTTGGTTGAACTCGGGCGGCGGGCTGGCTTGCATGCGATGGCTCTGACCGATCACGATACGATGGCCGGCACTGAGGATTTTCTGGCCGCCTGCCGTGCGCACGGCATGACCGGCATCTCCGGCATTGAAATCAGCGTGGATGTCGATGGTGGCCCTGGTTCGCTGCACATCCTCGGTTACGGCATGGATCCGCACCACCCGGCGATACATAAGAATCTCGGGTGGGTGCTTGACGGGCGCGCCTGGCGCAATGAGCGGATTGTCGAAAAGCTCAACGAACTGGGCTTGGAACTGAATCTGGACGAGGTTCGCGCTTACGCCGGCGAGGATGTCGTCGCACGCCCCCATATCGCGCGGGCGCTGATCGGGCGCGGCTATGTCTCGACTGTGGCGGAGGCGTTCGACAAGTATCTCGCCAAGGGGCGTCCCGCGTACATCGACCGCTACCGCCTCAACCCGGAAGAGGGCATCAGCATGATCCGCGAGACCGGCGGCATCGCCGTCATCGCGCATCCCTTCACATGGGAGAATGACGACGCGCGTCTGGAGGCGGGCTTGCGCACGCTTCAGTCGTTCGGCCTCAACGGCATCGAGGCGATTTACTCTGAGTATACGCCGGAACAGACCGTGACGCTGCTACGCCTCGCCAAGCGCCTCGGGCTGTTGGTCACCGGCGGCTCCGATTACCACGGTCTGGCCAAACCCGACATCGCGCTTGGTCGCGGCTTCGGCGCACTCAGTGTGCCGGACACCTGCCTGCTTCCGCTGCTGGCCGCGCTTGGCCCCGATAACCCTTGGGTGGTCACGCCCTCTTAACCCCTCACCCCCTTAACCCCTTACAGCCTCCCCCCATGGACTGGACTGATACATTAGCCGAATTGATCCGACGCACCACGAGCGACCTGCCCGCCGATGCGGAGGCCGCGCTGTGCCGCGCTGTCGATGTGGAGTCGCCCGACTCGCAGGCCGCGCTGATCCTGCGCGCGCTTGTGGAGAACACCGCGCTTGCGCGCCAACAATCTACGCCGCTCTGCCAAGACACCGGCACGCTCACCTTTTTCTGGGAGGTGCCGCCCGGCACCGATACCGCCGCGCTCGAACAAGCCGCGCGCAACGCGGTGGCGCGCGCCACCCACAACGGCTGGCTGCGCCGCAACACGATCGACACCTTGACGGGACGCTCGGTCGACAGCAATGTCGCCGAAGGTTGTCCGGTGTGCCACTTCGAGCAACGGGCGGCGGATGGAGAAGGCTCTTGCAAAACCCCTCGTAGCATGGGCGTCCCGCCCATGAAACACGGGCAAGATGCCCGTGCCACACCTGTACGCAAGGGGTTTTGCAAGAGCCCCGAAGGTCATGCGGCGGGAATCGAAGTCTGGCTGCTGCAGAAAGGCGGCGGCAGCGAGAACATGAGCCGCCAGTTCAGTCTGCCCGACGAAACGCTCGGAGCCGGACGCGACCTCGAAGGGGTGCGGCGTTGCCTGCTGCACGCGGTCTGGCAAACGCAGGGCTTCGGCTGTGCGCCCGGCGTGCTGGGCGTCTGCATCGGTGCCGACCGCGCCGAAGGGTTTCTCGTCGCCAAGCGCCAGTTGTTGCGTTCGCTTGACGATGCCGCGCCTGAACCTGAGTTGGCCGCACTTGAGCGGCGCGTACTGGAGGAGGCCAACGCATTGGGCATCGGTCCGATGGGCATGGGCGGCACCACCACGCTGCTGGGCGTCAAAATCGCTGCGCGTACCCGTCTGCCCGCCTCTTACTTTGTCACTGTGGCTTATCTCTGCTGGGCTTGCCGCCGGCGCGGCCTGCGCGTATCGTCCGACGGTTCGCTCCACTGGCTCAACTGATTCACTCCCTCATTTCACATTCACTTATGATCACGCTTCACCATCCTTTCACCGAAACTGCTGTGCGTGCGTTGTGCGCCGGAGAGGCTGTGCGCGTGTCGGGTCGCGTCTGCACGGGGCGCGACCGTCTGCACAAGCATCTGGCCGAAGGCGGCGCGTGTCCGGCCGACCTGCGCGACGGCGCACTCTTTCACTGCGGCCCGGTGGTCGTCCCGCTTTCGCCCGATCCTGCGCAACCGTCAGATGGGCGCGGCGGTTGGCGCGTAGTGGCGGCCGGCCCCACCACCTCGATACGCGAAGAACCCTACATGGCGCGGGTGATCGAGCGGTTCGGCGTGCGTGTCGTGATCGGCAAGGGCGGCATGGGCGAAGCCACGCGCGCGGCATGTGCGCGGTTCGGTTGCGTCTACCTGCAGGCGGTGGGCGGTGCCGCCGCCTTGATCGCGCAACGCATCAAGCGCGTGGCGCAGGTGCATTTCCTTGAGGAGTTCGGTGCCACCGAAGCGCTCTGGGAACTGGATATCGAGGGCTTGGAGGCCGTGGTCGGGATTGATGCCAGCGGGCGCAGCCTATACGATGAAGTACGTGACGCCTCGGCTATGCGCTTGCGTCGGCTGCTGGGGTAGGGTGAGCCAAAACTTGGGGCTACGCTTTTTTCCTCGCACATTGACCGATCACCCAGACTTGCGCCTCCTTATGTTTCTTCCATGCCGTCTGGAGGATATCCCAAGCGATCATAGCTTCTTCTTGGCTCCCCGTGCTGTATGCACCCGGCATCCTCTTGGGCAGGTTTTTGGCTTTGGAGAAGTACGCCTCAGCGTAGGGGTTCTGCTTCCTCGCGGCCGCAAGCGCTTCGGCGGCGCCGTCAGAGTCACCGGCCAGATAACGCTCAAGCACAAAGGCCCAGGCGAATGTTGCGGAAAACTCTCGCTCATCGTACTCGCGGAAGAGCCGGTTCGCACCCTCCAGGTTGTTCAACGCCAAGTAGAGCGCCATAAGCCCGTAGCGTATGCCAAGGTTGTCGTTCGGGCAGAGTTCGAGCATGCCTTCATGCTCGGTCACGGCCTCTTCCAGCCGCCCGGCCTGCACCAGACGTTGAGCCAGACGCGCCCGCGCCCGCATGTAGGGCCGCGTTTCCAGGAACCCCCAGAAGTGCCCCTTGAGTTCTTGGAACACCTTCTTGCCGAGGTTCTTCTCGCCTAACGCGACCAACTGGCGGAGAAACGCGATTTCCTCTTCACAGCCAAGCGGCTCGAAGTTCATCAGTCCCCGCCAGGCGTCTACGTTGCGCGGGTCAAGTTCAACGGCCTCGGTCAACAATGCGTAGGACTCGTCACTGTCTGCCGTCTCCCAAGAGTCGAAGACCAGATCCGCCGCCTCCTTCACCTTGCGTTTTTTGACAGAGCCTATCAGCCGTTCCATTCGCTGCGGAAGTGATTCTGAGTGGCCCTTTTGGTTTTTTTTGTTTGTGGTCATGTCATTCTCCTAGTCTGAAACCCCAACGGGGCTGATAAAGCCGAGAATCGCGGGATGCTCGAAAGGCACATCGATTTCAGCGGTGCCTTCTGCTCCGACCTGTTTACCGGTACGGAGATCGAAGAGCGGACGGCGCTCGCCGTATACGAAGGTCACGCGCACGGCGTTGCGCTGCGTCGGCAAATTGTGCGCTGTCACATCGTCGCTGTGCTGTCCCTGCTGCCGCTGCTCCAATGCGAAGAGTTGCGACGAGCCCTCGCGAAAGCGATAGACGCAAACACCGCTACCGGGCGTGGTGATGCGGATTGCGGGTGGGGGCAGGGCGGTGACGAGTTGCGCGACTGTCTGCGTGCTTGCGGTGAAGAGCGGTTGCGTGCGCGGTGTGCCGTTGGCGTGGAAGACACCCGGTTCGCCGGTGTAGAGCAGGCGGTTGCCGGGTTTCTGCGCGAAGTCGCGCAGGGCATGCGCTTCGCGGTCGGAAAGCGCGAAGGCGTCGGGGAGCAGGCAAGTGTGAAAACCATCCGCCTCAAGCTTGCCGGCGGCGACCTCCTCGTAAGAGACGAAGAGCGGCGACCAGCCGGCCTCGCGTAGGGCTTGCAACAAGTCGGTACGCAATGCGGCATGACGGTTGTGGCGTGCCTCGTAACTTGAGAAGCGGCGCGGCCAAGTCGCACCGTCCTCGAAGGATTCGAACAGCCAGGCGAGCTGAATCGAGGCGTGGGAGTAGTGGATGGCGATCGGGTCGTACAGCCGTTCGGCCCGCAACAGCCGACGCGCCAACGGCGTGTGCATCTCGCGTATGACTGGCGTCAACGCGCGTCCTTTGGCACTGAGCCGCAGCGCGGGGCCGTCGCCTTCGAGCAGGTCCTCGCTCCACCACAGAATTGCGCCGCTGTCGCCCTCAAGCAGCAGGTGCCAGAGGCGGCGCGAAACCGCTACCGGATCACTTTCACCGTACGTGGCGAATAGCGGTTTGCCACGCATGAACGATCCAAAGATCGCGCGTGCGGCGGTGATGTCGTAGGGCTCTACCCAGTCCAGCACACGCGACAGCTTCCAGAGATCATACCCGCCCCAAGCACTGGGCATCTGGGTGCCTTCGATGCCGACTGGCGTGACGGGGTCTACTGCACGCGCGGCGGTGCGTAGGTCGGCTAAAGTCTCGGCGAGTGTGTCATCCATGAAGGTGCGGAAGTCGCACCACGGCGCGAGGTGCCAGCGTTTGGGTTCCGCACGCACATGCTGTGGCGCGTATTGCATGGCGCGCAGGGCGCGCCAATTCGGCTGTTGGTCCAGGGCCTCAATGCGACCGGCCAGCCGCGCCTTGATCTCATCGGTCGAAAAAGGGCGCACCTCCTCCCATGCGGCAAACGGTGTCAGCCACGCCGCGTTCAGGGCGTCCAGCGAAGGGTAGCGCTGCTGCAACCATAGTCGCAGGGCGGCGAGACTGGCCGGAGCGAAATCATAATCGAATGGATTGGCGGAGACGGTGACGGAGAGTTCGTCGCGGATGTCGTATAGCAGTGGGCTCCAAGGCGCGTGATGTGTAGCGGCGCGTTGCATGGCGGCGCGGGCACGGGCGCGCCAAGCCGGATCGGACAGACAGAAATCGCGCGTGAATGCCTCCGGGCTGCGCGTCTTCATCCACTGTGTGATGAATGCGTTCCAGTCAGTGACGGATGATCGGAACTTCAGGCAGAGTCCGGGGCTGACGATATTCTCCACATAGTAATTGAAGCCCAGTGTACGCCACAGCGCGGGGTCTTCCGTCGGACCGGTCATCAACGAAGTCACGCCCAATTCATTACAAGCGCGGGCGAGTTCTTGCGTGCTGTCGCGGTTACGGGCCACCCTGTCACTGCACCACAGGATCACCTGATAGTTGCCATCGCCGAGACGCGCATGCGTCGGCCACGCCAGCAAGGCGCAACCAAACAGGATGAGTACCACCGTCATGCCTCGCATTGTCATGTGACGCATTTCTCCTTCTCGCCTCATGGTGAGTCTGTTGAGCCGCTCATAATATCCAATACCGCGCGTAACGACAATTCGTAATCGGTTAGTCTATAAACCTAAAACGAAAGCGCCCCATCGTGACTTAGACGCATCGGCGTTATTCCAAGCTCGTTCGTGTCAAAGGATTCGGTGATGACTGCTGATTCTGTCCCGTTCCTTGGGCGAGACATTGGCGCTTGCGGCAAAATCCGGCCACGCCATGAGTACATCGCCGATCTGCTTGAGAACTTTGGCCGCTGTGCCGATGCCGAAGCGATCCGCCACGGCCAGCAGATCTTGGCGTGTGATGTCGGCAAACCTGCCGTTCACTGACATGAGATGCTGGCTCGTCCACTCGCCCTTTGGATTATGCGCGTGCGTTACATCGTATGCCGGGGCGAGTGTCCATCCCTCGTTCTCACGCAGCAGAAACGAGAAGTTTTTGGTATGGTCGTCGCAGTTGGCCGCCATCACGTTAAAGGCCATGCGTCGGAAGGCTTCTTCCTTCGCCTCGTAACCGAGCCTTAACTGGTCGATGGTCTGGAAAAGTTGATTGTAGTCGTGACTGGCCTTCTGCTTGTAGTCCAGATGAGCCATGGCGCAGAGAGTCTGCATGTGGTGTTTGCGATTGCCGTCACGATCAAACCGTCTCGTCATGAAGTGGGCGCGCTCGTTCTCTTCCAGCAGACGGCAGGGCGACATTCTGATGCCGGCGGCTGTCGCCATCTTGTAGTAGGCGTACTCGATGCGCCCGTAGTCCTGCGAACCGCCCAGCTCCCTGTCCTCGCCCATACCGTCGAACTTCAGCAACCAATGCTCGAATCCATCCTCCGCGTCGAACTGCCCGGCACGGATCTCCTCCGTTTTCGGATTCCATGCCACGACCGCTTTGGCGCGTGCACCGCCCGCCGAAGTGCCCACGCTCACGATCTGCGACAGTACGGCTCGCGCTGAAGCGTCCGAACCCAAATCGCCCCGCACGGCACGGCGAGCCCCTTCCACCAGATCGGCGAGGGCGATCGCCGTACTGTCTTTGGCCTCAGGCCCGATGGCCGGTTTGAACTCCAGAGCACCCATACTGCGCACCCCCATGTAAGCCAAGCGATCGAGCGCGGTGACAGCATCACGTTCAACACCCTGCGCGGCCATCCACCCGTTGATCAGTGTGTTGCCGAAATCATCAGGCAGAGCATCGGCCAGAAGCGCCGGCAACCGCTTGTAGGTCTGTTCCGGCAAATCCGTGAACACGAACGGTTCCGAGGCTTTGGCGAGCGGCATGGTCAGCGGCGCAAGCTCGATGCCCGTCTTCACGAAGTTCGGCTCGTATTCAAACACATAAAAACGCAGATTTGGATCCAGCGCCACCGCGCCGACTTTCTGGCCCCATATCCGAACTTCGATTGCTTCAACGGGTTTATACACGCGGCGCCTCCTTCGACGGGGATGCCCGCTGTCGGACGGGCTTCTTATTTTTCAGCATTTGCAAGGGGCTCACGGAAACCCTCGGTGCCAGCGCATTGAGCCAGTCTTCCCGGCCCAAAGCTCGCAACACCTTGATCAGAGACGTGACCGTTGCGCCTTTCCCGCCCTCCAGCTTTTTAACCACATTCAGCGCCACCGAGGCCCGCTCTGCCAACTCGCGCTGGCTGATGTTCTGGCGTAAGCGAAGGCTTCGCAGGTGCTGACCGAGCGCAATCTCCAAATCATCTGTCCTCGAATAAGTCCTCATTAATAGCCCTCATTAAGTCCATTGGCAAATAAATAATACCCAATAGCCCCAAAGAAGTCTATTGTAATAATATCAGAACTGTCGATTTATGAGGTCTTTTATGGCGAGTCTCCGCTATCGGGGGGTGGCGGCAGGCGGCGCACGGCGCGTAGGATGAGAAGCCCCAGCGCGACCATCACGGCTAGCGAGACGAGTAGCAGGCCGTGCCGGACGAAGAACCGGCGCACGCATACGGCGAAACCAACATGGATTCCGCCGTCGGGCGCGGCGGCGAGCGACCAGACCTCCGCCTTGCGCCCGCCGCGCAGATAGTTCAGTACGCTCTGTTCGTAAACCGGTGCCGTCACCGCTTCGGGTGCGCCGTAAGTCAGCGCGTAGCGCACGCCCGGCTCGGCGATGAAGAGTGCGCGATACGCCTGACGCAACGCAAGCACGCTGTTCGGCGCGAAGGTCAGCGGCGGGTTGTCGTGATTTGCGATCACCACCCGCAACCGCGCTGCGCGTGTCTCGGGTAACGTGATTTCGCATTGCTCGACCGGCGCGGTGTTCGGTAAGCGTACGCGTGTCAAACGCCCGGAGGTCAGCAAGCGCCACCCGCCTGGCGCCTCGCATGCTACGGTGATGCTACGGTCGAAATTCTGTTGTTCGGGCAACAGCACGAGACCGGTCAGCGGCCACTGTGCGGTCTCGATCGTCACTACCGTTTGTTTGCGGTCGCTCTGCTCCTCGACCGTGAACGACGGCACGGCCACTCGCTCGGTGCGTAGCTTTCCTGCCACCGCCACCTGTCGGGTGTCGCGGAAGAGTACGGCGTCGATGCGGAACGGCCGCTGTTCCACGCTGTAGCGTTTGAAGGTGCGTTGCCGGGTTTCCGCAGCGTCACGCTCTTCGGTCATCGAGGCGTAGGTCGAGAACACCGTGTCGTCGGCACGGGCGATTTCCAGTTTGAAGAGCCGGTTGGTGAGATTCGGCAGCGTGACGCTCTCTTTCTTCACGTCGGCGTAGCGGCTGTAATCGAACAATGGTTCTGCGGCGCGCAACGGTGTCCAAGTACCGTCCGCGCTCTGGGTCGAGACCGTCACGCTCTGTTCGTAATCGCGTAGCGGCGTGCGCACTGTCAGGCGCGTGAGCGTGAGCGCGTTGGTGCCTTCCAGCTCGCACACGACGGCGAGTCCACCGTCGGGGAGTTGCTGGATATTTTTGAGAACCGCTCGCCGTTCGGTATGACTCTCCTCGAAACGGTAATCGCGCTCGGGCTCGATCACACGCGGGATGTCGTGTCCACCGACCTTGGTCACGCGCAGATCAGCCCACTGCGGCTGCGTGTGGGCGAACACATGATTGTCCAACGGTACGGCGACAACCGCAGTGGCGGTGGCCTCGCCTTGGATCACGCGCGTCACCCGCGCACCATCCGCAGCGGCCAGACTCAGCGCGGCTGCGCACCAACATCCACCTGCATAGAACAGCATACGCATAAACAGTCTCTCCTACCTGTCGGCATCGGCGTGTTCATCCGTCTCGAACAGGGGTTTGTAGGTCAAATACACGAATGATCCCAGCACCAGCAGCACACCGGTGGAGATAAAGGCGATGATCCGGTAGAGCGTGGCCAATTCATTGAGATCGGAGAACAACAGCTTGATTACGGCCAGCGCGAAAAGCGCCAATCCGCACCAGCGCAGCCAGCGCCCGCGCAGGCGAATACCGGAGAACAGCAGCGCGAAGGCGAAGAGGGTCCAGACCAGCGTCACGGCGTCGTCATGGAATTCCGGTGCGAACACGCGCGCCAGCAAGCTGGTCTCCAGCGTGAGTAGCAACCACACTTGCAACAGCACCAGTCCCAATATCTTGGCGGCGTGCCGGTGCGTGCGCACCAGACGCCACGCTGCGGTCAGTGTGACGGGGAGCACGCCGCAGAGCAACGCGCGCAATCCCGCCGCCTTCCAGAAGGCAACGCCGGTCAAGTCCTCAGGACATGACTTGTCATAAAAGCGGTCGAGATCGACAAACATTCCGCGCGCACTGGCCAGCGCGAAGAGCGCGATAGCTGCCTTGGCGAGAAGGGGCTGGCCGGCGCGCTGCGCGATCCAGAGCATGGCCAGTGCTTGCAGGCACCAAGCGAAGGTCAGCCACTGCGCTGTCAGCATGAAGACCGGGCTCATGGCTAGGAAGACCGCTGCAAACGCGGCAAAGAGCATGAGCGCTGCGCGATCCAGTACGGCACGACGGATACAGACGTAAACCAACGCCACGTAGACTGCAGCCACGGTGAGCGCGACCAGTCCCGCCCCCTCGCGTCCGTAAACCGGTTTGAAAAGCAGGAAAGCCCACGTCCAATAGATCGCGGCATTGAGGCTGAGTGCGGTCCACTCGAACGCGCCGGTCTTGAGTTGCGCGCGCAGGTGCAGCACGATCACCGAGAGCAGATAGAGCAGGTGTACGCCCGAGGTGAAGAGCAGATCGTTGAAAAGCTGGTCGGCCGTCGTGTGTTGTGAGCAGAAGAGGAACGACAACCCGTAAGCCGCCAGCATGCCGAGTCCGTTCAGTATCGGCCAGCGGCGCACCCACGAGATGCCGAGTACGCCGACGCCCAGCGTCAACACGTAGGCATAGAAGAAGAGCGGATTTGCCGAGGAACCGCCCATCATCAGCGGCGTAGCGTAGCCACCGACTACGCCGAGCAAGGCAATGCTGAGTGATCGATAAAGTACCGCAAGGGTACCGGCTGCGGCGGTCACGCAGGCCATCAGGCCGAAGGCCGCAGACAGGGGCATCAGGTGGTAGAGGACCGAGGCCGCATAGAAGGCGAAATAGAGCATCACGAAGCCTGCACCGGCGAGACCTTGGCCCAGCAGGTGGTAGCGTTTGAAGAGCAGGCGTACGCCCAGCACGATCAACGTTACGCCGGCTGCCAAGCTTAGTGCCACGCGCCCGAGCGGCCCCATCAAGCCTTTCTCGATCGAGTACTTGAGGAAGAAGGCGACGCCTGCGAGCTCGATCAGAATGCCCGTCCGCAGCAGCCAGTGAGTCGCCGCCGCGTACTCCCATGACTCGCCGGGCTTGCGGTACTCCTCGCCGATGATGAACCAACTCCATATTCAGGCCAAGGCACGCTCGACCGCATTCGGCGCATATGGCGCGGGCGCAGGTGCAGCGTCGACCGAAAGAACAGGCTCCGCGCATGGCTGTTCAGGCATGGGCGGCGGCGCAGCGGCGGGAACGGAAGCAGGTGCGGGTTCCGGCCCTGCATCGCTGACAGATGCGGCGGCGACCGGTGCGGACTCCGGTGCAACTGCGACCGGCGCGTCGGGCTTCGCGGGCTCGACTAGGCGTTCCTCCAGCCGGATGAGCTGCTGTTGCAACTCCCTCATGCCGCGACACAGGCCCGCAACGCGGACGAGCAGGATCACCGGAATCACAAGCAGGATCGCGACGATTCCCAGCCCGATCATCAACCCTAGTAGTTCCATGGCCTGACTCCTTGCATATACCACCCCGCCAAACGGCAATCGGCACGACACCGGACGATTAGCGAGCACACGTTTTCTTCAGGTTCTGAACGGGGCTTATTGTGACATGCGGACGGAGTATCGGCAAGAGTGAACCTTCAAAATGAGGTAATCGGTCGGTGGTGGGAACATGCGAAGCTCGTGCGTTTCCTGTGAAAAGGGGAGCAGAGAGTCGGGCGCGGGCGTCCTCGCCCGCAACAGCGTGTCTTGCGCTTTCTGGTTTTATCTGCAGATTTGCGCGGATTTTTTTATTTTGACCAAAGGAGGGGAGGGACGAGCGTCTGCTCGTCCGCGGGCAAGCAGACGCTTGCCCCTCCCGGCGCTCCGCGAGCCCGGACGCGCATCGGAATCACGAGCGGCCTTTCACAGAGCGGGCGGGGGCACCGCGCTCCCGCCCGCGCGCACACAAAACACGCACTCGACTCTCGTGCTCCCTGCCACTAACCGCTTACCGCTCGGATCACCGGAGCATCATAAATGTTCCCTGTGACCCGGTTGTGTAGAGCCAGCCG
>DUPH01000355.1 GCA_012838435.1 Lentisphaerota bacterium | reverse complement strand
GTGTTGTGCGCGGCGGCCGATGCGATCTCAAGTGCACGTCCGGGCGCCCGTTCAGAAACCATGGGTGTGTACGTGCAGCGGCTGGAGAAGTTGGAAGCGATTGCCAACAGCTTCGAGGGGGTCAAAAAGACCTTCGCTGTGCAGGCCGGCCGCGAGGTGCGCGTGATTGTCGAGCCCGACGAAGTGAGCGATAATGATGCGATGCTGATGGCGCGCGAGATCAGTCAGCAGATCTCCTCGACGATGCAGTTCCCCGGTCAGATCAAGGTCGTGGTGGTGCGCGAGAAGCGCTGTGTCGAGTTTGCGAAGTAGTGAGGCAGTTAGGAGTTAGGATTTAGGATTTAGGAGTTGGGAGTTGGGAGTTAGCCTGCCGCGCGGCTTCGCCGCGAAAAAACCACGGGGTAACTGCGGCAAAACATCCAAGTTATAGGCAAGGCATTTTCTACTTCTGAGTTCAGCGTTCTGAGTTCGACGTTCTGAGTTCAAGTTATAGGCAAGGGAACAGAGCATGAAGGTTTTGTTGGTAGGCGATGTTGTGGGCAGCCCTGGGCGACGTGTGTTCCGCGAGGTCGTGAAGCGGTTACGCGCGGAGAGCGCGGTGCATGCCGTGGTGGTCAACGCCGAGAACGCGGCGGCGGGTAGCGGTATTACCATGGCGTTGGCTCAAGAGATCTTTGCGGCGGGCGCGGATGTGATCACGATGGGTGACCACGCATGGGGTCAGCGCGACCTGGAAAACACAATCGGCGGCGAGAAAAGGTTAATTCGTCCCGTGAATTCTCCGCCCGGCACGCCGGGGCAAGGCTCCGTAACCGTGCAGACCGCGCTGGGGCCGCTAACGGTTGTCAGCCTGCTCGGGCGCGTCTTCATGAATCCGACGGACTGCCCGTTCCGCGCGATGGATGCGTTGCTCAACACACTGCCGCGCAACGTGCCAATCATCGTGGATTTTCATGCCGAGGCAACCTCGGAAAAAATTGCGATGGGGCACCATCTGGACGGTCGGGTGGCCGCCGTGGTCGGCACGCACACGCATGTCCAGACCAGCGACGCGGTGTTGCTGCCCAAGGGCACGGCCTACATGACGGATCTTGGCATGACGGGACCGGCCTACTCGGTGATCGGCCGCGAGATCGCGCCAGTTCTCAGGAAGTTTACGACAGGCATGCCGTCCCGCTTTGAGGTCGCGAGCGGTCTCTGCGTGCTTGAAGGTGCCGTGCTGGAGCTTGACCGTGCCACTGGCCGTGCGCTCAGCATCACGGCCTACCGCTATCGGGAAACGAGTGAGGCGGATCAGACGCCGCCGGGCAAGGGGGCCTGATGTGGAGATAGCGGGGCGCAGAGTCTATTCGATCTCCGAGCTGACACGTCTCATCAAACAGACGCTGGAAGACGAGGTCGGCCGCGTCTGGGTCGAGGGCGAGATCTCGAACTTTAAGGTCTACTCTTCGGGTCATGCCTATTTCAGCCTGAAGGACGCCGGTGCCCAGTTGAACGCGGTTCTTTTCGCGGGTTCGCGGTCGGGGGTGGCGGCAGGCACCCGCCTTGAGGATGGGCAGCGCGTCCGCGCCTATGGCGAGATCACGGTTTTTGAAGGTCGCGGTCAGTATCAGTTGATCGTGCGCAAGATCGAGCCGTTGGGAACTGGCGACCTGATGCAGCGCTTTCTGGAGCTGAAGCGGAAGCTGGAAGCGGAAGGACTTTTTGATGCAGCGCGCAAACAGCCCCTGCCCGTATTGTCGCAGCGCATCGGTATCGTGACGTCGCCCACCGGTGCCGTGATTCACGACATGGTGACCGTTCTGGGACGGCGCTTCCCGAACCTGCACATCCGTCTGGCGCCGGTCAGGGTGCAGGGGGCTGGCGCGGCGCAGGAGATCGCGGCGGCTGTGCGTCTCTTCAACCGCACCTGTGGCCCCGACAGCGTATGGCCGGCGGATCTTTTGATCGTCGGTCGCGGCGGCGGCAGCCTGGAGGATTTGTGGGCGTTTAACGAAGAGTGCGTGGCGCGCGCGGTTGCCGAATCGGCGATTCCCGTGATCTCCGCCGTGGGACACGACACCGACGTTTCGCTGTGTGATTTTGCGGCGGATCTGCGTGCGCCGACCCCGTCGGCCGCAGCCGAAATGGCGGTGACTACAAAGCAGGAGTGGGAGCAGCTTCTCGCGCAGCATATGCGCGCCTTGCGGCAGGCGTTGCTCCGGCAGGTCACGGCGCTGCGTATGCGCGTGGTGACCGCGCGCTCTTCGCGTTTTTTCCAGCAGCCGTTGCTACTTGTCGAACGCCGCGCCCAGCAGGTTGACACGCTGGCGATGCGCATGGGCCATGCGGCCGCTCTGCGCGTTCGGGAGGGGCGGCAGCGAACCGAGCACGCACATGGGCGTTTGCGCGTGGTGCGTGAGGGACTCATGCATCTGACTCGCGCGCGTATCGATGACAACGCGCGGCGGCTGGAGCGGGCATGCCGGTTGCGGCTGGAACGCTTGCAGGCAGATGTGGCGGGGAACGCGCGACAGATCGACTTGCTGAGTCCATTGGCCGTGCTGGATCGCGGGTATTCGCTGACGCGCGGCCCGGACGGTCGGCTGGTGCGCTCGGTGCGTGACCTTGCATCGGGCACGGAGATTTCAACACAACTCAAGGACGGCAGCGTTGCATCGATTGTGCGCTGACAAAGGAGGACGGAATGGCTAAAAATACTGAAGAGCAGCAAACGTTGAGTTTTGAGGCGGCGCTGAAGCGTCTGGAAGAGATCGTGGAGCGCATGGAGGCGGGTGAGGTCGATCTCGATACGATGATCGCCCTGTTCGAAGAGGGGCAACGTCTGGTCAAGCAGTGCAACTCGACTCTGAACGATGTAGAGAAGCGAATTGAAAAGATCATGGATGACGGCAAGGGCGGCGTAAGTGTCGAACCGCTTGACCTTGATGCCGAATAAGTCCTACTATCCTGCTTTCTGAGAACAGGAGTGTCTGTTATGCCGTTGTCGTGTTGGTGTTATTTATTAGGGTTGATCTGTTTACTGCCGGGCGTGGCTGTCGCGCTTGCACCGGAGCGCATGGCGCATGTGTACAAGGCGTTCCCCCGCAGCAAGGTGGCGGGCATGGTGATCAGCACCGTGGCATGGATCTGGGCGGGATACGCCGTCTGGGCGATGGGCCTCGATTTCCTGCGGCCGTTTCTAAAGTACCTTCCGGTGGTCGTGCTGGTCTGCATTCCGCTTACGTGGTTCTGGCTCGACAACCTGTTGCCGTGCCGTGCGCTGGGCGGCATCCTGGTGCTTTTCCCGTATGAGCTGCTGCGTGTGGCGCGTGCTCACGCCTCGCCTTGGCGGCTGCTGGTGGTGACGTTCGCCTACATTTGCATCGTCGAAGGCATGATCCTGCTGCTCTACCCGTGGAAGTTGCGCCAGGCGATCGACTGGTGTATCGCGCGTCCCACGCTGTTCAGGATAAGCGGCGTGCTCACCGCGTTGCTAGGGCTGTTGCTGATCGTAGTCGGCGCGACCGCGTTGCGAGGCTAAGTCAGATCATTCAGCGCAGACTCAGCCCAGATCAGACGCCCCATCGCCTCATCCTTTTCTTGGCCTGATCGTGCGCGACAGTGCGCTTCTCTTGTACTGCGCGTTCTCCACGCGCAATACCCTCAAGAATCCGAATCCTGTCCTGTTGCTCATTGAAAGTCTGCACATCGATGAGGTAGACGGCTGGTCGGCCATGCTCAGTGATCAAGACCGGTTCGCGATCTTTCTGAATTTGCGCGATGAGTCACGTGGCTTGACGCTTGAGAGTAGTCACGAGTTCCGTTTTCATCGTTTTCATGGTGATACTATAGTGATACTCGTCGTCGGTGTCAATGGCCGGTAATCGGTTAGTGACAGGGGGGTGCGAAGATCATGCGTTTCTGGTGAAAAGGGGAGCAGAGAGCCGGGCGCGGACGTCCTTGTCCGCCACAACGTGTCTTGCGGTTTCCGGTTTCATCCGCGGATTGCGCAGATGTTTCGAGGATCTTGTAAAACCTCTCGTGGCATGGGCGTCCCGCCCATGAAACACGGGCAAGATGCCCGTGCCACACCTGCAGGCAAGGGGTTTTGCAAGGCCCTCGTTTCTTTTTTGTTTTTGATCGTCGGGACGAGCGTCTGCTCGTCCGCGGGCAAGCAGACGCTTGCCCCTCCCGGCGCCTCGCGAGCCCGGCGGCGATCACGCCGTCCTTTTTTACACTCGTCTTTGTGACCACTCGGTGGTCACAAAAATCGCTCACTCCCAGAACGCGGCTTCGTTTGTCGATAGCCTGCCCGTGCGCAACTGCTCGCGGATGCGCGGTTCGTCCAGTTTGCGCGGAATGCCGCGCGGACCTATCGTATCGGGATCGAGCGCAACGGACGGACGCGATGTGCGTGTGCGCGTCTCTTGAGCGGCGGCGTGTGACTCACGCCGAGTTGGCCGCTCGTCAAATTGCGCGGGGCGCAAGCCGACGATAAACAAAACCGTCGCGATAACCAGAGCCAGGCCGGTTGCCAATCGCGGCGTTTCACCGCCCGCCGCTACGCAGAGGCCGATCCCGACAGCCAAGGCCGCGAAGTAAAGCACCGCACCATTAAGACCCGCGAGCGGCACCAACACGGTGAAGGCGAGTCCGGCCAATGCCGCGCCTGCGGCATCGGCCAGCACGAAAAGGGCCGTATCCTCGGTGCGCCGATCGCGCCGCGCACCCAATGCCACCGGCACGGCGGCACCGGCCGCCACGCCAGCAGGCAGACAGAGCGCGACAACGCTCCATGCCGCACTCAGATGAGTGCACCCCGACAGGATCGCCCACGCCACACCTGCCTGTGCCAGCGGCAGCAGAAGAGCCGCCACGCGCCATGCGATGCTCTCGACCGGCCAGCGTGCGGTCAGCCGTTCGCTCATTCGGTTGCCGCAGAACAGGCCGCCCAGATAGAGCGCGCTACCCGCACCAACCAGCGCATAGAGCGCACCGAAACGTGCGTGGAGTTGATAGTTTATCGCTAATGACATGACGAGTCCAAATGCACCGCAACTGGCCAGCCACGCTGTCCACAAGCGGCGCGACGCATGACGGTCATTGCCCAGTGCAACCGGAGCGGCCCACAGCATCACGAGCAACAGGCCGAGCAGTCGGCCTCCCCTATTCCCTCCATGGCCAGTCAACCAGGCGAGCGTAGCGGCAGGTGTCGAGGCCGGATACTCGGTGCGCATGGCGTCGGCCAGTCCCAGTGCCAGCACACGCTCGACGCGAAACCCTTCCAGATGAAAGACGCGCTGCGCTGGATCCAGTGCCGGGCAGGCCTCGGCCAATCGCGCCGCGCGCGGTGCGTCGTAGAGCAGGGCGACCGCTTCAGTCGGGAATCGCGCACTCTTTTTCAACAGGGCAAAGCGGGCGGGCGCGGTATCCGCTCCGTAGGCCAGTCCCGGAATCTGCGCGGCGATCCACCAGCCGCCAGCACAGGGCACCAGCACGCCGCTCTCGGGCCAGACCTGACGGAGCGGACGGACGAACGCATCCAGCAGGGCGGCGCGTTCCGGTGTCACATGCGCGACGTCACACAGCAGCGCGAACAGCGCGACGCCGGTACGTTGCGTGACGCGCCTCACGTCACGGATGAACGCCGGATCATGCCAGGCCGCACCGCCAAGCGATGTCGAGGGGGGCGGTTGCACCAAGACGAGATCGAAGCTGCTCTCCGGTTGCTCGGCCAAGAATCGGCGAGGCTGGACACCCGGTGCCCGGATGTTGGTGCAGGCGCCGGCGGCGGTGACGGCGTCGAGCAGCAACGTTCCATAACGCGCATCCGGGGGGCACCACGTGATGGCAAGGTCAGGCCGCAGCGATTCCAAGGCGCGGGCCGTGGCGAGTTGCACCTGTCCGATCAGCAGGGCGTTGGTCGCATAGGGGCGCTGCGAGAGCGCAAGCACGGCCTGTTCAACTGCGC
>DUPH01000354.1 GCA_012838435.1 Lentisphaerota bacterium | reverse complement strand
GCGCCGCACCTATTTGGTGCAGAACGCAATTTCTGATTGGAACCACGGAACACACCGAACACACGGAAACAGAGCCATGCCTTTCCGTGTGTTCGGTGTGTTCCGTGGTTAAACAATCGATCCCGATAGCGATCCCGATCCCGATTTGGATGAAACCATGAAACTTTGAAACCAGAAACCAAAGAGAGTTGAAGGTTCAACTGCTCTTTTTAGGCTTAGTGCCTTCGTGTGAGAAAACTTGTTTTTGATTGGCCTTATCGGCCGATAAGGCACTAGCGTACTAATGAACGGCCCTGGTTCTCTCTTCTGCAAAGGAGTTTGCAAAAACGAGAAGACTCGTTGGGGTATGAGCGTGATAGTGGACATTACCGCAAAATGCGCCCCGTCCTGTGAGCGGCGTTTGCGCCGCCTTCCCTCTCCCGAACTTTCCGCTTGAGAGTTTAACGTTGAGCGCTTGCGCCTTCTTGCCTCTTACTTCTTACCTATTGCCTCTTACTTTCTCTCTGGCACTCTTTATGCTTCCCGTGGGATACCATGCCGCGAGTTTCTCTTTCAGATTCGTTCATGAAGCCATTTAAGGCCTGTTCTGATGTCACGGGCCTTGAAGTGGGGGCTGATTTGAGCGAAGGTGTGCCGGCTGTTCGGTTGCGTAAAAGCAAGGGGCAGGTCGAGATGGTGGCGGCAGGCTTTCTTGACCTGCCGGGTGCGTTGCCGATGTTGTCGGGAGCGAGCGAGGCGCAGACGTGGCGGTTGCCCGCTCCTTTCAGGGCGCCGCACGCGGCCTTGGCCATACGCTCGCCGCACGCCAGCCTACGCCATACGGCCGGTGGCCACGGCGAGACGGCGGACCGCGCCGGGTCTTTGCGGAGTGTATCCCGCCAGACTGCTCCGGAGACGCCGCCGCTGGTGGCCAGTCTGCCTGAGTTTCAGGCGGCGTGGGCGGCGCGTCTTCTGCCTGAAGGGCACCGTCCGACGGCCTGCTCGCTTCAGGTCGCCGCTGCTGCGGCGATGGGCGGGTTCGCGGCATCTTCCGCGCTGGCGCAGGCCGGGGGTCATGCAGTCGCGTTGTTCGTGTTCGCGGAGTCGACATCGCTGGCCGCCTTCCAAGATAGTAAGCTGGTCTTCTACCGCGAGCACGCGGTGGGCATGGGTCATCTGCGCGATGCTATCAGCAGCCAGTTGGGCATCGAGCCCGAACTGGTTGATTCGGTGCTGGAGGATACGCTGATTGATCCCGTACCGGTTATCGAGCCGATCCTGCGCCCGCTCTACCGCCAGATTGAGATCTCTGCGGACTATCTGCTGCGCCGTTGCAAATGCCAGGTCGAGCACTTCTTCGTCAACGGTTTGACGGTCGGTGGTGCGCATTGGGCGACGTTGTTCAAGCGCGTGATGAACCAAACCATGACATTCTGCTCGCCGTTCGACGGGATCAGACGGACCGGACAGGCCACCCGGTTGCCTGAGGACGTGGAAAAGCGCGCTCCGTTGCTGATGACGGCGTTGGGGGCGGCTCGCACTGTATTGGAGGACGTATGAACGACGCATCCCTCCACTTAAACCTTTTGCAGGACGATGAGCGCTTCGGCTCCAGTCCGGTCCGGGCGCGTGTTATGATACCGTTGCTTGCGGTTTTGGCTGTCGTGGGTCTCGGTGTCTGGTGGCTGCTGCTCATCGCGAGAGTTGGCAACGTCACCAACGAAAAGACGCTTCTGGAGACGCATTGCGCAGAACTCAAGCCAGCGCATGATCAGGTTTTGGCGTTGCGTGCTCGTGAGAAAGAGGCGCGCGCGGCAGTCAGTCAGCTTGGCTTCTATCGCACTGCGCGTATCCGCTTCGGCGACGTGCTCGGACACCTGCCGCAGCATGTTCCGGCGTCAATCCAGTTCACCGAGCTGCGCGTGCCCCCGCCGCCGCTGCAGCCCCCTCCGGACCCCGCCCTTAAAGTCAAGCCGTTGGGCCCCACCAACCTGACAGAGGCCGTCTCTCTGCGCATCGTGGGCCGCGCCAGTAGTGGCACCTCCAGTGAGGCCATTCGGTCTCTGCTCGAAGCCCTGCGCAAGCCGGCCTTTACCAATCTGGTCCGTAAGGCTGAAATCCCTAAAGGCGCGTTTCGTCAAGACATCGCGCGCGGTCCCGCCGCACGCGAGAATATCCTTTTTGAAATCTCATGCGACTGCGGCGAAAGGAGGTTCGAATGAAAGACGCCCCCTTCGCGCTCAATAAGCTCTCCCCGCCGGTTCGTATGGCGTTGGGGGTTGTTGGTGCCGCCCTGATCATCGGGCTGGCGGTCGTCGTCTTCGGAATCAAGCCCGCCCGCGAACGGATTAAAACGCTGACTGCCGAGGTCGCGCAACTGAACGCCAAGCATGTGTCCATGAAGGCAGATATCACCGGTACCCAGAAGCAGCGGACGGCCACCGAGGTTGCGGAGGCCACGCTCAAGGACATACTCGACGAGGGCGTGATTGAGCCGTTGCTCGGCTCGTTCGCCATGCGCGGCAAGTCGCTGATGGACCCGCTGGCCAAGGAGACCGGTTTCACGATCGCCAACGTCAAGGAGGAGCGTTTGATCCCGTTGCAAGTCCCGAAGCCGCCACCGCAGCAGCTCTACGCCCGTCAACTGGTTGAGTTCACCGGTTACGGCGCTTACACGCAGATTGTGGCTTTTGTACAGGCCGCCGAGCGGGCGTTTCCGCTTGCTGTTGTGTCCGGGCTCAGGATCGAGCACCAGATGTCGACGCCGGAACGCCACAGAGCCACCATCACGTTTGAGTGGCCCGTCAAAGGGGAGAAACGCAAATGAACATGAAGTGTGAGCGACGTGTTCGTGCCAGTGTAGGCGACGCAGGAGGGGAGGGACGAGCGTCTGCTCGTCCGCGGGCAAGCAGACGCTTGCCCCTCCCGGTGCTCCGCGAGCCCGGATGCCGTACACGTTCACAGCGCAGCGGCGGACACGCCGCTCCGCTGTGGAAAATCTCTGCGTCTCTGCGTCTCTGCGTTAAAAAACGCTCAACCCTCAACCATCTGCGTCATCTGTGTCATCTGTGGATGAAACCCGAAACCAGAAACCCGAAACCAACCCTCTGCGTCTCTGCGGTAAAATGGTCGCTCCCCCTCCTGCTTGCCGCCACTTGCGCGTACGCCGTGCGCGATCCGTTCTGGCCTATCGGCTATGAGCCGCCCAAGCCCGAGCCGGAAGTGGTGGAGCAGCCCGCGCCGGCGCTGCCCGAAAAACCGCCGGCTCAGGAAAAGCCAAAACCGCCGCCTCCTCCGCCGATCACCGAAGACGACTGGAAGGCCGCTCG
>DUPH01000353.1 GCA_012838435.1 Lentisphaerota bacterium | reverse complement strand
AGTAAGCGCGATGACGATACGCTGTCGTTCGGCGGATTGACGGCGCGTTTGATCCACACGCCGGGACATACGCCCGGCGGCTGGTGCCTGTATTTCGAGGCCGACGGCTTGCTGGTCGCGGGCGACACGCTCTTTGCAGGGTCGGTCGGGCGCACCGACTTCCCGGGCGGCAGTTGGGATGAGTTGCAGGCTTCGTTGCGGCGCTTGCAGGAGTTGCCGGATGAGACGCGTGTGATATGCGGGCATGGTCCGATGACCACGTTGGGAGCGGAGAAACGAAGCAATCCCTACTTCACATGACACTGGCATCACTTTTAACCACGCAGCGGATCGGACGCGACTTGCGCTATGTGGCGGAGAGCGTCTCAACCAACCGTGATATTGCGGCGCTGGCGCAGACCGGTGCGCCGGAAGGGGTGGTGGTTGTCGCTGACCAGCAGAGCGCGGGGCGCGGCCGCATGACGCGCGTCTGGTTCTCTCCGCCCGGCGTGAATCTCTATTTCTCTCTGCTGCTGCGTCCGATGATCGAGCCGGGGCATGCCGCCTCGTTGCCATTGGTGGCGGGGCTGGCGGTTGCCGAGGCGCTCGAACAGACGGCGCCGGCCTGTGCGCCGATGATCAAGTGGCCCAACGATATTCTGAGTGGCGGCCGCAAACTCTGCGGCGTGCTCTGCGAGATGCAGGCTGAGACCGGTCGTGTTCACCACATCACGCTCGGTATCGGCGTGAACGTTAATCTTACGTGCGCCATGCTGCCCGTCGAGTTGCGTGAACGCGCCACCTCGTTGCGTATCGCAACGGGGCGCGACTTCTCGCGCGAGGCAGTGCTGGCTGCGATCTTGAATGCGTTTGAGCCACTTTACGACTGCTGGCGTGTCGAGGGGCTTGAGCCGTTGTTGCCGCGCCTGGCGCAACGGGATGCGTTGCGCGGGCAGGAGATTGAGGTGGATCAGGCGGGAACCCGTCTGGCGGGCCGTGCGGACGGCATTCTGCCGGATGGCGCGTTGCGGTTGGTGACGCCGCAGGGAGCGGTGCCGGTCTACTCCGGTGAGGCGCATATCGGCAGTTGAAAGGGACGTGTATGGAATACCGGGCCAAACAGGAGAAGGTCGGTGCGCTGCGGCGGATGCGGCGTTTTGTGAATGGCCTCGGCCGTGCGCGGCAGTGCTGCGTCTGCGGTCACAGCTTTTTCCGTTTCTCGCGATTCCGCGGCGGCTGGAAAAGCTTTTCGCCCTACCTGCACAATGTCAAATGGACCGGCAGCGATTTCGATAACTTCTGGTGTCCCTTCTGTCGCAGCCATGACCGCGAGCGCCACCTGATGCTCTACTTCGACCAACTGGGCATCTGGGGCAAGTTGGCGGGCGCGTCGATCCTGCATCTGGCGCCGGAAAAACATCTCGCCGCGCGTATCGAGACGTGTCAACCGGAACGGTATGTCAAAGGCGACCTCGTTCCGAGCCGTGAAGGGGTGGAGCGCATTGATGTGACGCAAATCCCTCACGCCGATGCTTCGTTCGATTGGGTGATCTGCAACCACGTTCTGGAGCATGTGCCGGACGATGCGCGCGCACTCAATGAAATCTGGCGTGTCCTGCGTCCGGGGGGGAGCGCCATCCTGCAAACCCCGTTCGCCTCGGGCCTGGAAACGAGCTTAGAGGATCCGGAAATTGCGACGGACGCCAAGCGCATTGAGTTCTACGGGCAGGAGGATCATGTGCGGCTCTACGGGTGCGACCTGTTCGACCGCATCCGTGCGCCCGGATTTCAGCTCACGCTCGTCAAGCATGCCGAGTGCTTGCCGGCGATTGATGCCCGCCGCTACGGCGTGAACCCCGACGAGCCGCTCTTTTTATGCGTGAAGGTGGTCCCCGATGTGTGATATGTTTGGGCCAACTCGGAGTGAGGTTCTTGCAAAACCCTTGCCTGTAGTTGTGGCACGGGCATCTTGCCCGTGCTTCATGGGCGGGACGCCCATGCCACGAGGGGTTTTGCAAAAGCCTCGGAGTGTTTGAACATGCGTGCTTGTAAAACGATCTGCCTTTTCCTGTTGGGTGCCTGGGTTTGCGCCATTCCTCTGGATGTTTGGAGCAAAAGCAAAGACAAGGAGCCCAAAGTCACTGAGTTGCTTCAACCGGCCAACGATATGATGTCAGAGGCCTCGGCTGCGTATATCGATGGCAAAGCCAAGGAGGCCATCGAGGGGTACCGCAAGGCGCTCGCCGAACTGGTGCGCCTGGAGCGCGAGAACCCCGCACGCGCCACAAGCTCTGAGTTCGCGCCAGTCCTTTTCCGTAAGGCGCTGTGCGAGACTGAGATCGACCGCATCATGCTCGAAGAGATGAACGCCACGGCTCGGACCGTGGCAGTTACCGATACGTCAACACTAGCGGCCAAGCGCGCGGCCCGTAAGAAGGAGGCCGAAACCAACAACCTGCCGGAAGTGGCGGTTAAGCTGGCTCCTAAAAAAGGCGAAGTGCCTGAGCCTGCGTCCGACGCGACAGCCGACGGAAAAAAGGAGACGGGGAAACCCGTCAACATCCGCAGTGAGTTGGAGTGGGCCAAGGACATGTTGTCTGTCGACCGTTTCGATGAGGTCGAGGCCTCGTTGATCAAAGTGTTGAAGCAGGATCCCGAAAATGTCGATGCCCGTCTGTTGATGGCGTTGTCGAATGTGCAGCAAGGCAAGCACCGCGACGCTCTGGTGGTCTTGGACGACCTTTTGCAGGATGTGCCGGACGACGAATCGGTTTTGTTGCTGGCCGCAGGCTGTTATGCGGCATCCGGCGGCTACTCCCGCGCCATGACCACGCTGGACAAGGCACTCAAGGTCAATCCGAAACGTCCGGACAGCTATCTCAATATGGCATGGCTGTTGCTGGAGATGACGCCCGGCAAGCTCGACGAGCCCGAAATGTATTATCGCCAGGCCGTGAAGCTCGGGGGCGCGCGTGACCGCGACCTCGAACGCCGACTGGGCATCCGTCCCGAGTAACCGAGGCTCTTGCAAAACCCCCTCGTGACATGGGCGTCCCGCCCATGAAACACGGGCAGGATGCCCGTGCCACGCCTGCACGCAAGGGATTTTGCAGGATTTTCTGACGAAGAGGCGCAGCGGTTGCT
>DUPH01000352.1 GCA_012838435.1 Lentisphaerota bacterium | reverse complement strand
TTCATACCACGGCCTCGTCGTCGACGCGACTTGATTGATATATTGCGCGGACTGGGTCGGGGGTATGAATTCACTACCGAAACAGGCATACACCCATGCAACTGCTATCCCAAAAACCATGTGCTTAACTCTTTTCATTGTACTCCTCCATTAGTTGTCGTGCTTGGGGAAGCGATTCATCCCCTGTGTCCCGACCGGGACAGAGCCGAACTTCCCTTCCTTGTCATACCCTTTGATTGGGCCAGCAGGAATGTCATTGCCGCCGGATGTCAACCCGAACATCAGGCACCGCTTGATCACCGTCGCCAGCGGCAACTCGCGCGGATAGTATTCCTGCGGCCCCGGCCCGTTGTTCCAATCGGCGGGCGACAAATGATCCCGCGAGAGCGGCATCGTCAGCGGCGGCCGGTCGGGGCGGAAGGTATAGATATCTCTCCACCCGCACTGGTGCCCGATCTCATGCGCGAGGATATGCGCCGAAACCGTGTTGGTCATCAGGAGGCCTTGATTGGGATAACTCCTTCCCGCAACGCCGGGCGCGATATTCGGAACGATATAGATTTCAAGCCCGCCCGTGTTAGTCATGACGTTGACGATTTCTTGCTGAATATTTCTGATCTCCGAATTGAGGTACCAAGATATCTCATTCGTGTACGAAACGGAGGCCTGCGCAAAGCGGATGCCCGCCTGGCGGTAGATGTCGTTGACACCGGTGATCAGCCCGGGGATGTCATCAGCCGATCCCACATGATTACCGTTGTTGTCGCAGATGAACATGAAATGCAAGGCGATAGGATCGGCATAGTCGTACACCTCGAAATTGAATTGCGGCGAGGAGCCGACGAAGTGCGCGACATTGGCGGTCAGCGTTTCCGTGCCCGGCGCGAGGCCGACCACGATCTGGGGCGCGGTGCTTTGCGGGCCGAAGGCGAGCGCGGCCTTGCCGTCGGCAACGGACCACTGCACATCCTCCGCCCTGACGTTCGATGAAAAGGTGATCTGGAAGGTTGCGGAGCCGCCGACGAAGAGACCGCTGGGATTAAGGCGGGGATGTCCACGCCGAGATCGCAGCCCGACATGAGCAGCCGATTGACGACGCCCTCCTGCTGTAGCCCGTTGTCCTAATCGTGAGGTCACTTCTTTGCTTCATCCTCCTTCGGTCTGCCGATTTGATTCAGAACATCGCGAAAGAACATCACGTCGGTGGACGACTGCTTGGGCGAGCGGTCCGCTATTCGCACAGCAAACCGCTTCCGCTCTTCGCTGGTCTCCCAGACTGGATCAAGCGAACGCATAGCCGCATCAATCATGCGCGCACCAGAGCCGGGAATCCATGCCGCGTCGACCGCCTTGAGCAGGGCGTTTGTAGCCACCAGATCTGCACCGTACTGGAGGGCAGCCACGTAGTTGTACCATGCGACGCTGTTCTCGGGGCTAGGCTCGCTTTCGTGCACGAACACCTCGAAGCGATCAGCGACCATGCGGATGAAGTCGCGCTTCGGCATGTCGAAATCGATGAGTGCCGTACGGTAGGTGTTTTGGTACCATTCCGGCACCAGTTCTTCGGGCGGGTCTCCAGCCGCCGTTGAGTAGTCCGGCCAGAAAAAGTCAGGATGGCTCACAAATCTGTCGATATCCTTGTCCGTGGGGGGAAGGGGTAACCCCAGTTCGTCCGACAGCTTGGAGAAGTGACCGCCCGCCTCCCCGCCGGCGTCCCTGAAGCACAGGGCGAGGCGTTTCCTCCGGTTGGAGCTCTTCCATTTTGAATGTGCCTCCAACTGGGCTTTGTCCAGAACGGCGGCGCAGACCGCGTCGGTCTCGCTCTGCTCCGCATAGATCATGAAGTTCTCGATCCGATTGCATTCGCGGCTGGATAAGGATAAGACTTCTTCCCGTCTACTGAAAAGCGAAGCGTACCATTCCGCCCGCGTTTCGGACGGCGTCCTCGCAACGACCGCCTCGGCCAGCCCCGACATGTCGGGCGGCCACGCATTGATGCACGCCAGCAACGTCTGGTAACGGAACGCGTTCCCCTCCCGGAACAGGGCTTCGGCGAGAACGTTGGTCACGTCGTACGTCCCGCCCCTCACCAGACGGTTCAGAACCTCCGCCACCCGGTTCGAGTCCCCGCCGTCCGGTTTGGACAGCTCGGACAGCAGTTGGTCGCCGAAATGCCGGACGGCTCCTCCCGGTGGCAAGCCGTGCGCCAATTCAAATGCGGCGTTGGTGCCGTCGAACGTGTCGTACGGACGCCACCACAGCAGGGCGTTACGGTTTTCGCGCCAGCCTTCCACAAGCCCGGAAGGCATCGGAAGCTGTTCCGCCCGCGCCGCGAATGCGGCCAGCAGAACAATCATAGCCATGTTTCTGGTCTTCATTCTTTATCTCCTTTTCTATTGGGAAACGGGGGTTCGCGTAACCATGTTGCGCTCCCCGACATCGGTCAGTTTCAACATGCCGTTGCTACCCGCCCGGCCATAGACCCGTCCGGATGGGATGTCCATACCGAGCGTGCTACTCGACATGAGCAGACGATAGACGAGCCCCTCCTGCTGTAGCTCGCGCTCGTAGTACTCTTCCGGCCCCGGCCCATTATTCCAGTCGTGGGGCAACCGCGCCTGTGAAACGGGGCCACTCACACCCTTACCGTGAATGTCGTCCCACCCGCAAGCATGTCCTAGCTCATGTGCCACAACGCAGTCCGCCGTGTTACTCGCGATCAGGATGCCTTCCTCTGCCCAGTTGCCCAGCGCCCCGGTGGCCTGAACCATGCTCCACGGGCAGAAATAGACCTCCACCCCGTCGTTCTGCTGGATCTGGGCACGAATCAGCTTGTTGGTGTAAAGGTAGTCCGGCGTGTCTCGAGGTTCGGAGGCGTAAAATCCTTGGTTCGTGATCCAGGTCACGGACGCGAGGCGGAAACCGATGCCGACCTGACGGAAAATGTTCGAGGCCAAGCCGATCTTGGTGTTCACGGCGTCCAGCGTGATGCTTGCCTCCCCGTTCGTGCTGCAGAGGATGCCGACGTGAATCGGAACCGGGGGGGACTCCTCAAAGATTTTGAAATCCAGTTTGGGTTCGGGGATGCCGCAACCGTTTTCTATCCTTACCTTGATTGACCCCTCGCCCGGCTGGTTGCCGCGCAGCACGATAGCCCCCCTGCCGGTCTCGACGGGGGGGCCCGACCAGACCGCCGCGTCGCCGATCTTTGTCCAACGTATATGGTCGCCGTCCACATTGTTGGAAAACTCGAACTTGAATCTCGCCTCGTCCCCGACGCGGAACCCGCTGGGATTGACCATGAGCCAGTCCCCTTCGAAGCAGAAAAGACGGACCGGCTCGACAATGATCGTGATCACGCGCAGTTCGGTCTGCCGCGTGACGATCGCGCCCGTGAATGTCAGGACCTTCGCCCTGATCTTGAAATTCGAAACCGTCCCGCGCGGCAGGACCGAGACCGAGAGGTCCCGTGTCACCTTGGACACCTCCTGCCCGTCCTTGAGAAAACACGGCCCGCTCCCGCTGATGCTCCACTCCAGCACCGTGTCCTCCCGGTGCCCGTGCCACGCGAACGCCACGGCATTGCTGCTGTGCGCGAGCGCGTAGGTCGGCGACACCGGTTCCGTGACGCTGAAGGGGCTGGCGATGAAGCGCCGGCCGTCCCAGGGGTCTGGTTCGTCGGGGGCGTCCGGCGTGGACGGC
>DUPH01000351.1 GCA_012838435.1 Lentisphaerota bacterium | reverse complement strand
AGCGTTCAACTCGCACTTGTCATCCGCAATGACACCGAACATCGTCTTGTTCTGCGCGACCTGCATCGTGACAAAGAACCAGCCGTCGGAGTAGTTGATGTTCGAATTGCGGAGCGGGTTGGACATGAGCTTTACCTGATGATCTTCACAAGCTGGTCTCTCAGCTCCGGCTTTCTGCGCTGAAGCAGTTGCACCAAGCCCTCAAGGTCGCCCGGGCGGTTACCGGTGACAGCCTGCCGGTCATCCCACACAGCGGCGATATAAAAACCATTGTTGCCAGGCGAAACGATACGGAAACGCAGTGGCGATGTCTTGCGGTCTTTGCCCATTTTTCCCAACGGAAAGTGCAACCGAGCCAACTCACTCTCGCCGTCACGATCATCGCGGCCGCCCAGCGTGTCTGAAACCACACGCCGCGCATCTTTGGCATTCTCATAGCGTTCGTCAAGAACCGCCCATCTTAACGGTGCCTGCGCTAAAATTTCGCGGCATTGGGCCTCATACGCATCGCGTGTTTCAGGCATATGAAAACCGTCTTCAGAAAGCGGCTCCCACACGAAGCTCCCTGCGGCGCGTGTCGCGCGCAAACCAAGCGTGCCCACGTGCATCCACGCTGCGAGCGACCGTTCGAAGCGCTCCTTTTGACGATCAAGCATAAATCCGCCACCCCGGGTCAGCACATGCAGCTCAAAGGACGAATCGGGCGAGAAAGCCGCCTTCGGCGAGGACATCCCGCCGTGTTTGTGCGGTAATGTCTTGTGTTCCGCCGTTTCACCCTGCACATGGCTTACCCGAATCACGACTTTGCTGGCGGTGGCACCCTGATGCACACCGCCGAACACCGCCTTTTCATCATCGTAAGTTCCGCCTAACGCACGGAACCACCAGCGCAGTTGTCCACGGATGGAAGGCGGACGGATTTCGGGTGTTTCAAGCGCGCCTTTGCTGAAAAGCGGCGTAATGAATGTGATCTTGTAACGACTCATGGCATTTTCCCCAAGTTCATGCTTTTGCAGAGCGCACGGATCGCGTCAACACTCTTTGCCATTTCACCGCCACGCGCCGCCATTTCTTTGCATTGCGCCCATAGCGCACCCCTTTGTTCACGCAACGCGCGTACCATGGCGCGCTTTTCGGCATCGCCCGGCGCACCTTTTTTCTTGTTGAAATTGCGCACACGGGCAAGGAACGCGTCATCGTTCCACCCCGCCACAGTCTCATCGGCAAGTTCGTCCGGAGTCATGTTTTTCCGCCGCTCTTCGTCGGCCCGCCGCTGGGCAGTCCGGGCAGCTTCCGCCTCCAGTTCCTCCTGCCGGCGTTTTGCGGCCTCTTCTCTGGCCTGTTTTTCCTGCGCTTCGCGTTCCAAAGCCATCTGCTCCCGACGCTCATCCTCTTCAAGCTGCTGCAGCCCGTCCGGCGGCAGGGAGAACCAGCCGTAACCGCCTGATGTTTTTGCGCCGAGTCCGCTTTGCGTCAACGCGCATTCGAGCCCGCGCCGCGCGACAGACAGCGTCGCTTCGGGATCAGCCGCCAGACGGTTCGCGACCAGACAGAACGCGAAGCGCGCGCCTTGCTCGACGACCGGGAAGGGATTGACGATTGGTTTTTCCCTGGACAGGTCTTCTTGCCGTCCAGAAGAGTAGTAGGCTGGATAGTGTACTGTTGTCAGGTCGACGGTGATCTTGGCGGCGTTCACCGGATATGCCGCCAGAAAATCGACGCAGCCTTTCACGATTTGTTGCTCAGAATCATCCAAGTACCGCGCGTATTGAACAAGTTCGCCGGATTTTTTACCTGATACAAAATCTACCGAAGACGTGCCGAACACGCTTTGGAACTGGCGCAACAACTCGCGCTTTTGATCATCGGTTCCCGCCGATTTTAGTTCAGAAAGAGCGGCGTGGCGACAGACGCCCTTAACGGCACTGCCGGGAATGTACGGCAGACCGAAGAGCCTGTCCAAACAAATGCCCGCGTTCTGAATCAGGCTGTCCGAGAGATTGATCGCCAGACGCGACTCCAATTGCCCCACGACGACAATGTGGCGTGCCGGCAGGGCTGATTTGATCAGATCAAGAAAACGGCGTGTATGTCGCGCCCGCAGTTCTTCAATCTCCTGATCCGCCCATTGGACGTTTGATAGACGCCGTGCGATGTCAGCCTGCGCGCGTTGTCGTTGTGCCTTGTCTGGTGCTGTATCGCGTCTTCTGGAAGTCTGCTCCTGGTTCGAAGCCTGCTCAAGCAAAAGTGCCTGCGATTGATTGGCGATGCGCATAAAGCTCCAACGGGTAGCCTCATCCCATTTTACGGTTTTGCCACTCTCTTCATACGCAACAGGCCACGATTTGTGGAACACGAACTTATCCAGCAAAAGGCTGCGGTTCTGGATGCGTTCGCCGTACGTGCCGATCACTGCGGCGACATCGGCGGTCATGGGTATTTGTGCCATATCAGTCTCGTTTCACAAAACGCCTGGCATATTCCAGCCATGCCATAGTTTCACTGGTTGCCCGTTTAAGTGTTTCGCTGTCGGTCGCCTCGCTGGTCAGATGCTCTATCAGCTTGCTCCGATCATTGACGGATGCGGGGACGATCGCGATCGCGGGAGAGCTGAGATGCTGCGCGATCGCATCAAAGACCAACTCCCATCCTTTTTTCTCGGAGAACGAATAAGCCATTGTGGCCAACAGCCCATGATTCATGATAATCGGCGGAATCTTTTTTATGACTTCGCCGCCTTGCACGCCGGTCACCTCTGCGCCGTATTCGTTTGCGAATTTAAGCGCGTGACGCGCTCTGATCTGTTCTAGATTTTGCATAGCAGGCTCCTCTCTGTGCTAATCAATGATCTTGACCGTGCAGTACCCCAGTCCGGTGGTCCCCTTGCCGCCGAATTGGATCAAAGATTCCGTTTTGAATTTTTCCAGAAACGTGTGGACATTTGGATTGTCGTGTGTGATCCCTAGCGGCGCGTAAAACAGGGTCTCGGACGGCACGGTCTCTTCGTTGAAGAGGCCTCCGCCGTCGGCCGTTCCGGTTTCATCATCAATCCTGACGTGCTGCGAGACCTGACAGGCATTTTGCGCAAAGTGTGTAAGATCGGCATCCGAGATCAGCACAAAGCGTTCGGCCGATCCAGCGAGAACCGCATCCGCCAAGAGTCCGGACAATTTGGCAGACCACTCTTTTGGGAAGTCCCCGGCCTTGGAAAAGCAATACTCCTCCAACACGACAGATTTACCGTCGTACACGATCTGCTCGCCTGCAAGGCAGGTCATGTCCGCGATGTGACTGGGTATAGCCAAATCAATCCCGGCGTCACGGGCAAAACGCTGCAACGTGATCGGCGACACAGCGAATGCGAACGCTCCCTTGGCGGATCGAACCGGGAAAGCCAAAAGCCGCGCCTCCCCAAACGAGAGGCGACCAGCAAAATCCTGTTCGCCGAATACGTCTCTCAAAACGTCTGCCTCATCATGCATTTCGTCCCGCAGCACCCCCTTGATGCTACTGCCGGGGATGACGGGGAAACGGGTGTGGCGTTCGCGGATGACCGGCTGGTCGATCGCGCCGACGGATGAACCCGCGCCGACGTGCAAGGGCGTGCGGGTGAAGATGGTGAGAATTGATTGTTTCATGGTGTTTTCCTTTTTCGGGCGGACACGGAGGTCCACCCTCACGATACAGGGGGCAGGGACGAACAGATCCCGGCACCGAAGCCTTTTTCGCCGTATTTGTCACTACGCGGAGAGTTTTGGAGCAGTTTGGACAATGCCCGCGCTGACTCGACTGTGCCACAGTCGAAGACGTAGCAGGAGCCCGCCGGTACCGCCAGTTGGGTCGGCTTGGGGGCGCCTTTCTGAAGATCCCAGCCGGAGAAAGCCAACGGCTTGCCAATCCGTGCCGCGATCAACCTCGCTTCTGCCCCCGGCAACATGACTGTGCCGAGCGGGGCGGCAAGTTGCGGTTCCGGTAACTTACGTGAATCGCGGCACCATCCCGGCAACCACCCGTCGTTGAAAACAGCGGGCGAGAGTAGCGTCCAGCGCAGCAGGCTGGTTGTGATCTCCGCACGCGGCAGTTCAAGCCCTGCCTTCTGCGTGTTGAGATACGCCACCCCCTGCTGACCACCGATCACCAGAGTGTCCGGTCGATCAGGACGCGCGAAAACATCCACGGTCTGACCGCCGCCGCGCGGCTTGAGGTCGCACTCGGCTTCGAAGGCCAATGCCACACCCTGCCGCAGGCGCAGGTATTCGGCTTGGTAGAGCTGGCTTTCGACGGTCGTCTGCGTCTCGCCGTCAATCCCGATGCCGATGTTGCGCTCGATGTCATAGAGGTCATGCGTGGCGGCTGGTTCGGGCAGATCATCGCCCGCCAAATAGCGGGCGTAGTCGCCGACGGCGACCCATTCGCGAGACGCTTGCTTACCCTGTTGGCGCGGCAGGAAGGCGTGGGTCAGCGGGGTGGGCAAGTCGGTGCCTGTACAAGGCACCAGTTGCATGCCGAGATCGAGAGGCGCAGGCAGATAGAGGGCGCCCTTCTTGCTGGGGAAGGGGCCGAGGGTCTTGAGCGCACCGAAACGGAAAGTGTGTTTCCCAGTACCCTCCCAAGCTTGTTGTTCCGGCCACTGGCGGTGGAAGGCGTTGATGATGGCGTTCCAGAGCTGGTCGGGACGCGGCCAGTTGGCACCGAGCCCCGCGTCGGAAGCCGCCATCGGACGGGCATCGCGCAGGAAGAGCAGATCGCGCGGTTCAAGGGTGAAGGTGTGTTTCAGAGGCATAGGTCAGTTCTCCCCGTGATGGCGGTTGATAAAGGTTTCGACGAGAAACAGGTTGATGAAATCCTGTGGCCGCAGGGTTGTCTCCGCTTTCTGGGCCTGAGCCCCCGCAATTCCGCCGGACGATTTAGGCGGCTGCCAGCAGGCTTCGAGATAACGGTTGATCTCGGTTGCCAGCGCCTCCCGCTCTCCGCCCTTGAGCCCCTCGCCCTGCCGCGAGAGCACATGGCGCACATCGGCTTCAACAACGGGTCGCATCGTCTCCAGTCTGGCAGTGTCCTTCTCATCATCCAGCGCGTACGGGCGCAAAAGCGCGGCCAGCGCGTACGGGAAACGTCCCGAGAGCTTTCCGGCTTCGGTCAACTCGGTGATCTTGGCCATCAGGTCGAGCGCACCGCTCTCCCACTTGCAGCCCCACTCGATGATCTCGCCGGAGCGCTTGTAAAGCGAGATCGCCAACGCGGCGCGACCGTAGCCATGCTTGGCGCGCTGCTCGGCGCGCTGCGCCTCCTTGACCAGCATCTGGAGCGGCGCGTTCTGGTGGCCGACGGCAATCCCGCAAGAGGCCTCGAACCCGAACGCTTGGCCACGCGCCTTGAAGGCATCGCGCAGTGCCCTGGCGCAGGCGACGGCCTGATCGCCCGGCAGGATCGCCAGCACATCGTCGCCGCCGGCATAGATCAGGTGTCCCTTGAACTGCTCGCGCACGAGCTTGGGAACATCATAAAGCGCATACTCGGAGAGCGTTTGGCTGACTTCGGTGTGATACTGCGGACTGTCGGCATCCGCAGATTCGCGTCCGGCAAGAATAGTGCCCATCTTGTCGCCGTCCATCGCCAGCAGTGCGACGTATGAGCCCGTTTTGTTGTCTTTGGCGATCGAGGGAAGATCCTTGACGCGAAGGGTGCGCCATATTTCCTTCTCCTTGAAGTTGAGCTTATCGGCAAGGTAGTTGATATCGTGTTTCGCCTCGATATCTTCGACATGCATCCAGAGGCGCTTGATCAGGTTCATGGCACCGTAGCGATGTGAGGCTGCCGTAAAGATTTGACTGTGCCCTTCTGTCAACTTTTTCCAGAATACCTCATCGCCGATGCACTCCTCCTTGCCGGAGAGCGAGTCTTTGACGGTGGCTTCTGTGTTGACCGGTTTCCATTGCGCAAAGTCGCGCGTGTTGCGGCGTGCGGCGAGGCTCGCGTTGACGCGCTCATAGGCATCCCGCCACGGCTCGTCGGCGGGCCAGGCGGTGTAGGCCCAGATCATTTGTGGGAAGGCAGCGATCTGGGTGTCCCATCGCTCTTTACAGGAGGGGTCCGCGTCATTCGTCGGAAGCCACTGCCAAACCGCTTTCCCCATGCTTTCCAATTCGTCGCGAATCGTCCGTGCCGCCACATCGGCCAAATCAGCGGCTGTACCCTTGGGCACCAGAGCCAGAAAACGGTTTGGCAGGTTGGGGATCAGTGCGAGCTCGGACGTGACAGGTGCCTCCCGGTCACGCAGCGCCAGCATGAGTGGGTTATCCTTTAGCGAGGGGAACACCACGTCTTCGTCATGGAGCCCGCCGTGGGTGACGACCTCCCGCAGCGCATTGGCCATCAGCCAAGAGAGCATAAAAGAACCCGACCAAAGGTCGCGCGTCGAGCGGGCCTGGGCGATAAAGTCCTGCACCGGCCCGAGTTGAAAGAGGAGTATTTCGCTCGATCCATCGCCCTGCCGTTTTTTCTGTTTTAAATCCCGATCATGGTCTGTCATCATACTGGTTCCTCTTTTTGGCGTCGATTCGTCACATGTGGGGCGCGCCTGAGAACCGCCCCGTCCAGTATTTGACGGATGCGCTTGATTTCCGGACACCGCGATTTTGGCTACGGTGTCCATGACTATGACATACCGCGTTTGATCACTTTTCCCCTGTTTCTGCTTGACCCAACGGGGTTTATCATAGAAACTACCGAATTACCGCGCCCTTGTGGCGTGATGGAGAACGTTTGTTCCACGGGAAAGAACGCGCGATGTTCAATAAGCTT
>DUPH01000038.1 GCA_012838435.1 Lentisphaerota bacterium | reverse complement strand
GGACGAGGGGCTCGGTGGTCGCCGCGCGGCCCTCGATGAGGATGACGCCCTTGGACGGGTCGGCGCGGACGGCGTCGGCGAAGATGCCGGGGAGCGCCACGCCGTCGGCGGTGATCTTGCGCGTGGCAACGGTCGGCGCGGCGGATGTTTGTTCCGGCGAGCGGCTGGCGTGTTCCACCACGGCAGCGCGTTTTGTCGTTTGGGTACGGACAACAAACAAGGCTATTATCGCCAGCACAAAAGATGCAACAATGATGACAGAGCGTTTGTTCATTTCAGATCCCCCTTCTGGACAATGTCGTCAAACAGAGGCGCGATGTAGGAGCCGCAAAACACTTGCTCCTGTTCGTCCTATGGATATATCTCTTTCCCTTCTAAATTCCGATCATTGTTGGTTGGATTGTAGCGATACTGCAATAACATGTATCCGGTTTCTCCGTCACGACTTTCGTCAAAAACAAATCGGTAGAACTTGCTGTATAATGATTCCAATATCTTACCGCTTTCGTCGGTAACGCATCTTGATTTCATGATGATATAATTATCAGCCGACAAGCTCGTGTCTACCTCAATAACCGTTGGGGTGCGCCTGAATGAAAAAGAAAACTCACGGGTATATCCTGAGGCTGGTGCTTCATGTAGAGAGACAAACTGGCTATACAAATCCTTCTGCAGAATGATTGCCCCGCATCCCTCGTCAAACGACAGAACAAGGTCTTTTTTTAGGTTAGATCGATCATTCCCGTTTGATGTGTATGTTAAAAAGAAATCAGCTACCGTTCCTGACCCATGGGGATCAACCAGTGCTCGTTTTTTACAATCAAACCCAACACGAATTCCTTTGGGCAAAAGAACTTTAATGTTCTGCACGGAAATCAGGTCGATCGGGTTACGTTTCTCCTTCATCACAACTTCCAGCGTGGGGTTCCACGGAACCCATCTTCCGTTTTCAGCGCAGGGTTTGCCTTCGCGGTAAAACCAGTAATTGCGGTAGGTCCTGTAGTATCCCTCTTTCGAGGCATGGAAATGGACGTCCGACTCCGACATGTGCTTCGCCGTGAAAAACCCGTTTTTATCGGTCTTGCCGTCAACGGAGTACGGGCCGCGATGGAAGAAGGCGACCTTGACATCGGCGTCCGGCACGGGGTTGCCGCGCGAGTCCACCACGCGGAGCGTGACCTTGGCGAGCGCGCCGTTCCTCTTCGCGTCCTTGACGGCCGGCGTGTTAGGCCCCCGTTCGCCGAGCTTGTACTCCTGCTGCGCCTGTGTCAGGTAGAGGGTCGAGCCAGGGGCGCAAAAGGGATGGGCACCGCCCTCGCGCGGACGCGTTTCCTTTTTCCCGCCCATAGTGACAACGGCTGGCACGGCAGATGTTTGTTCGGAAGCGCGGCGGACTTCGCTTGAAAGGGCAGGCGGTTTTTCGACACGGCTTCGGGTAAAAACAAGTCCGACCCCGAATATGACTAACGCAAAAACCGTGATGATAATCGTTCGCTTGTTCATTGTAAATTCCCCTGTTCAACAATGCTGTCGAAAATCTTGTGGTTGTAAAAATACGACATGTTCTTGATGTCGCCGTGCAGCCATCTGTCCTGATAGGTGCCATGCATCCTCCCCCAACCGTTTGGACGATAACTAATATCATTCATATCAACATTGTTATCGCTCAAAATTTCAGGGACATTCCTATTCCCCGCCGCGCCGGAGAGGGCGGGAACCGCCTTGGCGAGGAGGGCGAATCGGTCGGCCTCCGTGATCGGGTTTGCGAACATGCTGTCGGGAGCATGCCGGAAGCTGATGCAGACGAGGCCGGTGAGTTCCGTTTCCGAAAAGGCGTTCGCCTCGGCGGCGGTGTGGAGCGGGTGCGGCTCCTCGTTCATCATGGAGACCAGCTCAAAGCCCCAGCCCGCCCACGAGGTGCCGAAAAGCCCGGCAAATTCGTCTATCCCGGTGCGCCCCTTGTACAGTTCCTGTTTCTGCCATGAGTAGCGTTCCCTACCCGTCACGACCGGAATGCCGAGGTGAAGCTCAACCCCCTCCGTGGGAATGGGAGTCCCGTCGTACTGCTCGAAAATCTCATCCCCTGACGAATAGTAGTTGTAGAGACCGGGCAGGCAGGCGGTGAAACGCCCCTTCCATGTGAGCGAGTGGCGGTCGTCATTCCCGAACACAAGATCAGGGTCGAACAACTGGTGATAAAGGGCGGACCACGTTCTGGGCAGGTAATCTGCCCAATCTTCATGCACCATGTTGTTGGCGGCGACCGTGGCGTTCCAGAGCGTGGGGTCGTACGCCTCGGCGGGGACGGCGGCGTTGAACATGAAGTACTTGTGAACGCTCATGCCGTGGTCGGCGATGGCCGAGGAGACGACCATGTTGCCCAAGCTGTGCGCCATCATGATTTTCTCGCCGGACAAGCCGTTGACGTAGTTCTTGAGGTGCGGCGCGGTTGCGAAGGCACTGACCACATCCTCGTGGTAGCGAAGGGCATTAGGCCATCCGATGTCACCCTCCCACGTCACCCCGTGGAAGCGCGCTTTGGAGCCGGACTGCCAGAGGCGCTTGAACATCTCGGCATGCCGTGCGCGCGCCTCTTCCGCATTCACATTGTAGCCGTGCAGGAAGACGACGTTCGTGCCGTTCGCGGGCGGGAGGCAGGACCCCGGCGTCACGGCGGCGGCGCCGTCGCGCAGGTTGACGCGGGTGTACATCTGCTCCACGGGCGCGACGCACAGGGGGAGCGACTTCTCCAGGACCTTCTTGCCCTTGCGCCAGATTTCAAGGACGAGGGGTTCGGTGGTCTCGGCGCGGCCCTCGATGAGGATGACGCCCTTGGACGGGTCGGCGCGGACGGCATCGACGAAGACGCCGGGGAGCGCCACGCCGTCGTCGGTGATCTTGCGCGTGGCGGCGGAGGCGAGTCCCGCGACGTCCGAAACGAGGAAGGCGCCGGCGTCGTTGGTGGAGAGCGCGGTCGGGACGTAGGCGAGCGCGTTCCTGGCGTGGCGGAGCTTGATCTCGATCCTGCCGCCGCCGGGCACCGCGTCGAGAAGGGCGAGGGCTTCGCTAAGATCCAGCCACACGGGGAAGAAGTCCGGCAGGTCGGCGCGGCCGTTGACGCGCTTGTCCCTGAAGTTGGCCCTGGACAGCCAGCCGGAGGACCGGCCGGGCCGGTCGCTTTCGCCCTCCGCGACGTCGCCCGTGTCCGCGTCGTCGTTGATCCAGAGGCGGAAGGTGTCCCCGGACGCTTCGGCGGGGGAGATCTCGCGGTCGCGGTTGTAGTCGGGGACGAGCCCGGCGCGGATGACGGTGATCCGGGCGCTCTTCCCGGCGGCGTAGAAGGTGTCGCCCTCGTTATGGACGCCGAGGATGCCGTCGGGGTCGTCGGCGAGGACGGCCATGCCGGGCGCGGAGGCGTCCGGGGAGAACTCAAGCGTGTCGTCGTAGTCGGGGCGGGGGGTGTCGTCGTAGTCGGGGTCGGTGGCGACGTGTTCGAGCGCGACCTCGTAGGTCGCTCCGGCGGCAAGCCTGACGGTGAGCGGGTCGGGCTGGCCGAACGCGCGGTTCACCAGCGTCCAGCCGGGGCGGGCGTCGCCGGATACCGGGGTGACCGTCAGGCGGTATTTTTCGGAGTGGCTGCCGCTCGTGTCGCCGAAGAGGACCGTGAAGGGGACGGCCTCGCGGGGCTGGCTGTCGGCGGGGTCGAGCGGGTCGAACTCCGGCATGTTCAGGAATTCCCAGTAATCGTTCAGCCCGTCGCCGTCGGTGTCGGGGTTGAGCGGGTCGGTGCCGGCATCCACCTCGTCGCCGTCCCCAAGATCGTCGCCGTCGGTGTCGTAACCAAACGGGTCGGTGCCGAGGGCAAGCTCCGCGCCGTCGTCCAGCCTGTCGTCGTCGGTGTCGGGGTCGAGCGGGTCGGTGCCGATCCCGAAGCGGTATTCCAGCGCGAGGCCGTCCGCGACGGACGCTGTTTCGCGTGAAAACTGGAGCGCCTGCGGGACCGTCCGCGCCCCCAGCGTGGCCGAGCGTCCGTCGCCGTAGCCGCCGGCGTTCCGGTAGAACACGCGGAAGCGGTTCGAAACGCCCTCCTCGAAGACAAGTTGGAACGAGACGAGGTTGTTCGTGGTCGCGCCGCCGGAACGGAAGCCCGCGTCTTTGTATTCGATGACGCAGTG
>DUPH01000004.1 GCA_012838435.1 Lentisphaerota bacterium | reverse complement strand
CTGGCAGTGATGCCAATCGAAGTCGCTGCGGACGTAATCGAAGCCCGCATCCTGCATCATTTCGTAGGTACGGATACGGTTGTTGAACTCATCTCGCGTCACATGCGCGCAGACGCCGACACGCCCGCCTGCCTGCGTCATAATCGCTGCTGCCAACAACAACGGAGCAATAACTTTAATATGTGTCATCATTTCCACAATCGCATAGAGTGAGTGAATAAAGAGCCGCCAGCCAGCGGCCGACGGGAACACGCTTTTTTCAGGTACCGAACGAAGTTCATTTTGGCATGCAGGCAGAATCTCGGCAAGGACAAACAAAACAGCGCGCTTGTTTGGGTGGCGCGGACCCTGTATAATCAGGGCGCATGATTCCCCAACAGACAGAGACGGCAAAAGACCGGGTGATTGTGATTGTCGGACGCCCCAACGTCGGCAAGTCCGCCATCTTCAACCGCATCGCGGGACGCCGGATCGCGATCGTGCACGACGAGAGCGGCGTGACCCGCGACCGGTTGGTGCGCGAGGTGGAGTGGGACGATGAACGCTTTCAACTGGTGGACACCGGCGGCGTGGTGATGCTCGATGCCGAAGGCCGCAAGAACACCATTGAGTCTGGCATCCGCGCCCAAGTGGACGCGGCGCTTGATGATGCCGCCGTGGCGATCTTGGTGGTAGACGTGCAACAGGGCGTGCATCCGTTGGACGAAGAGGTCGCCAGCATCATCCGCAAGCGCGGTGTGCCCTGTGTGGTCGCGGTCAACAAGTGCGACCAGCCGCAGCATGAGCCTGGCGCCGCCGAGTTTGCACGTCTCGGATTCCCCCTCTTTCCCGTGGCGGCCCAGCACAACCGCGGCATGGGTGACCTGATGGATGCGGTGTTGCCCCACCTGCCGGAAGTCGCCAACGAGACGGAGGAAAAACCGCTGCGCGTCGCGATCGTTGGACGCCCCAACGCCGGCAAGTCCTCGTACATCAACCGACTGCTGCGCGAGGATCGCGTGATCGTCTCCGATGTCGCCGGCACCACGCGCGATTCGATCGACGTTCCCTTCACGATCGGCAGCGGCGATCAGGCGCGCCACTATGTTTTGGTAGACACGGCCGGCATGCGCAACAGGCACCGCGTCGACAGTGCGGTAGAACGTTTCAGCCTGTTCCGCGCCGAGGAGAGCATCAAAGACGCCGACGTCGTGGTGCTGGTGCTTGATCCAGAACTGGGCCCCACCGTGCAGGACAAACATATCGCGTCCTTGATCCAGAAAAACCAAAAGGGCTGCGTGCTGATGATGAACAAGTGGGACCTTGCTCAGGAGAAAGGGATGACGCAGACCCAGACCGAGCCGGTACTGCGCGCGATCATGCCGTTCATGAATTACGTGCCACTGGTGTTCGTCTCGGCCAAGACCGGCTACAACATACGCCGCAGCATTGAGGTCATCGACGCCGTAGCCACCCAGACGCGAACTAAGCTACCGACGGGCATGCTGAACCGCACACTGGTTGAAGCGACGCGCCGGGTGGTTGCTCCCTTGCGCGGCGGCAAGCGCCTGCGCGTCTACTACGCGGTGCAACTCGGCGTGGCGCCCATCACGATCCGCATGTTCGTAAACGACCCCAAGATCGCGACCAGGCCCTACACCGATTTCATGATACGCGCGCTACGCGAGCGCTTCGGTCTCGAAGGCGCGCCGGTCGAAATCCTCTACCGTGCGCGTTCGCGTCCCGAACTCAGTGCAAGTGCGGGCGCGGCAGCGGACGCATCGGTAGTTGGAGACCCAGACGCCGAGACCAAGACAGTGAACCGCCCTACCCGACCGCCCCGCCGCAAAGCCAAAGCACGGTCTCCCAAGAAATCGCCGCCCCGCCGTACGAAATCCCGTTAACCTCCGCATGAGTGCCCGACATGTATGGTAAAAAAACAGGTTGTTTGTTTAACGCAGAGGTGCAGAGACGCAGAGGTTTTTTGGGGAGCCCTGATCGGGTGTTTCACGCGAAGGCGCGAAGACGCGAAGGATTGGAGGGCGAGTGTCCTCACGAGCCGCCTTCCGCTACGCGGAAGGATGGTCTCAAACTTCCTCGCAGAGCACCGGGAGGGACGAGCGTCGCTCGTCCGCGGGCAAGCAGACGCTTGCCCCTCCCAGCGCTTCGCAAGCCGATGACAAGTGCTGGAGGATGACATCTGGATGGCGCGATAAAAATAGAAACCTTTGTGTCCTTGCCTTTGTGTGAGATTGACTTGATCCGCGGGCTCCGCCCGCACTAGTTGTATGTACCGAAAAATTTCCGTTCAATGGTGGCGTTTCTGGATGGCCGGTGAAGGGCTCTCGGTCAAGACCGGCCGCGCGTTATTGCTCTGTGCCCTGACCGGCCTCATAGCCGGGTTGGCGGCATCGGGATTCTATTGGTTGCTGGAGAGCGCCCGCTACTATCTGATGGAAGGGCTGGCGCACTACACGCCGCCGCTTGCAGCAGGTGAAACGGCGATCTATCCGACCGTGCATCACACGGAACGACTGCGCTGGGTGCTACTGGTACTGCCAGCCTTAGGTGCCATGGCAGGCGCGCTGCTCGTCAAGTTCTTCGCGCCATCCGCTGGCGGACACGGTACCGACGCCGCGATCAACGCCTACCACCGCAACGAAGGACGGATTCCTTTTGCCGTGATTCCAGTCAAGGCGGTTGCCTCGGCACTGGTGATCGGTTCGGGGGGTTCCGCTGGTTGCGAGGGGCCAGTCACACAAATCGGTGCGGGTTGCGGCTCGGCCTTGGCCAGTCTGCTCAAACTCGACGCTGCCGAGCGTCGCGTCCTGATGGCGGCTGGTCTGGCTGCGGGCGTGGGCGCGATTTTCCGCGCACCGCTGGCGGGCGCGATTTTCGCGGCGGAGATTTTCTACAGCGGCCTCGACATCGAGTACGAAATCTTGATGCCTTCGCTGGTAGCATCGACTGTCGCCTACACGGTCTTCGCGCTTTTCTTCGGCTGGCACCCGCTCTTCGTCATGCCGGATTACACCTTTGCCGATCCGCGTAAACTGCTACCGTACCTCTTTCTCGCATTGGTGGTTGCCCTTGGCGCGAAGTTCTATATCTTGGTTTTCCGGCAGTTTGAATCCGCAAGCCGCACCTGGCGCGTGCCAACATGGGTCAAGCCCGGGATCGGTGGCTTGCTGACCGGTCTGATCGGCTTCTTCCTGCCTCAGGTTCTGGGCTCTGGCTACGGCATCATCCAGCAGACGCTCGTGGTCGACAGTCCGCTTGCCGAACGTTTCGGAGGACTCTCGCTAGCAATGCTTCTCCTGATCTTTTTCGGCAAGGTTTTCGCGACCGCATTCACGGTCGCCAGCGGCGGAAGCGGCGGCGTATTCGGTCCGGCGCTGGTCTCGGGCGCGGCGCTCGGAGCGGCCACCGGCTTAGCGCTGACGCGCCTCTTCCCCGGTCTCGAACTCCATCCCGGCGCCTTCGCGCTGGTCGGCATGGCCGGCTTTCTGGCCGCCTCGGTGCGTGTGCCGATCGCAGCGATCATCATGGTCAGCGAGATCACCGGCAATCACAACCTGCTGCTGCCCAGTATGTGGGTATGCGGCGTATCCTACTGGCTCAGCAACGGCTGGACCATCTACCGCAGCCAAGTGCGCACCCGCGACTGCTCCCCCGCACACATGCGCGGAGGATAAATTAAATGCGCTTGCCGCAAAACAGCACGACAGTTATCCTTACGGGCATGTGTATGGGGAGGACAGGGGAAGTCGCTTCACGACGGTGCACGCGCTTGAAGGCGTTGGCGCTGCTCTCCGCTTCGCTGATGACGGGTGGCTGGGTTGTGTCCGCCGCGCCTGCGCCGACGGTATGGCTGTGGCACGAAGAAGGAATGCCGGACAGCCTGCCCGGACTCGCGGAACGCTTGCGCATGGAGGGTTTCGCGCTACAACTCACGGACGGCGCGACGCTCGTAACAAAAGGCTTGAAGCCGGGTGCACCGGATGTGTTGGTGCTGCCCTACGGCGACCGCTACCCGGCGGCCGTGGCCGCCGCACTTAACACTCCGGCCGCGCGCGGCTGCGCTCTGGTGGTAACGGGCGGCGAACGGTCGTTCGACCAACCGATCTATTCAACCGCAGCAGGCGCACGAACCCTCACGGCGACGGGTGACGAATTGGCGTGTCTCGCACAGGATGCGGCATGGAATCGACCGCTGGCTGGACCGGATGACCGCGTGCGCACAGAAGTCGTCGGCAACGCCGTGCGCGTGACGCTGGGGCTGGCCGCCTATGCGTACGCCGGGATCGATCTGCCGCCGATGGACGCTGCCGACGCCGTGCTCGAACTTGAGTTGCGGGGCAAGCCGCCAGTGCAACGTCTCTCGCTGGACCTCCACGAAAAAGACGGAACCCGCTGGAAACAGATTGTGCCCGTATCGCCGGAGTGGACACGCCACCGCGTTCATTTCGCGCAGTTCCTGCCGTACGCCTCGCCCCGCGCCGCCGGACGCGAGGGGCCATCGCCAACGCATGTGACAAGGCTCTCTGTCGGCTCGACGCATACGATGGCAGGGCGTAAGGGCGACTGCGTTTTCGAACTGCGCGGTGTGCGTGTGTTGCGTGCGCAGGTCACGACGGCGCAGGTCGCCGCCACACCGCCGTTCGTCGATGAGAACCTCTCGGTGGCGCATTGGTTCGGCGCGCAGCATGTCGGTGAATCGCGCAGCAAGCCCGCGCCGCAGTTACGTGACGGCATGCGACGTGCGCAAGCGGAGACGCCGTTCCTGTATGCGCACACCGCTCCGCTCCAAGGATCACGCTGGGCGGTATTCGATCTCGCGGCGGTCTCAGCGGAGCGGCGTGAAACTGATGCTGACCGTGTCGTACAGGCGGTCAGGGCGTTGGCTACGGGGGTCTGGCAACAGACACCGCGCCCCCGTTTCCGCGCCGCAGAAGATCGCGTGGTGATGGATGTCTGTCTGCCGCTGATGAATCCCGGCACCGCGCAGGCAACCGTGACGGCGACGTTGCACATGGGCGGTACCGAGCCGATTTCGCGTACGTTCACGCTGCCGCCGCGCCAAAGCAAGACGATCGATATGATTTTGGCAGAGGGCATCGCGGCACCGCTCCTGACGCAAACGCCGCTCGATCTGCGTGTGGAGACGCGCGCCTCGACTGGGCCGGTTGTGGGGGACGCGCGTTTCCGTTTCGACGCCCGCGCCGCGTTGCGCGGCATCTGCGACACCATGCTGGCGCACGCCAAGGAAGACGGCCGTCTGCACGGCTACTCGTTTATCGACAACCGCGGCATCCGTGTCCTGCTGGGTGGATACGAGATCTTTGGCGACAGCCGCTACCGAGATGCCGCCCTGCGATGGGGCATGACCCAACTGACCGAGCAACGCGAAGACGGCGGATACCGCATGGGCTACGGCATTACATCCAAGGGCGAAGAGTGTTATGTTGCGGACGGCGGGGAGATCGTCGTCGGTATCCTACGGCTGGCGGCCTACGCTGAACCCGACTTGCGCGAACGTCTGCTCGCCAGTGCGGACCGCTACATGCGTTACCGCGAGTCGTTCCGCGTGGCCGAGGGCGGTATCGGCGTCGGCTGGTGCCTGTTCGATTACGGGCAGCGACCGCCCACGCCCCTGAACACGCCGACGCGCATCTACGCCCCGGAGCGCAACACCTACACGATCGGTTGCTCGTTGGCCGGAGCCTACGGACACGCCGCGTTGCGCGGACAGCCCGACCTCTTCCGACAAGCCGCTGCCGATGCCGACTGGCTGATGCCGCGGACCAGCAAACTGAACGGGGCCTTTATCGAGAGCTTCGTATTCGCGCACGCTTTCGCCGTGACCCCGGAAAGACGCAAACTCTACGCGGATTACCTGCACTCGGCTTTTCTTGATCCGATGCTGAGCGCGGCCAACAAAGAGCGGACATGGTGGTTCGACGGCCAAGGACGCCATGCCCTAAATCTCTTCGGTCTGGTATACTGTGCACACCGGCTGGAAGAGCGAGCGGAGTTGACCGCCGAGATTTATCGCGCACTGTGTGCGATGTTTTCGTCGGACGCGCCGCGATCGATCCCCGAAATTCTCGCTGGACAACAGTTGAGACAACCGGAATGGCTGGCCATCAGCTACGGCACGCTGGGGCTGGTCGATGCCGTGTCGCCACTGGCAAGTATGGCGCGATGGACGGATGGTCCGCCTCGTGAAACCTCTCGCAAGACAGATCACAAAAAACACCAACAAAAGGACAAATCATGAAACGACTGATGATTGCGGCGGCGGCCGCATGTCTCTCTCTCTCACTGTGTTCGTCGGTACATGCCCGACTGATCGACACGGTCCCTATGATCGTGCGCGCGGACAATGACGCCACCATAACGCTGACCTTTGAAAATGAACCGCTGCTCGCCAAGCCGGATGACGTGCAGGCGGAATACGTCTGCGCGGACGGACTCGACGCCAACGGCGTGCCGCTCGGCTACGGACGTTTTCAGGCGATACCGTGCGAGATCCGCGACAACACGCTGACGGTAACCGTCCGCTTCCGTGGCGAAACCCAACACACCATCCGGGTCATTCAAAAAAGTTCCAATCCCAAAAAGCCCAAGGTGCTGGGCGTGGCCCAGCTCTACTCGCTGCGCCCAGACTACTTCGCCCTGCGGCCTTATCGGGGCGACATGCACATGCACAGCAAATTCTCGGACGGCAACAAGAACGAATCGCCGGCCCTGATGGTCGCCACCTGCCGCAAACTCGGACAGGACTTCGCCATCGAGACCGACCACCACGCCTATGCCGGCTCGCTGGATGCCATCGCGGCGTTTTCAAAACTCCCGACGGACATGAAGACATTCCCCGGAGAAGAGGTACACAGCCCCGGAAACGGCGTGCACATCCTGTCGCTCGGCGCGTCGGAGAGCATGACGGATTGGTTCACGAAATCAAGGGCCGAGTACGATCAGGCGGTCGCGGCGGAACGAGCCAAATTGCCGGACACGATCCCCGATAGCTTCAAGCACCAAATCGCCGCCTCGTTCGCGGTTTGGGACAAGATCCGTGCCTGCGGCGGCATCGCCGTGTTTTGCCACCCCTACTGGCGGCCAGCCTACCGGCAGTACGTCCCTGCCATCGTCTCCGACTACCTGTTGGAAACGGCGAAGTTTGACGCGATGGAAGTGCTCAATTGCGACAGTAGCGAACTCAGCATCCTCCACTACAACGAACTGCGTGCACAAGGCAAAAAGATCGCTGGCATCGGTGTCACCGACGCCCACGCATCCAAGAACTTGGGGGTCGCCTACACCTTGGTTCTGGCTGAGCAATTGGACTTCCCGTCGCTGGCCAAGAACATCCGCCTGCGTAACTGTGCGGCGGTGGATATCGACCCCGTTTCAAAACGACAAACCGTCACCGGTGAGTTCCGTTTCTCCCGTTACGCCCTCTTCCTGCTCAAGCATTTCTTCCCGCTTCAGGATGACATCTGCCGTAAGGAAGGCGAGTGGCTGCTGAAGGCGCTTGAAGGTGACGAGCAGGCCATCGCCTCGTTGAAGGCATCGCAAGGAACGACACCCGCGCTCAGGGTCAAGTATTGGCAGAAATGATCGCATGGCAGTTAGCATTTAGGAGTTAGGATTTAGGAGTTTTTCAGGATCGGGATCGGGATCGCTATCGGGATCGTTCTTCATGGATATTGTGGACTTCGTGGACGTTGTGGACACGCAACAGAGTGACTACAAGGCTGTACCGCGCACACGAGGCGTGTGCCTCCTGTTGGTGATCGTAAGCACCGGCGCGGCGGTTTTCGCCGCGCCGGGCGGACGCTGGACGTTTGACGGCTCGCCGGCGGACAGCAGCGGCAACGGCCTGCACGCGAAGATAACGGGCACGCCGCAGTACGTGGCGGCGCGGGACGGTCAGGCGCTGCGATTGGAAGGGAGCGCGGCAACCATCCCCGACGCGCCCGGTCTGCGGCTCGCGCGCGGTATGCGCATCGAAACGCGCGTGCGCTTTGACGCGCTGGCGGACGGCAACGCTTGGATTGATGTCGCCATAAAGGGCAGCTACAATCACGGCGAGTATATCCTGCGCGTCAATCCCGAATCGGAGGGCCGCCAGTTCGGCTTTTTCGTAAACACCGGTGCCTGGGAGCCGCGCGTTAACGGACGCGTCCGCGTGACCACCAATGTCTGGTACGATGTGGCGGCGGGATGGGACGAACAGGGCCTCTGGCTGACGGTGAATGGCGATACGACGCGCACGGCCCGCAATGGTCTTCCGGTCACCACTTGGGGGCCGTTACGCGTCGGCCCGTTTCACGGCGCGATCGATACGCTGAGCGTCCAGCGCACGGACGACGGTTTGCAAGGGATCGGCCTCTGGCCATTCGAGGGCGACTTGCGCGACCGCACGGAACATGGACGCCACTGGCGTGCCGACGGTGCTACCTTCGTGTCTGCGGAACACGGCGGCTTAGCATTGAACGCAACCTCCGCCGCACCCGAATTGCCCAGTCACGCCGACCTGCAACTTGCAGCGGGGCTCCGGCTCGACTGCGCGGTGCTATTCAACGACATACCGACCAACATCACACCGATCGTGATGAAACAGGGCGAGTACATGCTGCGCCTCGATGCGCAATCAGAGGGCGGGCTTCTTGCGTTTTTTGTCAACCTCGATGGCAAGTGGGAGTCGCGTGTGCGGAGCGTGCAGCGTCCCGAGCCCGGTGTCTGGTATTACGTTTCCGCAAACTGGAATGGCTTTGAGCTTATGCTGGATGTCAACGGCGAACGCAACCAAGTCACGCGCGTGGGCGTGCCCCGCCCCGGCTCGGCACCGCTCAAACTCGGGCGGTTCAACGGCGCGATCGACAACCTGCATATTGAGAATCCCCGGCCAGCCGTGGTGCGGCTACGCAACCTCACGACGCATGCTGTCCTGCTGCATGCCGGACAGCCGGTCCGAGTGAGTGCCGAGGTGGTCCACTATGCCCAAGCCGTCACGGGTTGCGTTGCGACACTCGATCTGCCGACCGGCGTGACCTGCGACACGCCGGTGTCCGTACCGCTCGCACTGCTTGCCCCAACCGAGGCGCAGACCGTAGAATGGACGTTGCGCGCGAATACCGGCCAAGTCGCCACAGCGACGTTCCGGCTGGTCGCCAACGGCGAGACCCTGCATCAGGCCAAGAAAACACTGCCCTTTTTCGGTGCCGCTGACCGTGCACTCGGGACTGGCGTATGGACACCGCCGCCGCGTCCGACCGATACGCAGGCCGCAACCTATTACGTGGACAGTGTATATGGCGACAATGCCAACGCCGGCACGTCACCCACAGCCGCGTGGCGCGATTTCACGCCGGTCAACGGGCGCACGCTCGGTCCCGGTGAACGCCTACTGCTGCGCCGTGGCAGCGTGTTCAATCAGGAACTCAGACTCTCGGCGCGTGGCACACCTGAAGTGTGGGCCGAGATCGGCAGCTACGGCGAGGGCGCACGACCGGTCATCCGCCGCAACTGGGATATCGATGATCGTTGCGCGTTGATCGAGAGCCCCGACTATCTGGCCGTCCGCGGCCTGACAGTCTGTTTTGCGGGCAAGGGCTTCGTGGTCCACTACGCGCACAGCGGACATCGCGGCCTGCTGATCGAAGATTGTGTGGCGCACCACATCGAGGGCCTTTACCGCCACAACAGCCACGGCATCCCCGAGTGGCTCCACCGGCGCGGCGCACCCGGCGACAGCGCGCGATCATGCGGGTTCGGCGTCAGCGGCTCGGCAGCATCCATGTTGGTGATCCGCGACTGTGAGATGTTCCAATGTTCCAGTGGCTTTTTCTTCGCTGGGCACGATGTCACCATCGACCGTGTCTTCTGTCACGACAACTTCACGCACAATACATCGCCGCATCCGTTTCTGGTGTCGGTCTGGCGGGCGTATCTGCAGAACAGCGTGTTCGACGCGGCGGGCTGGCATGCTTACGCCGGCACCATGGGGATCATGCTGGGCAACCAGAACGGACTGATCATCCGCAACTGCCACTTCCTCAACCAGCCGGACTCCGGTTCGCACGACGAAGGCGGCGTCGACTTCGAGGCGGGCGGCGACGGCTGCCTGATCGACCACTGCACCTTCCGCAACAACGCCGGCGCGGCGATCGAAGTACTTGGATTGAAATCACCCCAGGCGCGTAATGTCGAGATCGCGAATTCGCGCTTCATCCGCAACAACGTCGCCAACAAACTCGGCCCTTCGGAAATTTTCATCTGGGGCGGCAACCGCGACCCCGAAGTCTGCTGTAGCACGGGAACCATCCGCGACAACGGCTACGTGCTCACGCCCGGCGTACTGTTCTTCACCAACCAGGCCCCCGCGTTGACCCGCTGGACCTTGACGAACAACACCCAGTACGCCACCAGCGAAGAACTGGAGCGCGCCATGCCGTTCAACGATCCGCCGCGAGTGAATGCCGGTCGCGAAATCTGGACCGATCAGCCGCAGGTGCGCCTGACCGGCTCGGTCACAGATGATGCGCGCCCCGCGCCCGCACGGCTCGCCGTGCGCTGGGAGTTATTGCACGGCCCCGGCACGGTGGTGTTCGATGATCCGTCCGCGGCTGTCACCGATGCGCGTTTCTCCGCGCCCGGAGATTATCTGCTCCGTCTGGTGGCGGATGACGGCGAGCTGTGGCGCAGCGCCCTGACCACCGTGCATCTCCTGCCGCCGCGTACTACAGTGGCGCGTGCGTGGACCTTTGAAACGACACACGACAAGGAGGGGTGGAGCGACTGGGATCTCGGCACGAGCGACCAAGACTGGCGTGACCAAAAATGGGCCTGCATCTCGCGACCGGTCAAACACGTCGCCGGCGGCTTTTACTCCGTAGCGGTCGAAAAGAGTGCCGGGGCGTACCTGCTCTCAGCCGACGCACTTAACGTGCCGCTCGCTTCCGCACCGCGCTTCACGATCCGCATGCAGAACCGCACCGGCGCGACGAGCATGCGCCTACGCTTCACCACCGATACCGAACCGTCATGGGAAGCGAACCTCGGCATACGTTTCGCCGTGAACAACTATGATCCCTCGCCGCACCTCTACACGGTAGAGATGAGCGCGGTTGACGGTTGGCGCGGAACGCTCAAGCAGCTCAGGCTCGAACTCACCGACGGCACACCCATCACCGGCTCCTGCCGTATCGACTACATCTGGCTGGGCGGCTCTGCCCAGCCCTAGCGATTTTGCACACACAGCCAAACTTTTGCATGTTTTCTGCGAAAACAGTTGCATGGATGCCAAAACATGCTACTCTAGTTCCATGATTATTCAATTTTCCGTTTCGAACTACCGGTGTTTTCGGGAGTTTCAGACGCTTAATCTGACGGCAAGCAGTGATAAGTCGTTACCTGACAACTGTATTGTCACATCGCTGGCGGGACGCCCCGAAAGACGTTGGCTCAAAGGCGCTGCGATTTATGGCGCGAACGCGAGCGGTAAGTCAACGGTTCTGAATGCTTTGAAGGCACTGGCAGGAATGGTCATCCACTCCGCAAAGATCACGGATGCCACGGAACCGATCAGGCAGATTGATCCATTTGCTCTGTGTCCCGATCATCCCGAAGTCCCTACAGCCTTCGGGGTTGTGTTTGTTGTCGATGACACGCGATATGAATACCGAGTGGCGGCCACGCGCAAACGTATCTGGCACGAATCGTTGCGGGCGTTTCCCAGCGCTCGCGCACAGACGTGGTATGCTCGTGACTGGAGTCCGGAATCCGCCTCCTATGTCTGGACGCCGGAACGGCCGACGGGATTTCAGCGCGATCCTCAACTGGAGAGCTATACACTGAGCAACATGCTGTTCCTGTCAAAAGCGGTAGCCAACAACCGTGCAGAGTTGGAGCCGATCTTCCGTTGGTTTAAAGAAAATTTGGTTTTCTTGGACATGAGTGCGCGGAGCCACCTGTCACTTGACTACACACTCAATCAGATCGAGCAACAAGGCGAATATTGTGCGTCAATCAAAGAACTGTTACGCCATGCGGACATCGGCGTAACCGGTGTGGAAACAATTGAGGACGGTTCTCCTGAAAAGGTCGAAAAACTATTCGCTGATGTCCCCGTAGAAATCCAAAAGCGTTTTATCAAAGAAACGTGGTTACGCCCTTCGTTGATACACGCAGGAATGACGCCTGTTCAGATTCCTTTGCCATGGGAGACCGAATCGGCGGGCACTCGCCGTTTGTTTGCACTGGCGGGGCCGTGGCTGGATATTCTTAACCGAGGGAAGGTAGTCTGCATCGACGAGTTGGAGACCAGCATGCACCCGCACATGGTGCGGGAACTGCTACGGCTGTTTTTCGATCCAGCCGTTAATACCGGTGGTGCGCAAGTGATCTTCACGACCCACAATCCGCTCTTGCTCGACACAACCCTGTTGCGCCGCGACCAAGTGTGGTTCACCGACAAGGATAACAAAGGCGCAGCTCACCTCTATCCCCTGACCGACTATAGTCCCCGCAAAGGCGAGTCGCTCGTCCGTGGCTACCTCTCCGGAAGGTACGGAGCGCTGCCATTCATCCCTGCAGGACTGCTCGATGCAATACCGTCGTACGAGGGGAAAGAGACAACTCCGGAGGTTCCCCATGACTGACGGTTGCGGTTATGATCCGGAATGGTGGAAAATACCCAAGGCGGCAAGTATCGCTCGAAAACGCCGGGCCACCACGTCCCGCGCAACCGCCAAGCCGGGGGACGCTTTTTTGATTGTCACCGAAGGACAAGTAACAGAACCAGTCTACTTCAACTGTTTACTGAAAGATCTCCGGTTGCACACTGTTCACGTTAAGGTCATACCCGGTCACACTCCCGATCCGCTTCGCGTGATTGATACTGCGGTCGAAGAGGTCAAGGCTCACCAGAAGAAATACAAGAACGGTTTGCTTGCGCAAGATGAGCCGTCAAAATTCGATCATGTCTGGGTTGTCATCGACACTGACGTTGCGGTCCGGACGGGGTGTTGGAATGACGTGAAGCAACTCGCGGCTACACAAAAAGTAAAGCTTGCGCACTCAACACCCTGTTTCGAATACTGGTTGCTTTTGCATCTGTCGTACACGACCCGTGGAGATCTGGTGGATGGCGATGCCGCCAAGCGTGCGGTGGAAAAGGAGTTGGGCCGGGACTATTCGACAAACGAAAAAGTTGCTCGTGACGTCATGCCGCTATTCATGAATCACTGGCCAGAGGCGGTACGCCATGCGCAAAGAGTGCGTCAACATCATGCCGATGCCAACACCCCCGAGCCAGCCAATCCATCTACCGAGGTTGATCGCCTCGTCCAAGCGCTGAGTGATTCGAGTCGCTACGGTCGACAGGCCGCAATCACAACGGAATAAAAACAGCCGCGCAAGCCCCCTTCACACGAAAAGGGCGTAAAACCCGCTCCGTGCCTCATCTTGCTTTTGAGTGGTCGGAGAGTAACGCCTACACGGTATCGGGTATCTCGTAGCCGGACCGGTAGGATGCTTTGACCATAGCGGTAGCGGCGGGATTGTCGAAGGCGTTGGCTGCCGCGTCGTACTTCAGCGCCACATTCCCCAAGCGGTGGGCGATGTTGCCCATGTGGGCGACCATGTTGCTGGCATGGGCGACCGCGATGTCGGCGTTGGGTGCCTTGCGGCTCTTCACGCAGGCGATGAAGTTGCGGTAGTGCTCCAAATCGCCCGCCTGCCCGTGCATCTTTTCCACTACCTGACTGCTGCCCTTCTCCACCACAAATCCGCCGCCATGACGACCGAGGATCATCAGTTGCTTCTGTCCGTAGATCTCAATGCGCGTGGCGTTCTGCTTCCAGTCCGAAACCAGATGCTTCTTGCGCAGCACGTCGCTGCTCTTTTCCATGTAGGCGGGATATTGGCTCATGTCAAAGGTCATCGCGAACGTCGGAAACTCCCAAGCGACATTCAGGACATCGGGCACCTCGGAATCGTCCCCTTTGCGGGTGACAAACTGGCCGCCCAGCGCGCGCACGCTCGTGGGCAGGCCGGGGTCGCCCATCATCATCAGGGCCAGGTCGATCTGGTGGATACCGTCGTCGGTCATGTCGCCGCCGCAGTAGTCCCAGTAAAAATGCCAGCCGCCGCCACGCCAGATGCGCTGGTGATAGGGCCGCAAGGCGGCGCGTCCCAGCCAGCGGTCCCAGTCGAAGCCTGCCGGTTGCTGGCCGGGGTCGCCCAGTTTGAAGGGCGAGCCGCTCTTGAGGTTGAAGACCTTGACCAGACCGATCTCGCCAAGCTGCCCGCTCTGCACAATCTCGCGCGCCCGAAGGTTGTACTCAGTCGAACGGTTCTGTGTGCCGACCTGCACGACCCGCCGGTATTTGGCTGCGGCCTCGACCATCTTCCCGCTCTCCCACATGCAGAATGAATGCGGTTTCTCGACGTAGACATCCTTGCCGGCCTGACACGCCTGGATGGTCAGCGGTGCATGCCAGTTGTCGTGGGTTGCGACGATAACCGCGTCGATATCTTTAGCTTCCAGAATCTTGCGGTAGTCTTTCTCAAAGCGCGGTTTCTCCGTTTGCACCGGCTGAATGAATGTCCACATCTGATCCATGCGCTCATCGCTCAGATCAGAGATTGCCACGCAGTGGGCGCCGGCATCTTCAATCATCACGCGCAAGATGAAGCGACCGCGGCCGCCGCAACCGATAATTGCGACATTGACCCGTTCGTTCGCCCCGGCCACACGCTCCGCGCTCAACGCCTGCCACGCGCCGAGCCCCGCCGCCGCTGCGGACGCGCGCTTGATAAAGCCGCGCCGCGTGCTTGTCGCACCCTTCGTCAACAGTTCTGAATGGTCTTTCATTCTTATTCCTCCTTTAACGGTTGAAGTGACGTCTCGCGGATGAAGATGTTGCGGAACTGCATAAGGGAGGGTGGGCTGTTCCAGACACCGTCCTGCATGCTGCCGTGATGCTGTAGCGCGATCGGACCGCTTTCAGGCAGATTCGGGATGGCGACGCCAGGCAGGACGGCCTTGCCGTTGAGCAGCACGCGCACGGTGTTGCCGCGCATCGCGATCTCAAAGCGGTTCCATTTACCGACCGGATTGTCCGCCTTGAGCTTCGGCGTAACGCCAGCGCGCACCTCGGGCGGCATAGCGCGGTCAAGCCGCACTCCATACATTTCACCGGAGCCGATCGGCCAGCACCAGATGTTCACTTGGTATTTGCCGGAGCCGCGCAGAAAGACGCCGGAGTCCGAATCCGGAATCGCAAGCGCGATGACCTTGCCGTCCGGCCCTTTCTCATCGCTGCCGTCTGGCAGGATGGAGCGGGCATTGGGATTCGTGTAAGGCGTTTCCTTGATCCTCCAGTCAACGACCAAATCAAAGTCCTTAAACGCTTGCTGGCTCCACAGGTTCTTATCGCCCGCCGCTTCGCTGCGGGCATCGTAGTCGATCACGCCATCGATCACCTTCCAGTGCCCGTTGTCGCCTTCGGGAACCTTCCAGCCACGCAGGTCAACGCCGTTGAACAGCGGCACAAAACCGTCGCCCTCGCGCGCGATCTCTTCGGGCTTGGGCTGAGTGGAGGGCAACTCTTTGATGCGGATGTTACGGAATTGGCATTCCGAGCCTTCGGACTCTAGCATGAGGTAGCCCTTGCGCGGCGAGGCCCCATAAGCGATGGTGACCTCTTTGCCGTTGACGCTGAGGCTGATGTCGCCGTTGATCGCCGCCACGCGGTAGTGGTTCCATTCCGGGGAAGGACGGGTACGCTCTTCAGCGGGGAAGCTGCGCTGACCGTTCGGCGAGATACGCCCGGCCACGGTCAGCTTCGCACCGTTGACGGCGAAAACATCACCGTGTGTACTGTACCACTCATTCTTGCCCTTTACGTTGAATCCCGGATCAAGGACCTGTATCTCGATGCCGCGCGAGAAGGGCGAGCCGGCGACCGGCAGGGCATCGGCCCAGATGAAGAGACCGGAGTTGCCGCCTGACTTCATGTGTCGCCACTCGAAGTCGATGATAAAGTTCTCATACATTTTCTCGGTGCGCAGGGTGCCGATCGGATCACCGGTAGTGATGATCAGCCCATCGCGCACAAAAAATGTCTCCGGCGCGATGCTGCACGGCACCCAACCGGTGAGGTCGCGTCCGTTGAAGAGCGGCACGAAGCCGCTCTCCTCGCCTTTGAGCGGCACGCGCCACTGGCTACCGTCGTTGCGCTTCGCGCGCGCAGCCCATTCGGGCTTAGCTTGCTCGGGCGTCGCAGCCGGACGCGGCGTGTAGTAATCGTGCTGTTTGAGCGAGAAGACCGCCTCATCCGCTGAGAGGCGCACCAGAACATAGCCGATATCGCCCCAGTGTCCGGTGGAGGGCAGGCACAGGGTCTGCACGCCGCTGGTCTCCTGCTGCAACCAATTGTGGTTGTGGCCGTACACATACCCCTTACAGGCGGGTGTAGCCGCGAGTAGCGTGGCGATGCCGGTCTCGTGAAGCGGATGGTGAGCACCAACGAAGACTGGTTTGCTGCGTCCGCTCAATACGGTCCGCAACCAAGCGCGCTGCGCGTCGTCCAGACCGCCATGCACCGGGCCTTCGAGGCAGGAGTCCAACAGCACGAAATCGGCATGCGGCGTTTCAACCAACGACACCAGCCGATCCGGCACGAGTGACGCGGCGGCGCACTCCGGGAAAATGGCGAAGAACGGCGCGCGCCGGTCGTGGTTACCAAATGCGGCATGCCAGCGGACGCCAGCGTCGTCGAGCGGCTTGACCAGCGTCTTGAGCATGCGGTAGTCATTGGTGGCACCGCGATCGATCGAGAGGTCGCCATAGAACAGCACGTTGGCGGGACGCGGGTTGAGCGCCAGCACCTCACGCACACAGCGCTCCAAACCCGCGCGCTGGTGCTGGTTTTTGTTGTCCATCGTCACATGTAAATCAGCGAAGAGCGCCACCAGATTCGGATCAAGCGGGATATCCGCGGCCAGCGCGGTAAGCGCGCCTAGCATAGCCAGTGCGACGGCCAGCAACCGGGTTTTCGACAACATCGTGTTCATCAAGGTTCTCCTTATTCGGTCGAGGTTCTTGCAAAACCCCTCGTGGCATGGGCGTCCCGCCCATGAAACACGGGCAAGATGCCCGTGCCACACTTGTAGGCAAGGGGTTTTGCAAGACCCTCGGTCATTTGGTCATTCGGTGCGGCGCGCGGCCAGCACCTCGTCATAAACAGCCAACGTTTTTTCCACCATCTGATCAAGTGAAAAACGCGCGAGCGCATCTTCGCGAAGCCCGGTCAGCGTGTGGCGCGAGGCTTCGACCAGCCGGTCGGCAAGTTGGGCGGCGTCGCCCGGCTCGACCAGCCAGCCGTTGACCCCTTCGCGCACGATGTCAAGCGCTCCGCCGAAACGGGTGGCAATCACCGGGCAGTCCATCGCCAGCGCCTCCGCCATCGAGCGGCCAAAGGCTTCGGGTTTGGCTTGATTGCCCGACACCAAAACATGGGCGCAGGCGTAGATTTCGGCAACCTGGCTCTGGCTGCCGGCAAACACCACATGCTCATCGAGCCCCAGACGGCGCACCTGCTCATGCAGAGATTGTGCATAGTCGGCGCGTGCGGGCTCGACGCCACCGACGATCACGGTCTTGATGGTCGGCAGGCGTTCACGCACCGCAGCCGTGGCGTCGATCAGCACGTCGTATCCTTTGAGCTGCGTGATACGACCGACACCCAACACCACAAAACGGCCCTCCAACTCGAAGCGACGCCGAAAGTCGGCCATGAACGCCGTGTCGGTCCGTGCCGGATCGAAACGTTGAGGATCGATGCCGCGCGGAATCAAGCGGAGTCGCTCGTCCGGCGTACCGTAGTGGGCGCGGACAAAATCAAGAACAGCGGTACTGGGGCAGATCACACGCTCGCCCATGGTCATAATACGGCTATAGGCGCTCACGCTATTGAAGCCGTGTACGGTAGAGACCACGGGCAAGCGCAACGAACGGTTGGCCAGACGTACGAGCCAGCCCGGCACCCGGCTGCGGAAATGGATGAGATCCGGTTGGATCGCCACCAGCGCGCGTCGCAACGCTGCGGCGCGCGCTAGGGCCGTAAGGGGATTCTTCGACTTGACCTCCAGCGTCACATGCCGACCGCCCTCACGCTCCACGGTCGATACCATCCTTCCGCCGCTCGAGATTACGGTACTGACGTGGCCGCGCCGGACGAACTCGCGATTAAGCTCGACCGTGCCGCGTTCCACGCCGCCCTCGTCAAGCGCCGGAAGGATCTGGAGAATATGCATGCAAGAACCCGCCGTTGCGGGGTTCTCGATCCAGCCGACGGATCTATTTCAGATCGTTGAACATCTGAAACGCTTCGGCCGGTTTGAGCCCCTGGTGAACGACCGCCCCGACCGCCTGGATCATTGCCGCAGGCTTTTCCGACTGGAAGACGTTGCGCCCCATATCCACACCGGCGGCACCGCTCTGGATCGCCCTGTAGGCCAAATCCAGCGCCTCCAGCTCGGGCAGCTTCTTGCCACCCGCGATCACGATCGGCACCGGGCAGCAAGCCACGACTTTCTCAAAGCCTTCGGTGTAGTAGGTTTTCACGATGTTTGCGCCGTTCTCCGCGCACAGCCGCGAGGCCAGCCCGAAGTAACGCGCATCGCGCGCCATGTCCTTACCGACCGCCGTCACGCCCATCACCGGAATGCCATAGGCCTGACCCTCATCGACCGCCTGATAGAGGTTCGCCACGGTCTCAGCCTCGGTGGCGGCATCGCCGACCGACACCATCACCGCGATAGCCGAGGCGTTGACCTTCACCGCGTCCTGAATGTCGATCACCACGTTGTGGTTGAGTTCGGTCAGGATCGAGGTGCCAGCATCCGCGCGCAGACAAATCGGCTTGCGGCTAGTCGGCGGCACTAACGAACGCAGCACGCCGCGCGTACACATCAAGCAATCCGCGTGCTCAATCAGCGGCACAATGCTGAGATCGATGCGCTCGACGCCCGAGGTCGGCCCCATAATGAAACCGTGATCGAAAGCCAGCATCACGGTACGCCCCGTGGCCGGGTTGAATATCCGGCTCAAGCGATCCTTCATACCCCAGTCGAGATTATTCGACCCCTTGAGAAAAAAGCCGTCGGTACACTGTTCCACGCCGATCCCATACTCCTTACCGTCGCGGATATCATCTAAATCTGCCATAGTTCTCTCCTTTTCAACTTACTGCCTTGAGCGACTTCGCGAAGGACGCGAAAATGCAGGCCATCGAGGCCGCGCCGGCATCGCGCGGACCGATCGAACGCTCACCGAGGTTTTTCGCGCGCCCGAATTTGGCGCGCATCTCGCAAGTGGCTTCCGCCCCTTGCTCTGCGGCTACGGCCGCCCGCTCGAACATCACGACGATGCCTTGAGAGTGGGCGGACAGCAATGCCTCGGTCGCGGGGATCAGCGCATCCATCAGTGTCTTATCGCCGATGCGGGCGCGCGTGACATACCCCAGTTCCTTGAGCCCGCCGTTGAAGACCTTAGCCAGCGCTGCGGCATCAAGTTCCGTCGCGCCTTCCAGCGCGGTATCGCTCATGCCCTGCAACCAAGAGCCGTACAGCGTGCTGGTCGAGCCGCAAGCCTCGTTTTGCAAGGCTTCGCTCAGCGACTTAAGGTAGCTTTTGAAGTCTGCGCCATCGGCCTTCTCCATCGCCCGGAAGGCCGTTACGATGGCCGTCCCGTGATCGCCGTCGCCGCCGGCGGCGGCGTCCAACTCGGAGAAGTGTTTTTCCTCCGCGCGGATCGCCTCGCCAGCCGTAGCGATCATCTCCTTGAACGTCTGAAGCGTCAGCATCATGTCTGTCACTCGTTATAGGTTGCGGGCTCAGGCATTCCAGTACGGCGTACGGGCGGGCGCACTGAGATACTCCCGGTGATCCGCATCGAGCTTGCACAGGATCATCTGGAACCCGGCCATCTCCTGCACGGTCAGATACTCGCCGCAAGCGCCGGGCGTGACATTGATGCCCTTGTCGGCAAGAATCTGCGCAGCTTTACGGTAGACGATCAGCATCTCCATCAGCGTGGTCGCGCCGACGCCGTTGATGATCAGCAACGCCGTATCGCCAGCCTTGACACCGGACGCCTGCATCAGCGGTGCGATCATACGGGCGGCCGTCTCGTCAGCCGTGAGAATCTTGGTGCGGCCACCGCCGGCTTCGCCGTGCTGGCCCATGCCGATCTCCATCTCGTCATCCGGCAACACCGTGATCGGCTCGCCGTTTTGTGGATGCGTGCAGCCGGTCATGGCCACCGCCAGCGTCGCCACATGACGATTGAAGCGCTCGCCGATATCCATGATCTCGTCGAGGCTCTTACCGGCTTCCGCCGCCGCGCCAATCACCTTGTAAAGCGGGACACAGCCCCCCAGGCCGCGCCTCTCATCCGGGTCAGCATCAACACCGGGGCCGATGTCGTCGTGCGTCACGATCTCGCGGACCTTAATGCCCTCTTTCTCGGCGTCACGCAACGCCTTGGAGGCGCTCATGCGGTCGCCGTCATGGTTCAGCGTAACCAGCACGATACCCGCATCGCGCTTGAGCAGACGCAGCGCTTCGAGCAACTTGGGCGCGCCCGGCGCGGCGAAAACGTCGCCCACCACACTCGCGTCCAACATGCCCTCGCCCACATACCCGCTGAGCGCGGGCTCGTGTCCGGAGCCACCCAGCGTGACGATCGCGACCTTGCTCTCGTCCTTCGGCGTGGCGCGCATCACGATCCTGTCGCTTACGAGCTTGACTTTGCCCTTGTAGCACGAGACCAGTCCTTCCAGCAATTCCTTGGTCAGATTCGCTGGATCATTAATAAACTTCTTCATCGCCATGTTTAAACTCCCTTACACCAATTGTATGTACTCGACCGCCACGTCGCCGTCATACACGAACGCGATTTTCATCGTCGGGAACGTGGTGATCGGCCAGAGCACGTTCTTGCCTTGCAACGCCTTTTCGATGTCATCGACGACGTAGGCCACATGCGCCTCTCCCTGAATCGCCGCCGCCATCGGACTATCCGGCTCGAAGTAGAGGAACTCGATCTTGTACGGATGCTTGCTGGCGTCGGTGATCCACACCTTCAGCGGCTCGATAAAGGACATGTCGTCCAGTTTCTCAAACACCGGAACACCTGTGTGATTGTACGTCATTTTGTTTCTCCCTCTCTTTAACGTTTTCGTCTTGTTTCAAACCTTACAGCGCGGCACCCGGCACCGTGAAACGCAGCCCTGCACTGTCATGGAAAGTCGCGTACTCGGTGACAATCGCCCCATCCTTGCCGGCCTGCATGAAGTGCCAGGTCTCAGGACCGGCCAGCTTATGCACCTTGCCGTCCGCCTCCCACTTCTCGACGTGCACGCACTTGAGGTGCGGAATCTGCAACTTGGACAGCATGGCCTTGGCCTCGGGGAACTGATCGAGGTTCGGCTCGCCAACCTCGCTGAACCCGTACACATAACCGTTGCGCACCTGCCAGCTCTCGATCTTGCAACGGATCGTCTTGCCGTCCGCGTCCTTCGTAGGCAGATGGCGATGCTCGGCGATGCTCTGTCCGGGCAGCAGATAGATGTCGTGTCCGAAATACCCCTCAGCCTTCTCATTGCACCAAATCACGCCACCCATACCGAGCGCCGTAAAATCGCCCTTACCGAAATCAATCGCCCAGAACGGTCCATCCGGACGCTTCAACTCGGCATAGACAGGCACATTGAACTTCTCCATCAAATCGTAATACGCCTGCTTGGCCTTGGCCACATCGAATTTCCCGTCCTTGTAAAAATCCTCGTTCCTCATTTGTGTTGTCTCCTTTTTGTATCCGCAACACGGGCTCGTGCAGCCCGCAGTTAAACCCATCAGTCCTGCACCCACTCCGACAGCCACCAGGCCGGTCAACACTGAGCGCATCGAAATCATCTGTTTCATGGTCGTTTCCTTTCCTCCTGGCCGCACCAGTTGCGATGCCGCCACCTGTTAGACATATTGAATCGTATTGGGTCCCAGTTTAGCCCAATCCGCCGCCCGTGTAAATCCGGAATCTCGAAAGCACAGCCGCGTTATTTCAGCAGAATCAAGGTGCCGGGCGACTTCGACTTCACCACGCCCGTCCCGCTGAACACCTCGGGGTGCGTCAATGCGCCGTACTGACCACCGACATAGCGCACGCCGTTGATCACCAGATCGCCCACAACGAACTTGCCCGGATAGTCCAACTCCACACGCGCGCCGGTCTCGATCGTGAGTGACGACTCGTCGCTGGACAACGCTTGCAGTGCCGCGATTTCAGAGACTCCGCTGATCCGTATATCATCGATCAACGAGCACGGATCGCCCTGCGGAATCAACTCCGTAGACCCCTGAAACTTCAGGATATGCGTGCCGGCCGTAACATGGACCAGCGGTATCGTCGCCGTGAGGTAGCCGCGTTCCGTCACGGTCACGCTGCCGCACACCGCGCCCGCCAATTGCACGTAAATCACATGATTCGTGTACCAAATCCCGGCGTTATAGCGCGGACAGTAGGCGAAGGTCAGGGTATAGGTGCCGTCCACGGGGAAGTTGAGCGTCACCTGAATGGAACCGTTTCTGCGCACGTAGGCGGTCTGGACGCCCTCCGGCGCGTATGCCAACGCAGTGGCCGCGAAATAACTGCCGTTACGCTGATAGCCGGCATCATCGGTATTGAACGTCCAGCCCGGGCAGCCGGTCGCCGCCGCGCCGCGCCGGTCCTTCGCTCCCTGCTCGCCCCCCTCCGGCAGCAACGGGTTGCTTTCGAAGCCCGCATACGGCACGTCGACCGTGACATAGGTCCGTGCGCCGCGAACCGCGAAAAGGCCTTCGCTGACGGTAAGTGCACCGGTAAACGGCGTGCTGTTTTCCGGGCAATCTGTCAGGGCGAATGTTCCCTGCCCGAGCTTCCGCCACGCTCCCTCCAGCGTGTTGACCGCCAGATCGGCCTCGGTCACGCGCAGGTTTGTGCCCGCCGCGTCCTCGCTCACCAGCCGGTGCAGCGTCTGCCGGTGCTGCACTTCGCCGAGTTCGTTGGTCGCGCCGACAACCTCGAAGGCCGCGCCTGCCGAAACCGTGACCGCGCTTTCGGGCGCGAGCAGATTGACCAGTGCGTTTGACGGACTGGCCAGAGTGAAGTCGAGACGCAACGTGCCGTTGGAGACCAGCGTCGGCCCCGTATAGGTCATGGGCGCCGCGATTTTGAGTATACCGGTGCCCTGCTTGACCAATGCACCGGTCGAATCCGGTGCCTGCGCGAAACCCTTGCCGCGGATCGCAACCTCATAGTCCAGCGTATCGATAATCGCACCGCCATTGCAGATCAGCGGCGCGGCCGACGCTTCGGACAACGCTATGAAAAAGTCTGTGTTGCGGGCAGCTTCGACCACCGTGCCGTTGAAGAGCAGCGGACGCAGGCTGAGGTGCTGATCGGTGGCATTGGGCACGCCGAGCACCGGCAGCCGCAGACGACCGCCATCCAGCGACAGTTGCGTGGCGTTCCCTTCCACGAAACGGAGTTCATTGCCCACCGTCACGAATGCGTCATTGGTGATGGAGACCACGGCATTCGAACCGGCGATGTCCAGCCAGTCCGCCCTGAAGTCACAGCCTTCGTCAAACACCACGCTGCAACCGTCCGCAGTGTCCCAGCCGCACGAGAGCTTGCGGAGGCGGCCCCGTACATTCGACCAGCGGTGCAGCGCAGCGCCGCTGCCGGGCAGCGCATCGCCCGCCAGATAGAGATCGACGTAGCCAAAGTACGCGCCGTCCGCGTTGACGACCGTCAACGGCACGCCATCGTCACGGCCATCCGGGAAACACGACAAGTCATCGTGAGGCTGAATCACAAAGCCGGCGAACGCATGGGCGCGCGGGGTTTCGATGCCGCGCGTGAAGGTGACCGTCGAGCCAGACGGCACGACAAAGCGCGTCGAGCGGTCGTTGGCATAGATCTGGTTCGGCACATAAATCATGTTGCCGAATGTGCCGCCCGCGCGCGGCTCGAAACGTCCGCCAGTGGCGAAAGAGAGATCTCCGCCGCCGATCGCATCGACAGCATCGGCCGCTACCACACCGCCGCCCACATGCAGGCCACCCGCCAGCGAAAACGGGCCTTGCAAATCGAGTCGGCCGTCGCCGGTTTTGACCAGCGTCACGGGACCGTCAGGCCGATCGCCCAATGCGGTGCCCGGCACGGTATTGGTCTCATCCGTCGGCACGCGAAGCGTCAGGCTCACCGGATACGCGGCCGTCGCATTCGTCACCTTGCCAAAACCGCCGCCATCCGCTTGTAGGCCGCCGTTGAGACGGACGTCCAACGCTCCAACATCCAGCGTCGCGTCAGCCGCCAGCCTGACGGGATCCGCGACCTGCTTGACCGTCGTGCCAATGGCAAAGCGGAAGCTGCCGGCGGTCACGCCGTACTCACTCTCACTCTGCGATGCCAGTGCGGCCGTCGGGAACGTCAGCGCACCACCCTGCGTGCTATAGGCACCGGGCAGGAACGAAATCGCACCTTCACCGTCATTCAGCGTGCCCGCCCACTCGCCGACGCCCTCTTTGCCGGCTTCGATGTAGCGGTCTCCCTCACGAAAGCCATAGGTCACTAGCGCGTATTCGCCCGGTCCCAGCGCGACCGGTTCCGGCAAACGGTGGAAGCGATACCCGCCTTCGAGCGGATAGGTCTCCGCAGCACCCAAGGCGGTCACGGCCAACGGCACCCCACCGGTGCGCGCGAAAATGGCAACCTTTTTGAAGTGCCCGTTCCCATCCCCAGCGCTGTCGTACGCACCCAGATGCGTGACGGTGATCAGCCGGTTGACCTGAAAGTCTGTACGCAGTGAGACTGAGACACCGCCTGCACCGGTGTTATGAAGCGCTGGGTCGGCGGCATACGCCTGGAAAAAGCGCGGTGCTGCGTCGTTGAAAGCCAGCGAGCCCTGCTGCACCGCCAGTCCGCCGAGCGTGGCGGCACCGGTCACGACAGCGCCGCCGTCTCCGGTTTTGGTCAGCGTCTGCACACTGACCACGTCAGCGGCCAGTGTAACTTGGGAGCCGTCATCGACCGTCACAGCCGGAGATGAACCGCTGAAATCCAACACACCGCTCTCAATGGTGCGCTCGGCCCCCGCAACGGACAACGTTCCAATGTTTTGCAGGCCGCCCTGCAGCGAGATGGTCTGTGCCGTCGCAACATCGTTTGTGATAATGGCGGCTGCACCAACACCTCCAGCGCGGATACCGCCCTGCCAATTGGTGGCAGTGGGCCAGTCGGCTTCTGCTGCGGTACCGATCCACACGCCATCTGCGGTCTGCTTGATCGGCCCATCAGCCAACAACACCTGCCGGGCGTGCGCCGCATAGACCTCGCGCGGATCATGCGCGTAGGCGGTCAGCACCTGCTCGCCGTTGTGCTCGCTGTCGTCCCCCAACCGATAGAGGGCACGCGCCACGGCCAACTCCTTGAGGCAGTGGTTGCGCTCAATGTCAGCCTGCGCGTTTGAAAAGTCGGTAATCAGCGGCGCTGTCGCGGCATTCGGCAACGCATAGCCCTGCACGAGCGGTAACAAGGCGGCAAGCCGCATGGCGGCAGAACCGCTGTCAAAGCTTTCGCTTGCCAACGCGACCGCACGGTAATGGGAGAAGCTCGACGCGGCGTTGAACTGGATGGCCTTGGCAAGCAACGGCGAGACGCCTCCCGGATCCAACGTGCGTCCGAGCGCGATCAGATAGCTATCCATCATGCTCACGGAACGTCCATATTGGCCCATGCCGCGGAAATTCCAACCGGCATCCCATGGATTCGAGCTTACGACATCAACCAGCGTCTGCGCACCGACCGGATCGCCCAGCAACCCCAGAACGTGAGCGTAGATCAGCCGATCCGCCGGACTGCCTGCACTGGCATACGCCGTGCGCAACATCGGCAGCGCGGTGGCGGTGTCGGCCAGCACCGTGGGCAACGTGGCATAGTTATCGACCAAGCCTGTAACAGCCAGTTGAATCACATCTTGGGAGAGCGGGAAGCTGTCCGTGTTATTGGCGTAAGCAGCATCAATAATGCCCACACCAACCAGATGCGCTTGCAGCGCCGCGATGTCTACCGAACGCACGTCGACACCGGCCTGAACGGCCAGCGCCGCGGCGTAACCGGCCGCATAGCCTTGGTTCTGCACGTCGCGTTGCATGCGCAGCAGCGGCATGGCGTCGCGATGCGCGCTGATGCCAAGCCCTGTCACCAGCAGACCGTCCAGCGTCTTGGGCAACAACGCGCGGAACGGCAGGCTTGCCGTCCAAGAGGACGTGCCGGGGTCGTAGACGAAGAAGAGGTCATGCACCGTGAATCCGTGCGAGTCAAAGTTGCTGGTCGGCCGCACGATCGTGTCGGGCCATGTGCGGTTGTTCAAGATGTCGATCGGCGTGACAGTCACCGCGCCCACCAGACGACGCCGCTCACGCGTCGCGGGATTCTGTGCGGCATCCCAGGTCGACGCAGGCATACTCTTGCGCGCGCGCCGCGCGAAGAAAAACACGTCGGTCACATCGGCATCGCCCACGAAACCAATATCGTTGTTGAGATAGCTGTTGCCCAGCACATGCCGTGCCCAGCCCGCGCCCTGCACGGCAGGTTCACTGCCCGTGATGAACTCGGTCTGAGCACCGGCGGCTGCGGCCACATCGGCGTTGCCGGTCGAATCGATCACCGTCTGCGCACGGATGACGCCGCGCTGGCCGTCGGGCAACACGACCACCACGCCCTTCACCGCATCGCCGTCGACCACCGCCCCGTTCGCGAGCGTCCCGTAAAGCACGCGCACGTCGGCGGCACGGCACGCCTGCCTATACCACTCTGCCTTGGCGGTGTAGAGCGCGGCACCGGTCGCCTTCCAGCCGGGGTCAACATCATTCGCCGTAAACCCGCACGCATTGCCGTAGTAGTACGCGCCGATGCGCCCGTCGGTCTGCACACCGCCCATCGTGTAGAGCACATCCAGCACCAGCGTGTCGGCACCGGCGCGGCCGGCACTGATCGCGGCCGGCGCACCCGCCGTGCCCGCCCCGACCACCAAGACCCCGCACGTCGCCAGCACCGGCAGCGAACGTTCACCCTCCTCGACCACACCCAGCGCGTTCGTGGCCACCGGCGGCAGTCCTGCCAGCGCTTCACGCACCTCTTCGGTCCCCGGCACAACGCCAACATCCGGCGGCAGCGAGACACCGGCGAGCGGTGCGCGAGCCAGCGCCTCGACGGCCGCGACCGCACCAATGCGATCGGCCAGAGACATCATGCGCACCGGATGCTGCAGGTCGGCCGCCAGAGAACGCGGCAGGTCGGCCCGCACGCCCAGCACGTAGAGATACGGCACGTCTTGAGGCCGGAATGCGTCCAGATCCAGCGCATTGGCACCGGGCCACGCCGTGGCCTGCTCGGACGCCACACCGACGATGTGATCCGGCGGCAACCACGAGAGACGGTCCGCCTGATCCAAGCAGGTCTTGGTCCACGTCAGATCACGCGCTGTCTGCTCGATCTCCAAAAGCTCCAGCATGCCGCCCGTTTGCATGGGCACGGTGAAACTGCAACGGTAAACGCGTCCATCCACACTCGTCGGCATGCCTGCCGGCGCCTCCACACCACCGATCGTGACCGGATAGGTATGGCTCGGCAGGGCCTCGACACTCAGCCCCGGCGCGGAGGGTGCGTTCGTAGCATCTGCGATCACAATCCGCGAGAACGAGTAATCACCAGGCGTAAAGTCGGTCTTGACCGCCCCCGCGCAACGGGCGGGCCACGCGCCCTCGGTCGCGTCGATGACGACCCGCGCCGTCACCGCTTGGCGTCCCGCGCGGTTCGCCAGCACCACGCCAGCAGGGTTTCCATCGGCATCCCGCAGGACATCGCACACCGGCGCACCGCCCAGAAAAGGGACCCCCTGCTCTTCCAACGTAAGGTCCAGCGTGCGCTTCAGCGTCAGCGGCGTGACGTGGCAACAACTGCCCCCTACCGGATCATTCGGGTCGGTATGGACGACCAGTTCGTCGAGCAACTGACGCACATACGTACCTCCCGGCGTGATATTGCACGCTAGACGCAGAAAGCGGGCACTGAACGGAGCGCCCGGCACGATCCGGGCGACCCAAGT
>DUPH01000350.1 GCA_012838435.1 Lentisphaerota bacterium | reverse complement strand
GGCCTCGATCGTCGTGCCCGCCAGACTGTCACCGGCAAGGTTGTCGCGGCCTTCGCTGACGTAGCGGCTGTCCCATGCGGCACTGATGTCGAAGTCGAGAACATCTAAAAGACCCGCCTCTTCCTCGGCAAGCACGCCCGTTGCGGTCGTTGAAGCGACCGCCATGAGAAGTGCCAATGTGATGTTCCGCCTACGTCCATTTGTTTTGCTCACGACCTGCATGTCATTTTCCTGTCCCGTTGTTTTTCTTTCTTACCTCCGGCAGTCGCCAGACACACAGATGCCTGACAACATCCGGCACATCCTTCGCAATATCCATCCTTCGACATCATGAACCGCACGAGCGGGCGCACTGTGAAGAACAGCGCCGCACCGACGATGACGACAATGACCACACTCTCCCACATAGCATCCTCCTCGACTTACGCCCCGATCCCGAGGGCCGATCCCACCTGATACACGACCAGCGTCACCCCGTAGGCCAGCAGCGTCAGACCGACCAACTGAAACAAGGCCCACTTCCACGAGTTGCTTTCGCGCTTGGTGACCGCGATCGTCGCCATGCACGGCGCGGAGATCAGCATGAAGAGCATGATGCAGAAGCCCGCCAGCGGCGAGTAGTTGGCTCTCAGCTTGTCGCGCAGCGGCTCCGACTCCTCGTCGGCCTCGCCCACGGAGTAGACGATGCCCATCTGCGCCACGAAGACTTCTTTCGCCGCGAACGCGCCGATCATGGCCGTACCGATACGCCAGTCGAAGCCCATCGGCTTGATGAGCGGCTCCATGGCGTGGCCGATCCGCCCGGCGATGGAGTACGAAAGTTCGGCGGCCTGCTGATCCTCGGCGGAGAGATTGGGGTCCACATCCTTCGGCTTCGGGAAGCTGGTCATCACCCACAAGAGAACTGAAATGGCCAGAATCAACGTACCGGCCTTCTTGAGATAAACACCGCCGCGCTCCCACATGTGGATCAAGACGCTCTTGAGTGTGGGCACGCGGTAAGGCGGCAGCTCCATGACGAACGGCACCGACTCCCCCTTGAAGATCGTCGAGCGCAGCAACTTGGCGCAGACGATGGCCAGCACAATGCCGATCATGTAGATGATCCACAGCATGGGCGCGTGCCAGGCTTCCGGGAAGAAAGCCGGAATGATCAACGCGTAGATCGGCAGCCGCGCGCCGCAGCTCATCAGCGGCAGCACCAGCATCGTGGTCAGCCGGTCGCGCCGGCTCTCCAGTGTGCGCGTGGCCATGATGCCGGGGATCGAACAGCCGAAGCCCGTCAGCATGGGAATGAAGCTCTTGCCGTGAAGACCGATCTTGTTCATGAGCCGGTCCATCATGAAGGCCGCCCGCGCCATGTAGCCGGAGTCCTCCAGCACGGCAATCGCCAGAAACAGCAGCAGGATATTCGGCAGGAACACGAGCACCCCGCCGACGCCGCCGATGATGCCGTCCACCAGCAGCGACTTGAGCAGGCTCTCCGATCCCTCCGGCCACCAGCCACCAACAAACTCGCCCAGCCACCCGAAGAATCCTTCGATCCAGTCCATGGGCGGGGTGCCCACGGTAAAGGTGAGCCAAAAGACCAGATACATCAACCCCAGAAAGATCGGCAGTCCCCAAAAGCGGTGGATAACAATCTCGTCAATGCGATCCGAGCGCGTGCGTCGCGCTTCGACCGTCGAACGTACGGCTTGGCGGCACACGCCGGAGATGAAGCCGTAGCGGCGGTCGGCGATGATCATCTCCGCCGTGTCGCCCAAAAGTTTCTCGATCCGCGCCTGTTCGGCTCCGACCGTCTCCAGTACCTCCGGTGCAAAAAACTGCTTGGCCACTTCCGGGTCGTTTTCGAGGAGCTTTACGGCTGTCCAGCGGGCTTCCGCGTCGTTGACGAAGTCGGTGTGGTGCTGCACCTGCTGTCGGACAGCGGCAATAGCACGCTCAATGTCGGTGCCGTAGTTGATTTCGAGTGCGTCAACGGGCTGACCCGCATCAGCGACGCGGACCGCCGCATCCAGCAATTCCCGCATGCCGATGTTCTTGTTACCGACCGTCGGGATAATCGGTGCCCCGAGCAACAAGGCGAGTGTGTCGAGATCGAAGTCCAGTCCCCGCGACTTGGCCACATCGCTCATGTTGAAGGCAAAGACGACGGGAACGCCGAGTTCCAAAAGCTGGACTCCGAGATACAGGTTGCGCTCAAGGTTCGAGGCGTCTACAACATCGATGACCACGTCCGGCTTCTCATCGATGATGGAGTTGCGCGCCACCAGCTCCTCAACGGAGTATGCGGTCAGGCTGTAGGTGCCCGGCAGATCCACAACCTTCAGTTCCCGCTCTCCATGGCGGCAGGTGCCCTCCTTCTTCTCGACCGTCACGCCGGGATAGTTTCCGACGTGTTGGCGGGAGCCCGTGATATTATTGAACAATGTTGTCTTGCCGGAGTTCGGATTGCCGGCCAGTGCAACCATGATCGGTTTTTTCATTCAGTTCCTTTCCCGCGTCGTGCGCCCCAAAGTGCGGCGACGCAATGAATGTTCGTCTTGCCAAACTTTTATTGCAAAAAAAGAGAAGGTGCCGGTTTTCCGAGGATTACGACCGGGTTTCCCCATCATCCTCTACCGACACCTTCTCCGCCATCCCGCGCCCCAACATCAGCCGACTGCCGTTGATCCCGAGAATCACCGGGCCGTCATGATCGTTATGGTACACCTGCACCTGCGCCCCGGGCAACAGCCCCATCGCAGTCAACCGCGCGGCCAGACCTTCACCAGCCTGCACGCGGCGCAGCCGCACCGAGCGTCCTTCCGGAACCAGACTCAAAGGCATCCACATTGCCGGGTTCATGGTTGCGCACCTCACGCTTTGACCCTTTTCACGCTGATGTCCGCCGCTTCCTCTTTGCGGAGCGACAGGTGGTAACCCTTGATCTTCACGTCGATTGGATCTCCAAGAGGAGCCACGCGCACCACCTCGACCAGGCTCCCCGTAGTCACCCCCATGTCGCGGATACGCCGCTTCACGGCGCCCTCGCCGGCGACCTTCTCAATCTGCGCCTTCTCGCCGGGCTTTAGCTCACTGAGTGGAATACTCATCTCGCCGTCTGTTCCTTTCTTTGGTTTTTTTCTGACATCTTCGAGACACAGTTCAATGCACCGCTCGCAGTTCTGCGGCTCGACCGCCGCCTCTTCGCAGCGGTACCCGAAACCGCGTACCCACTTCGCGCCCGCTCTGGGACAGGTCTTGACGAAATCCGCAAACTCGGTAAAGCGCTCCACAATGTGCGACGACACGCCGTGCTCCATGTGGCAGGCAGCCTTATCAGCCTCGGCCTCGTCGATAGAGAGCACATGCACCATGAAATCGCGCAACGCCTCATGCCGCCGCACGACGCGGCTGGCGACCTTCTCCCCCTCATCAGTCAGCGTGACAAAACCGTAGCGCTCATAATTCACCAGCCCGCGGTCGCGCAAGGCTTGCAACATCCCGGTGACAGACGACCGGTTCACCTTGAGGCGTTCCGCGATATCCTTCGACCGGGCGACCGTATTCTCGCGGACGAGGTGAAAGATCGCCTCCAAATAATCCTCGATGCTGACACTCAGCGCTTCTGTCATGACTATGGCCTCTCCAAATTCTTTTCCTCTCAAAGTTCGGAGTGCCGAATATACTACGCCCAACCGTACATGTCAACGGGGAAGATTCGTTTTTTCGTCATTTTTTTTCGTAATTCCGTTTTCCACTTAGTCCCCCACACTTAGTCGCCACACCTAGTCGAGTACACTTAGTCCCCTACACTTAGTCGATTGCGCCGGAGACGAAGTGTGTGGATTAAGTGTGAGTGACGAAGTGTAAACGACGAAGTGTTGGGATCAAGTGTAGGGACTAAGTGCGGCTCGCGGGGACGCTCGCCCCCCGCCGGCCTAAAGGGCCGGATGCCCAAGCCACAGGGGCACGGACATTCCTGTCCGTACCACGGGTTGGAAAACCCGTGCTCCTTTCGCCGCGCGTAGAGCGGCCGGTCAAGCGGAAATCCACTGGACGATCTGACGCAGGGTGGTGTATGCTGTTTTTGCTGGCCTCGTGGTTGTGCGGTCACGCGCCTTGGTCGATCTTTTTTTCATAATGCCTGTAGGTTACAGGCAGACGGCCACGAGGCCAACGTTTTTTAAGTTGTCAGCGAACCCTATGGGATGCTAGTGAACAAGGATAGCATTTCGCGATTTTTAGGCAGAAATTTTACACGCTTGAATAGTAGTCAAGGAGTGCGTTATTATGGAAAAAAAATGTTTCTTACTGTTTTTCTTTCTTTTATGCAGGACATTGGACGCGCAAGCTCAAACCAACACATGTTTTGTGGATATTTTTGAACAAACGTATTGGACGCCGTCCGTTCCTGACAACGTTAGGACAAATTTTATCACATGGCTTTCTGATATCCCTAAGAGCGAAGCCGAGGCATTCCACAGAATTAAAGGGAAGTATGAATCACTCATTAAGCGGTGGAGCGCACTCTATCTTGTAGAATTGGGACTAACCGCACCGAGAACGCTTTACATCGGGTCATTTACTGAAAAATCGGCAAACGTCCTGATTTACGATCAAACGGGGCAATCATTCTGGACGGTTGGAAACGTCTCATCGTTTGAGAAGCCCCATGAAATCCAGCCTGCACTCGTAACCAGAATCGAGTCATTTGATTTTCTTCTTGGACAAACAGAAGGGCTAAATGCACGGGCATACCAGCTTTTTTTAATCAAATGGCGGATCGCCAACTGTGTCATGGATGGGATACGTATTGATGTTTCAGAAGAGGATATCATGGGCGCGAGAGCATGTTTGAACTCATGCCGGGGTGCGCAAGAAAAGGGATCGTAATTTGACATTGGACACAGTGGCAACTAAGAGACAGGTGTTTTGACGACTGTGTGTAAACGACGAAGTGCAGGGATTAAGTGTCGAGAGGAGTGCGGCTCGCGGGGACACTCGCCCTTCAGCCTTCGCGTGAAACAACCGGGCAGCGCTTTTACTCTCAAGATTGCGAGCCACTGCGTGGTCGCAATAAGAGAGGTTGACTCGCGACCCGCGACTTGCGACTTGCGGCCAGCCCTGCCCCCAAAAAACCTCGTGGCATGGGCGTCCCGCATCGTCAACAACTGCCGGGAACCGGCCCGCGAAACTGACTATCTGAATGAGGCCAAAGGAGCCGCTCACGTCGATCACGCCGCCCAGCGGATCTCGGTTATGTCGGGTTCGCGAAGATCCACCGCATAGCCGACGCGGCGCAGCGAGTCGGCGACGACCCACAGCGTGGGGAGATCGGCATTAACGCCCAGATCGATGCGGAACCATGCAACACTCAACTTTCAGTTGCGTTCTTCATTGTAGCGTGAACAGGATGCCGCGCGCTGTATCGCGGATGTAGCCGTCTGCGGTCTGCCAGGCGCACCGTCCGGAGGGCGTGACAAAGCAACCGAGTTGCGTGGACGTGAGCTGCTGCTGGAAGCGCAGGGTGTCGGTCTCAAGATTGCCGGTCAGCGTGACGGTCGCGTCGGGGTCGAAGAGTGCCGGGCCGATGGCCAGCGGGGTCTCGCCGAAATCGAGCACTGACGTACCGGTGAAGAGCGTCTCTCCAGCAAGATTGAGTACGGCGGGCATTTGCGGACGGACGATGGCACTGTCGAGCGTGAGTGCGATATCACCCGTGAAGGCGTCGGCTGTAGCAAGCGTCAGCACGGCGTTGGTCGAGAGGCTCACCGTGAGCGGCACGTTCTGCGTGGCGGTGATGCGCAGCTCGGCACCTGACAGAACGGCGAGCGTGTTTGTGCCGGCGAGGGCGTTCGGCGCTTCGAGGCACAGCGCGCCACCGCGCACGGTGATCGGTCCGCCGAACGTACTGCCGGAAGCGGCGAGGATCATGGACGCCGGGCCGGCCTTGACCAGCGGCTGGTCGTAAAGTCCGGTCTGCGGGTAATCGCGCATGGATGCGGTGACAGCGAAGTCAACATGGCACTCGACAGTAAAGGGGGCTTTTTGCGCATTATTGACGAGGGTGAAGCCTGCGGCGTTTGTGGAAGCCGCTGGCCCGAGAATCAGCCAGTGGGCGGCGCCCGCATTGCCGACGCGCACACGGTTGCCGACGAGGCGGGCTCCGTTCTGCAGCGTCATGTTGTTGGCGTATTGACCAGAATCGCCGATGTCGAAGGAATAGAGCCGACACTCGGAGGCATTGAGCGTGATCGGGCGGGACATGCCGAGCGTGAAGAGACCGTTCGGGTACAGGATCGAGTCGCCAGAGAGCACAAGCGGACAGCCATTCCCGAGGCCCCCGGCATCGGGTGAACGGTGGAGCGCGGTAACGAGAGTAGCACCGTCTCGTACTTGGATAGAGGTGGGCGCGGGACTGGAAATGATGGGGGCGCTGATGTAGGCCGTGCGCCGCTCCACGGTAATCGGCCCGGCAAAGGCAGTGCCGCCGGAGAGCGTGGCCGGCAGCGGCGTGCCGCCTTGGATTAGGGCGAGCGACATCACGCCATAGCCTTCCGCTGTATTGTTGGTAGCGATAGAGGTGGTCGTCGCGCCGGGGTTAGTATCGAAATCAAAACCGGTCAGAAAGCGACTGAGGACGTAGCTCGCATACTCGCAGGAGGCGACAATGTCAGAGCCCTGCTGCGCGAGGCGGACTTTCACGCACTTGGTGTGAACGTCGTCAAAAACTTGCGCTTGGAAGGCGACGGTACCATCCTCGGCGACACGCCAGTGATAGACGTTAGCCGGAACGGGGCTACCCCGTCCGTCGCTGATCCACAACCCTCCTAATGTGACGACCGCATCGGTGATCTCGGAAAGGTTCACGCCGGTCAGGACGGTGTCGGCGGCCGGCGCTTTCGGCAGAGGCACATTGTGAACCGGATTAGTGACCGCCGACTGCGGGGCACCGGCGGGAGCAGCGATGCGCAGGGCGCCTCTGCCGACCGGCGCGACGGGGAGTGTGACGGGATCGAGCGTGTCCAAGGCGAGCAGCGATGCGACACCGGAGAGTGCGACACGCGCGGGGAACTGCTGTACGGGAGAGAAGGCGGCATTGCCCAGCGTGACGCGTCCCGGCAGATCGACAGGCTGTCGCGCGGTCAAGCCAACGGTTGTCAGGCTAGCCTGTAGACGGACGATATTGACGCCGTTGGCCGTGTCGGAACCGGTGGCCAGCGGCAACTCATCGCCTGCAAGGTCGAAGTCGATGCCGCGGCGATCTTGATGCGGGCTTTCGGGCAATACCAAGGACTTGGCGTAAAGCGCACGGGCGGAGAGTCCTGCCGCGTCCTCAGTGAGTTCGACCTTGACGCAATAGGTGGCGTTGGCCTCGGCAGCCTGAAACTGGACCGTGGCGGTCGTGGGCGAGGTGCGCTGCCAATGGAAGGGCTGAGCGG
>DUPH01000349.1 GCA_012838435.1 Lentisphaerota bacterium | reverse complement strand
GGGTCTTTTGTCCGATCCGTCCGATCCGTCTGATCTACCCATTACTTATTACTTCGACATCCTTCTCCCACTCTTCCAATTTGGACGCGATGAACGCGATACTCTGATCGTGCGTGGCGCGTGCGCCGAGTGTGGCGGGCAACACGGGGCCGCAGGCGAAACGGATCGGCTTGTTGGGATCGACCTCGCCAAAATCCTTGATCCATTTGCCGGTCTTGAGGAAATCGGTCTTGACCGCCAGCGGCACGACTGGCACGCCAGCGCGTTCAGCCAGCTTAGAGCCCAGTGAATTGAACTTCTTGCCATCGAAGACCGCCTGCCGTGTACCCTGCGGGAAGAGCAGAACCGAGTGACCTTCAGCCAGCCGCTGAGCGCCGACCTCCAGCACGGTCTTCAGGTCTTCGCGTGCGTTTTTGCGCGTTATCGGAATGCATCCGATACGCAAGGCGGCCTTGCCGACCAGCGGAATCTCGGCCAGGCTTTTTTTGAGGACAATCGCGATCTTGCCGAAGGTGAGCAACGTCGAGGGAAAGACAAAGGTCTCAAGCGTGCTCATGTGGTTGGAAACATAAACGACCGGTCCGTCATAGGCGGCGCGCTGCTCAAAACCCTCGAAGGTCATCACGCCACCCAGCTTTTCCGCGAAGGTCACCGCTCTCATGCAGATGCGCCCCCACACGTCGTAATCCAGACGGCGGAAGAGGTGTCTGACGGCACAGCGCACGGCGATGCCGATGATCGTAAACGCATAGCGGAACGAGTTGAGCGGCGAGATGCGCAGCGTCTCTACCGGTCGGGTGGCGGCGGCCGTCTCGTAACGACCCGTCGTACGTAATGCGTGTTGGAATTCTTGGTAGGTGCTCATAGTGAAATGGAGATAATAGGGGGTGTCTTAACGGAGAAGGAACATAGTGCCTTTTGGGTGTACCGGAGAGGGGGGCGGCGGTAGCGTCAAGTGCAGGAACGGATCGCCGAGATAGCCGTGGTCGCAGAAGGGGTCATCGTTGGCGTCGGTGATGGCGATTGAGAGATAGCGTCCGGTCGACACTTCGGTGACGGTTATGAAATCTTCGCTGTCACGAACGTTGAAGCGGTTGGTCACCAATATGCCGTCAACAAAGACATAGTAACTGATGGAACCGCCAGTCTTGGGCCGCGAATCGCCGATCGTGGCGGTGAACGATTCGATATACAGACCGGTTGCCGCACGGACCGCCTCCAGGTCAAAGGTGATTCCCTTGCTGGCGTGTCCGGAGAGCAGCGAATGGTTATCGGGGTCGCCGTTGAAATCCGGCAGCAGTCCGCCCGCCACCGAGGGGTCGGTATCCATATTCAGCCCGTTACACCACGGTAACCCCGCGCCGCCGGTGCTGTTCTGGTCATTGAAGTCGTATGTGCGGCCCGCGCCGTCGATAACACAGGCGACATCGTTCGTGTTCGGCGCGAAGACGCCATCAACAAATCGATTGTTCGGGAAGGTTTTGTAAACCCCCATGGTGACGCCCAGATTGCCTGCGCCGCCCAGGCCGGGCAGAGTGCCGTCACCGCCACCGACGGCGTCGGCTAGATCGAACACGCCAACCTTAAGGTAGAACGGTGCGGTGAGCGGTGTAAGCGTGCCATCCGCCAATCCTGCGATTGACTCCGCAGGCAGGGCGCTGTCCCAGATGGCCACATCATCGAGCCGTCCCATCCACCACTCGGCAAACTTATCTCCGCCCATGTAGAAGGGGCGCCCGGTCGCCGTGCTGGTAAAGGTGACATTGGTCGTTATGACGGCCACGCCGTTACGATAGTAGGTGAGTGAGCGGTCTACTGCCCGTTTAACGACGGCATGATGGATCCATTGGTCCCTAGGGAGGTCCGCGTAGTCCAAGTGGGGCGAGGGGTCGATGTTGCACTCGAATTTGGTGGGCGTGAACTTGATCCACTGGCTTCCGGCTTGAGAGTCAGAGTTATAGCGGTTGCCTAGGATCACATCGTTGTTCGCCGCATCCTGATGATACGCCCAAAAACTCCAGGTGAAGTCGGTGGTGTTGCCGATCGGCGGCAAGACGCCCGCATCGACATAATTCGTGATGCCCGCCGCGCCGAAGCTCAGCACCTGGCCGCGCTCAGGGTCGTTCATCCAAGTGATGCCGGTCCCCACCAATATTCCATTTGTTCCGCCGGGCACCAGATTGGTCGCGACCGTACCGGAGGTTTCATCCAGCGGCCAATAGCCGAGTAGACCCGCGCGGGCTACGCTGCAGAGTGCTGAAGAGGAGACAACCAAAAGCACAACGACACATTTTGTTCTGAACACGATAACGGCCTCCTTGTGCGAATTTCCTAACTGCCATTGTTCGTCGCCAACACCAGTAGTATCTCCGATACCGATTTCTGTGACAAGCCTGAAAGGAAGAGTAGTTCTGATTGCATCTGAGAGGCAGAATGGCGTATCCTATACGCCTTATTCGGAGCAAGAGATGAGCGATAAAAAAGTATCGATGGCAGATTTTGAGTCATTGCTGGACGCGCAGTTGAGCAACTACCGTAAAGGGTTCGACCCGGGAGAGCGAGTGCGCGGAACGGTCAGCAATATCAATACCCAGTATGTGACGTTGGATGTCAATGCGAAGCGTGAGGGACTGGTGCCGCTCGCGGACATGACCCAAGAGGGCGGGACGTTGCGTTGCGCGATTGGCGATACGGTCGAGGTGATCTTCGCCGGCATGCAGAACGGTGCGTTCCTCTTTTCCGGCAGCATGGACGCCAAGCAGGTGGTCGATCGCTCGCTGGCGGACGCCTACCAGCGCCAGATGCCGATTGAAGGACGCGTCGAGAAAGAGATCAACGGCGGCTATGAGGTGACGGTTGCCGGTAAACGCGCCTTCTGTCCCTTCTCGCAGATCAACCTTTTCCGTCAAGACGACGCCGAGTACATCGGGCACACCTTTAACTTTCTGATCACCGAGTATGGCGACGACGAGCGCGGCTCAAACGTGATCGTCAGCCGCCGCGCCCTGTTGGAGAAGGAGCGCGAGGCGCAGCGCGAAGAGCTGAAGGAAGATTTGTATGTCGGCATGATCGTCACCGGCACGGTGACGCGCATCGTGGATTTCGGTGTGTTCGTCGAACTCGGCGGCGCGGAGGGTTTGATCCCGCTCAAGGAGATCGCCTGGGGACGCGATGTGAAGCCGGAGGACGTGGTCAAGGTCGGCGACAAGGTCGATGTGCAGATCAAAGAGCTGGACTGGGAGCGCAACCGCATTTCGCTCAGCCTGCGCGGCGCACAGGGCGACCCGTGGGACGACGCGATGGCGCGTTTCCCGCAGGGTGCGACCTTCATCGGCACGATCACCAAGATCGAGCGCTTCGGTGCGTTCGCGCAGCTTGTTCCTGGTGTCGAGGGATTGATCCCAATCAGCAAACTGGGCGGTGGGCGCCGTTTGATGTCCGCGCGCGAAGTCGTGACCGAGGGTCAGGAACTCCTGTTGCAGGTCGACAGCGTAGACCTTGAGCGCCGCCGGTTCAGTCTGCGGCCGGTGGATGAGCGCGTCAAGGCGCTGCAGCCCGGCGAGTTGAGTGAGGGCGCGAAGGTCGAAGGGATCGTCGAATCGATCCAGCCCTTCGGGATTTTCGTGCGCCTTTCGGAAGAAAAGACCGGTTTGTTGCACATCAGCGAAACCGACATCCCCAAAGGCGGCAATCCGGCCGCGAAGCTGGAACGCAACTTCCCGCCGTCGAGCAAAATCGAGGTGGTGGTCAAGTCGGTCGAAGGCGACCGCATTTCGCTCACGTTGCCGAGCAAATGGGAGACGGGCGGCAGCGGCGGTGAGACAGAGGAAGATGAAGTCGCGGCTTGGCGCTCCGCCAATAAGAACAAGGTCTCGGGCGGCTTCGGCTCGCTCGGCGACGCTTTCGCAGACCTTAAGTTGTAGTGGCGGTTAAGTGATCGATCCCGGCGGCGATCCCGATTTGGATGGAACCATGAAACACATGAAACTTCATGAAAAACCTCCGCGCCTATGCGCGGAAAACTCCTAAATCCTAACTCCTAAATCCTAAATGCTAACTCCGCGCGGCTGCACAGCCGCGCGGGCGCGCTCACTCATTCAGAACGCCGGTCGCGAAACGGTCACGGCCCGCGTAGTCCTTATGGATGGTCACTTCGGAAAAGCCGTGCGCGTCCAGCAACTCGCGCAGTGCCGGGCCCTGATCATCGCCGATCTCGAAAAACACGCCGCCGCCGGCTTTCAGCACCATGACCGCATCTAGCAACAGGGCACGGTAAACGCACAGTCCGTCCGGCCCGCCATCCAGCGCCAAGCGCGGTTCATGGTCGCGGATATGGCGCTCCAAGCCGTCGACGGTTCGCGACGGGATATAGGGCGGATTTGATACCAGGACATCGACACTGGCCGGGTCAAACTCGCCGCAGCCGTCGCTCTCGGCGAACAGCACGCGCTCCGCAAGTCCGGTCAGGGCGGCGTTTTCTTGTGCCAGTTCGATCGCCTCGGCGCTGATGTCCAGCCCCACGAATACGCCGTTGCGCAACGCATGGGCCAAACTGAGGATGATACAGCCGCTGCCAGTGCCGACATCCACCACCAGCGGTTTCGGGGTCTCTTTGATCTGCCGCGAGGCCAGAACGAGATCCACCAGTTGCTCGGTTTCAGGGCGCGGGATCAAGGCGCGTCGATCGACCTTCAATGTCAGGTCGCGGAAATCCCACCGTCCCAGCACATACTGCACCGGCTCACCGCCAGCCACGCGGAGCAATCCGCGGCGCAGCGCATCCACGATGCGCGTCTGCGGGACCACGTCGAGATGCGGATGCAGACCCAGCCGCCCGCAGTTGAAGAGGCGTGCCGCCAGCAATTCGCACACCGTACGGGGATCGGCAACCGCGCGTCCGCGCAGATACGCTTCGCCCAGAACGATCAATTCACGCAATGTTTTGGGCGTCTCGCTCATTCAATCCCCGGCTTAGAATGGTAGCGGAGGGTCATCGTCGATCGGTTCGAGTCCGCCGCTTTCGAAGCCGCTGTCCTCGAATCCACCGCCACTATTCTCGTATTCGATCATCGTACCGTCGCCCTCCTTCTTGTTGATGCGGAAGGCTTCCAGATCGATGAAATACTTACCCTGCCATTCACGACAGCGTATGCGGAAAGAGACGCTGACGCGCTCACCCGGTGTTACATTGTCCAGTTGCGCGGCGCGCTCCTTGATGCAAGTGAACTTGACGTCTTGGGGATAGTCATCCTCCATCGTCAACAGGAATTCACGCTTTGAAAAACCGCTGGGGAAAGTCATGGGCTCGAAAATGGTTTTGACCGATCCGGTCATTTCATATGTGTTGCTGGCCATACGATATCGCTCCTCCTCCGACGTTTATGATGTGGCCTATTGAACCATATTTGAGGCGTCCACGCGAGAGAGAATAACGAATGACAACGAATAGCGAAAACATTCAACTCTCAACGCTCAGATAAAAATCCCAAATCCTAAACCCGCGCGTTGCGCGGAAAAGTGGTTGGTGGCGGGTTTTCAGTTTGATGCCGGTTTCCACCAGAGCGACTGCCAATACTCCTCGTCGGCCTTGAAATAGTCGATGGGGCCTGTGTTGAGATCCGTCTCGGGCGGCAAGATGCCGAAGCGTTTCATCCAGTACACGTAGTAGGGCTTCGGACGGTAGCCGGGATACTCCAGACGGCCTAACTCGCGCTGGCGCGCGTCGGCCTCGGCGATCAACTTCAGTACGGCCACATAGTCGGGATCGTCTTTGCCCGTGAAGGCGTGCGCGGTTTTACCGAGCGCGTTCGTACACCACCCGTAACCGCCCAACTCGCGCGGCATCGCCGCCGCGAGGAACGGAGACTTCTCGGGGTGCGTCATGTTGAAAAGCGTGTAGGAGTAGTTCGGGCTGTTGAGCCAGTCCGGGGGACAACCGTTCGTCCACCTGTTACAGTCCCGCTGTTCGCGGCGTAGGCGTCCGAGCTTGTACATGTTCCCGTGGCAGGTGTAGCACTTCCGCTTCGCGATCTCCTCCAGCGGTTCGGCCAGCCGCGGCTTATCGAAGGAGGTGAACCACCAGTCGCCGCCCACGTTTCCGTTTTCAATGAGCTGCTTGTTCCGCCGCGCGCCGATCTGGCTCTCGAAGTGGTTGTGCGTGGCGTACGTGCCTGTGTAGTGCGCGCTCGATTCAACCCACAGACGCATCATGTCCCACTCCTGCACCGTCACCTTTACGCCGTGATGCGAGCCATCGAGCTTGTTCATGAGCGGCGAGGCCCCCGTACCGAATTCGTAGCTGCCGTTATTGCCGTTTTCTTTCCAACTTGTCGCACGGCTGATTTGGTCGAACGCATAGAGCATGTCATAGCTGAGCGAACGCCATTCAGAGAGGTCGGCGGAGAGGATCACGCGGGCCGTCGCTTTTTCGGTAGAGTGGCACGAGGCGCAGTGGCGGTCGAGGATCGGCTGGATGTCGCGGCGGTACACAAACACGTCGGGCACGCCCTCCGGCTTGCGCGGTCTGGATGGCGCGCGCATGGTTGCGAGCAACGTCCCCGGACGATTCAACACCTCGTGGTTGGAATTTTCGGTGCGCTTCTCGTGGCAGCCTACGCAGCCCTGGACCTCTCCCGGCATCACCTGCGTGAAGTTCTGCATGCGTTTGACGGCGATCCCCTTTTCATCGAGGGCGGCAAACATCAACGCACGCAACGCGGGTGCCTCGAAGCAGGCGCTGCCGTCCGCTTCAACCGGCACCTCTCCGATGATGCGGTGCAGCGAAATGTGTCCCCCGTGTGCGCCGCGCGGTCCGTGGCGGCTCGCGCTTTTCGGCAGGTCCTCCATGATCAGCAGTTTCTTAATCTTTCCACGCGGGATTCCTTTCATGTTGCGGCTCTGGTAGACATCCGCGAGTGTGAACACGCCTGTTTCCTTTGAGAGGTTGAGTTTGCTCGCCAGAACCGGCTCGCGCGGGCGCGGCTTGAGCGGCCGCGGATCGTGCACCATCACCTTATCGGTCCAGACGGTCTCGCATGTGCCCTGCCGGTCCACAAGCTGCAGGTCGTAGCCGCGTGCCACAAGAAAGCAGTCGCCGGAAAGCGGATAGGGGTCGCGGAATCCCTTCATGCAGAGCGGCCCGCCGTTACCGATGCTCCATCCAAGCTCCTTCGCGACATCCGGTCCGATCCGCTGCGCCGCCGCATCGTCATCCGGTCCCTTGTCGAGATCCACGAGGTAAAGGTGCCCGGCGTTCTCGCGATAGCCGAATGCGGGCGAGAAGGTGCACACGACTTGCCGCGTTCCCGGCACCGGCAGTGCGTCACACTTGGCGTGGAAACGCTGGTAGGCGCGCCCCTCATCCGAACCGCCCCAAAGAAGCTGCTGACCGGTGCCGTCCGGATTCATCACCCATAGGTCACGGAAGGTTTCGGTCGCGCGGTCCACATAGTCCCACCGCGTGTAGATGACACGTCCATCCGGCAACACGGCGGGGCGGTCTTCGAGCAACACATTCGAGGAGAGCGGCAGCACGTTTTTCCCATCCGCATCACAGCGGTAGAGGTTGGACGTGCGCACGCGGTTACAGGGAACAAACCGCCGACAGCGGCCGCTTCCGAAGAGGATGCCGCCGTCCGGCAGGTAACAGGCGTCGAAGTCATCGTCCGGCCCGTCTGTGATCTGGCGGATCTCCGTGCCGTCGGCGCGCATCTCAAAGAGATGGTAGACATGCGCGATGCGCGCTTCATGCGTTCGGGCCTCCGGCGGTACATGCCGCCATGCGAAGAGCACTTTGCTGCCATCGTAGCTCACGCTTACGTCACGGATATTGCCGTTCGGGTCATCAAGGAGCGTCGTCACCTCGCCGGTTTTCAGGTTGAGCTTTTTGATTGCCGAACCGACCTTGGGGTAGACCTCTTTGGCCCATTCGTCGGCATACTCGCCGAAAGTGGCGTACATCAGGTGGCACTGGCAGAGCGGCCGCGTACAGAACACGATTTCCTGCACCCCGTTCAACGCCTCCAGCGCGGCGTTTTTCAGGCCGGTTGACGGGGGTGCCGCCTGCGCGGCTACCTGCGCAAGGTCGTCGCGAAGGCCTCCGCCGCGCTCGACGCACCCTACGCCGAACTGCTCGGCCGGCTGCCTCTGGAGCAGGCGATCAACGTGGACGAGACGGGCCACAAGGACAACG
>DUPH01000348.1 GCA_012838435.1 Lentisphaerota bacterium | reverse complement strand
TCACTAACCGCGATTCGCGTACCGCGTTCGGGGATAGACAGTTGCCCCCGATTGTGCGACACTGTTCTTACCTTGGGCGAGGGACGTTGGGGCGTCAGCCCCGTCGCTGTTGCATGAATGCGAAATGGAAACGAGGTCTGTCAGGATGCGTAAGCTGGTACTAGTTTCAAGTCTGTTGCTGATCCAATCGGCGGGTGCCTTTGCGCCCACCAATCTCCCGAACTGCGTGATCTGGCTGCAAGCCGGAAGTGACGATGTCCAGTTCAATCCCAACACCGGACGCGTCACGACGTGGCTCGACCGTTCCGGCAACAACAACCACGCTTATCAGACCGACACCAACCGCCAGCCGGTGTTTGTCTCAAGCGGCCTGAACGGTCTGCCGGCGTTACACTTTGACCAGCGCCTTTTCAATGACGCTTACGCGGCCGGTCTAGTGACCTCGAATGCGTTGAATGCCGCCTTTTCCGTGTTTACCGTGATGTGTGTCAGGGATGACAGCGGACGCGGGATCGCCTGGCGCAGGTTCGTGGGGTCGCTCGATAAAAACTGGCTTCTCGGAACCTACAGTGACGGCTCTTTTTACGCGCATGCCGACACCAGCGAATTGAGCGGCATTGCGGCGCGGCTACGCGCGCCTTACCAATTCGGGCGCACGTACACGCTGTCGGCGGTCAACACGACGAGCGAACAACGCTTCTACGTGAACGGGTATGACCTTACGGGTAATTCAAGTCTTACCACGTCGCCGGGTCGGCTGACGATCGGAGGCTGCGCGCGCAATGCGGCAGATCCGAGCGATGCCGTGATTGCCGAAGTGATCGTTTACGAGCGCGCCCTTTCCGCTGCCGAGCGCGATCAGGTTGAAGCCTACCTAAAGGAGCGCTACGCGGTGTCGGACGCGGGTTTCGACGGGTCCGTGTGGAGCGGCTTTGGCAGCAGTAACCTCTGGAGTGACAACGCCAACTGGCACCAGCCCCTTCCTGCCCGGCCGATGCTGGCCTTTGAAACCAACATCCAGTCAACGTCTGTGAACGACCTGCCCGGACTCACCGTGGACAGCATCATGGTGTGGAACCGTAACATCTCGGCATCGGGCAACCCCATCACTCTGGAGAACAACTTCTTCTGCTTCCCGCAGTCTACCGTTAACTGGGCGCTGGACACCATCCTGCCCGACGGTCAGCACACCTTCTCGGTGCGCGGCAACCGCCGCCTCAACTTCTCCGGTCGTCTCTCCGGCACAGGCGGGATCTGTCTGGGGACGGGAGCCCTGTACGATGGCACGCTCGCCCTGCTCTGCCCGACAAACAGCTTCACCGGTCCGGTCCACATCCAAACCGGCATCGCCGAAATCTCCCGGTTGGCACCGGCCGGCACGTCCAGTTCGCTGGGAGCGGCGACTGGTGCGGACGCCACCATGCATCTCGGCAACGTCCGCTACAACATCGTGGGCGGCGTGCGCTACACCGGTACGGCATCGGCGACCACCGACCGCGATTTCCGCTTCATGCGCAACGTGGCCATCCTCAACGGCAGCCCCACGGACGCAGCCCTTACTTTCAGTGGCACGATGTGTCCTGTTGACGAGCCGCGTGCGGGCCTGGCGACGCTGGAACTAGGCGGAACCTCGCGTGGTACCAATCTCATCGCATCGACCCTCAGCGACTCCCCGTTGGGCCAAAACCATCTCGCGGTTACCGTCAAGGGCGGCGTCTGGCGCTTTAACCAGTCCAACACCTTTACCGGGGGGTTCACGCTGGAAGGCGGCACGGTGTTCCTGACAGGCACCGGCGGGCTCGGGCAAGGCCCCGTTCGCGTCAGGACCGGCGCCACGCTCGGCGGCAACGGGGTCGCCACCTCAGCCAGCGCGATCCTCCAGTATGAAGGCGCCATCATCTCGCCCGGCGATCCCGACGAAAACGGCGGTATCGGTTGCCTCACCTACGATATTGGAGCGGGACTCTCCGGCGTACGGCTCGTCATACAGACCACCCTGCAGACCAATGACAGCATCCGTGTCAATGCCACCCTCCCGTTGCCTGCCTTCCTGACGGTGGAAGTCCAGGCGGCTTCCGCCGCCGACTGCCCCGAATCCCTGCGCATCATCGATGCGACCGCGCTGATCGGCGCGCAGGATCTTTCCGCATGGGAGATCATCGCCCCCTGCGCCTATCGTGCCGTGCGCGAGGGCTCGTCGGTGCTGCTTGTCAAGGAGCCCGCCTTTTCTGCCGATGCCTGGCAATACAACATGAAGATCCGCTTTCCGGGGTACACCGGCACCTCCGTCCTAACCAATTTCCCCGTCCTGATCAAACTGACAGAGGGCACGGGCAACCGGTTCCACTACGGTGAGTGCGATCCGAACGGCGCCGACCTGCTCTTCACCGACGCAGACGGCACGCGCTTGCAGCACGAGATCGAGCGCTGGGAGATCAACGGCGAGTCTTGCGTGTGGGTCAAACTGCCGCGCCTGACGCGGGGCACAGAGATCACCGCGCACTGGGGCAACCCCGCCTTTGCACCGCTCAAGGCCACCTTCCAACCGATCGACTTGCCCGGCTGTGCGCTCTGGCTCGACGCGGCCGCGAGCTTTACGGCGGATGGTGCTTCCATCGCCACCTGGCCGGATCTTTCCGGAAACGACCGCCACGCTACGCAAAGCAATGCCGCCGCGCAGCCGCGCTGGGTAGCTAACGCCGTCAACGGCCTGCCCGCCGCGCGCTTTGAAGTGACGGGTACCATGGACGGCATGGTCACTGGATGGAACACCCAGGAGGATTCTGCCTACACCGTGATCGTCGCCGGCACGCACCGCAGGGAAGTCGACCCCGGCGATTCTTGGCGGCGCATTGTCAAGGGGTCTGCCGCCTATAACGCTTGCATCGCCGTGCGGATCGACAACACTTTTGAGGCAGGCACACGCGATGGCGATTATAAGTCCCTCGCAACATCGAGCACGCGCGCTACGCTCGGTGCTCCGTTTGTCGGCACGATCGTGGCCGACGGCACCCACTCCTACTTTGCGCTTAATGGCTTCGCCTTCCCGACGGTTGCCGTCGCGGGTGCGTTCGGCGACCTCGGGCTCGGGGCGAGCGGATTCGGCAACGACGGATGGGACGGTGACATCCTGGAGGTCATCGCTTACGACCGTGCGCTCTCTCTCGCTGAGCGCCAACGGGTGGAGCGCTATTTGGCAGAGAAATACGACGGGCTTTCTGCCCACTTCGTGCCCGAGTTCGGGTTGCAACAATGGCTACGGGCCGACATGGTGAATGCCGATGTGCTGGACAACGGCGTGCCGCGCGTGTCCAGAGCGGACAACCAAACTTCCGTATTTGGCATGCACGCCACGCAGGGTACGACCAATCGCATGCCTGAAAAAGTTGCGTCGGCCATCAACGGCAAGCCCGCGCTGCGCTTTGACGCGGTGCCCGACCAGTATGACGCCCTCCGGAGTCCCGTCGCGCCGATCGGCGAGGCTTACACGGCCTTCGCTGTCTTCGCGCCGAACACCACCGGCCTGACGGAGCGTGTGATCATGCAGGGATACGGCGGCGTCAGCCGCCTCGGCATCACGAACGGCATTCTCATGCGCAGCGCCGGCGGTACCGTTTCGCAACTCCTGCCTTGCCCGCCCCATCAACCGCTGATCGCCACATTGCGCTGCAACGGACTCTCCTCCAGTTTCTACGTCAACGGCGTGAATCTCACGCAGAACGCTACGCCGTCAGGCAACTGGGCCGGGAGTGGAGGTGTCGAAAACCGGGTGATCATTTTTGGCGCGGGTTACGGGGACGGCGCGCTCTTGCGGCCGATGGACGGTGACCTCGCCGAGGTCATGGTCTACAACCGTATCCTTTCCGATCACGAACGCCAGCGCGTGGAGGCCTACCTCGCGGACCGCTATGCAATTCCCATCAACCGCAACAACGCACAGGTGTGGTCGGAGGGCTACACCGGCGTCTGGCACCTGACCGATACCTCGCGCCTGTTGCTCGCCGACGCTTCGCCCGCGCAGAACGGCGCGGTGCTGCTGGGCATCGACGAAGCGTACGCCGTTCCGGCATGGACCGCAGAAGGTCTGGCTTGGGATGCGGCGTCGCAGTTCGGCAGAAGCCGTACCGCGCCAGTCACGCCGTCGACGCTCTCGTTCTGGGCGCTGCAAACCGAGTCGTCGGCGAACCTTGCCACGGTGATCGCCGGAACCTCCGGCGCGCCGTACGTCGCGCTCAACAACGCCGCAGGTAAGCTCCGTGTCGCCGCTACGGACGCCGCGCCGCTGATCGGCGGCAGCGACGCCTGGACGCACTACACGGTTGTCGTGAATCCCGCCAGCCAGGCCGTGCAGGTTTACGGCAACGGTCTGCCGCTCGACACGGCACCGGGCGTGCAGGGGAGCGGGATGCCGACCGGGCAGGCGCTGACATTCGGGCACGATGCGAATACGTCCGACGTTTCGAAAACCTTTTCGGGCGCGTTGGATGAACTCCGTCTTTCGACGACCGCGCGGAACGCGGACTGGATACGCGCTGCCTATCTGACGCAGGCAGAAAACGCTTCGTTCACCAGCTACCACCACTTCGGCACGTTCTTCATGTTGCGATAGCATCCGCGTGTAGCACGGAGTTGGTTGTTAGTGCCTTACGGCTCAACAAGCACGACGAATTCGAGGGGCATCAAGAGGGATACGGCGTGAAGGAAATCAAGGCACAGTTTCAGGGAGACCTGACGCTTTCGGGTGGGGTGGATCTTGCCGGTGACATCACCGTTGGCGAGAACGGCTGGATTGTTCCTTCTCCAGGGCTTTCCATTATCATCAGGTGAGGGTATGAAATTCGATTCGGGAATGGAACGCCAGTGGCTCATGAAGATGATATTGGTTACCGTCGCTGTGTGTGCGGCGTCTGTTGCGTTTGCTGTTTCGGATCATACGCTTACAGAGTTTCCGCGCCTTGCGGGCGAGACAGATGATGCGCCGCGCTTCCAGCGGGCGGTGGATGCCTGCTACGGTGGCGGCGTCCTCACCGTGCCGGGAGGTGACTACACCTTGGCGCAAACCGTTTTCGTGACGAACCTCTGCTCCATCGAGATGAGCGCGGGGGCTTATGTGAAGGCCGTCGCCAAGATGGATTGGATGATCAAGATCGATGCGATATGGCAGTTTAATCCACGAATCGCGCCGCAGGATGTGAATGCCGAGCGCTACAATTTGCGCTACATCGGCGGCACGCTCGATGCGGATGGCAAGGCCTCCTGTCTTGCGATTGACAACTACCGCCACTTCACACTGGAGAACGCGACATTCCTGAACGGTAAGCGGTATGGCGTCGGCATCGAGACGACGGGACGCGGTTACGAGATGATCGCCCGCAACCTCTACTTTAAGACGCTGATCAGCGGTCTTGCGGGTAACGTCGGTCTTTACACCTACGGCGGCGACAGCCACTACACGGATATCGTCGTTGTCGACTACACGACGGGCGTCCATTTCGCGGGACGCGGCGCGAACGTCCTGACGCGCATCCATGTGTGGGGCGGACCGATCAAGCCCGCGCGGGCAGGCGAACTTCCGGAGATGCTCAAGGAGTCCGTCTGCTTCCGCATCGACTCGTCGGGCGAAACCCTGCGCGACTGCTATGCCGACACGGGCGAGATCGGATTTTGGGTGAATGGCTGGGAGGAGCGTCTCTTCGGGTGTCGTTACTTCAATAACACCGGCTTCAAACTGAAGAGGGTGACGATTCTCCGGCAGGATAGGGGGACGATCTGGTGCGACGGTTGCGTTTTTCAAAAAGACACGCCGGAGACGAAGCTCTATTCAGGCGCCCCCGACGCAAAGATCCGGTGGGGTGACAGCAATATCTATCGCCACTTCGGCGGTGATCCCTCCGCACCGCGCGGGAGTGAACCGACCGTGCAGCCGCTGGATGTGGATCTGGGGCGACAACTGTTCCTCGACGACCGGCTGCTCGTGACGAATTCGATGACGCGCACATGGTACCGTCCGCAGAAGTCGCCCCTGAATCCCGTCCTCAAGCCCGAGACCGAGCTTGAGCGCGGCGGCAAGAAGCAGACGAACGCACTGGCATGTCCTTTTGTGGGCGGTGTTTGGTACGACGGGACGGACAGGCTCTTCAAGTGCTATTACAATGCCGGCTGGGCACCGGGCATCGCTTACGCAATATCCAAAGACGGTCTATCGTGGGAGCGGCCGAAGCTCAATCCGGATGGCGGAAACCTCGTCCTGCGCTGCGACGGCACACGTGACCAGTCAAGCGTGGTGATGGATCCGGTCGCAAACGACGGTTACCGTTTCAAAGCCTATCTCACAGTCTGCCGGAAAGACATCGGGGGCGAGGTGCGCCTTTCAAAGGACGGGGTGACATGGACTCCGCCTGTGCCGACTGCCGGCACGGGTGACGCGACCTCGATCTTCTACAATCCCTTCAAGCGCCAGTGGTGTTTCTCTTCACGCGGTTGGAACGAAGAAGAGGGACGCCTGCGTGACCTCGCATTTGACGCCGATTTCATCGATGGGGCACGCGCACTACCGCGGAAGAGCCGTTGGCTTAAGGATGCCGTCGGCGGCGGCTGGAAAAAGAGCGGCTATGAACTCTACAACATGGACTGCATTGCATACGAGTCGGTGATGATCGGCCTCATGCAGGTGATGAAACAGCCGCAGAATGAACACTGGTCGAAACAGGGGTTGCCGAAGTCCACATTCCTGCGCTTTGGCTACGCGCATCCGAACAACATCTGGACGTGGCAATTTCCGAAAACGGGTGAGGGGGCCGACAATGCCTTCATCGATCAGACACGCCGCTACGGCGACTGGGACATGGGATACCTCCGCTCCAATTCGGGCGTTTGCCTGATTGTCGGGGACGAGATCCGCTTTTACTACACGGGCTTTGCGGGCGACAAAGCGAAGGCGGATGACGGCCAACAGAACGTCCTCACCAGCGGTATGTATGCGAACGGAGCGATGGGCTTTGCGACGCTGCGCCGCGATGGCTTCTGTTCGCTTCAGGACGGCACCGTTGTTACGCGTCCTCTCTTTTTTACAAAAGGCGACCGGCTCTTTATCAATGCCGATGTAAAAGCCGGCGAACTTGTCATCCGTGTCGCGCAGGACGGCAAGACCTTCGGGGAGAAGCGCTTGGCCAACGTCGATTCGACGCGGTTGGAGGTCGGCGCGCTGGAACCGCGCAAGCCGTTCACGCTTACCTTCACGGCATCGGGTGGCGCGAAGCTCTATTCATTCTGGACCTCCGATGAGTCAGGCAAGTCGGGCGGTTATCTCGCAGGTGGCAGTCCCGATTGCGCGATGCTGCGGGATCTGTAAGAGGCATCGCCATGAATTCCCGCGTACAGTTTTGTGAAGCATTGTTGACGCGCTTGATGGGTTTGCGCGATGCGGATACCGGCGTGTGGAGCGGCGAGTTGGCGTCGAGCGCGCTCTCGACCGCGCTTGCCGCTATCGCGTTGGCAGGTGAGGACGAGGCCCACAACCGTCTGGCGGCCGACGGAGCAGCGTGGCTGGTTGCCCACGCCAATCCGGACGGCGGATGGGGGGACACGTCGGCGAGTCCCTCCAACCTCAGCACGAGCCTGATCAGCCGTGCCGCCCTGCGTGCGTTGGCGCGGCGCGGTTTGATTGATGGCGCGGCGTGCGAGGCCGTTTTGACACGGGCCGACGTTTGGCTTGACGCACGTCTGAAAGGCGCCGCGACGCCGGAGCGGGTCGCGCAGGCGTTGGGTGAGGTGTACGGCGACGACCGGACTTTCGCCGTGCCGATCTTGGCGTTTCTCGCCATGTGTGGCGACAAGGAAGAGGCGTGGCTGCATGTTCCGCCGCTTCCCTTTGTGCTGTCCTTGTTGCCGCAAGGGCTCTACCGCTTCTTCCGCTTGCAGGTGGTTAGCTATGCGCTGCCGGCGTTGATCGCGGTGGGCCTGTGCCGTCACATTTGTGTGGCGCGTGTGCGCGGTCGGCGGCCTGGCTGGCGTTGGCTGGCGGGCGCGTTGCTGCGACGGCTTGAAACGTTGCAGCCGTCGCACGGCGGCTTCCTCGATGCAATCCCGCTGACCGCATTCGTCTGTCTTGCATTGCAGCACGCCGGTTTTGGCGACTGTGCGGTCGCGCAAAAAGGGTATGCGTTTTTGCGTCAGTCGGTACGGACGGGTGGCAGTTGGGCGATCGACTCCAACCTCCGCACATGGGTGACGTCGCTGGCGACGCGTGGCGTTGTCGCGGCACGTTCATGGTTGCCGAACGGCGACACGCTGGTGCCACGCGCGGAACTGGAACGGATTGCCGACTGGCTGATATCGGTTCAACTCAAGCGCCGTCATCCTTTTACTGGCGCGGCACCGGGGGGGTGGGCATGGACCGATCTGCCGGGCGGCGTTCCCGATGCCGATGACACCTCCGGAGCGTTGGTGGCGTTGAAACGCCTGCAACAGGCGGGATGTGTGGCCGAGGTGATTCCCGCCGTTCGCGCCGGTGTGGGCTGGTTGCTCGGGTTGCAGAACCGTGACGGCGGTCTGCCGACCTTCTGTCGCGGCTGGGGACATCTGCCGTTCGACCGGAGTTGTCCTGACATCAGCGCGCACGCATTGGCGGCGTGGGCGGCGTGGCGGGATGACGACATCTGGACGCTGGACGAAAAGCGTCGTCTCGATATGGCGATGCAGCGTGTTGCGGAGTACCTCAAACGCGAACAGCATGCAACGGGCTGCTGGATAGCGCTCTGGTTCGGCAACCAAGAGGCGGCGCAAGGCAGAAATCCGGTGGTGGGGACGGCGCGGGTGGTGGATGCGCTGCGTGCCGTGCGGCGATTGCTGACCGAGGCCGGGATGGCGACCGAGGTGGAAGCGATGCTGTCGGCGGGAGAACGCTGGTTGATAGAGGCGCAGCAGCCAGACGGCGGCTGGAGCGCGGGCACGACCGCCACGGCCGAGGAAACGGCGCTGGCCGTGATTGCGCTGGCTGGCGGCTCGGACGCTTGTGTTGACGCGGCGCGTCGTGGCCAAGCCTGGCTAGTGGCCGCCGGGCGTGACGAAGGCTACCGGCCGTCACCCATCGGACTTTATTTTTCGTTGCTCTGGTACCACGAAAAACTCTATCCGCTGGTGTGGCCGCTGGATGCGTTGTCATGCGGATGAGGGCGAAGCCCGTAATCCGATTTAATCAAAAATCCAAAAATCACGCGGTTGACAGGACCCTCAAGATTCACTACACTTCAAACACTTTTTCGGCGGGTTAGCTCAGTTGGTAGAGCATCGGAATCATAATCCGCAGGTCGGGGGATCGTGACCCTCACCCGCCACCATTTTCAGGGTTTGTTTACGACGGTAGACAAGCCCTTTTTTATTTCAATCACACGGCATTAAGGTACAATGATAAAGCCAAAACGAGGAGAATGAAATGATGCCGTTGTATGTTCATTTTGGTGCGGGGAATATCGGGCGCGCGCTGGCCGGGCCGATTTTTAGCCGGGCCGGTTATCAGGTGCTTTTTGTGGATGCGGTGCCGGAGATTGTGCGTGCGTTGCACGAGCGGCGCGAGTACCGCGTGGTCATCAAGGATACGTTGCCGCCCGGGACGCCGGACTCCTTTATGGTGACGGGGGTAGACGGTATCGATGTGCGCGATCAGGAGACGGTCAAGACGGCGGTGGCCCGCGCCGATTTGATCGGTACGGCGGTGGGTGCGGCGCATCTGCCCAGTGTGCTGAACGCAATCGCGGCGGGGCTTCCGGAACGCGAAGGACGGCCGGTTTCATTGCTCTTCTGCGAGAACCTGCACGGCCTCGCCCGCATGGCGCGCGAGACGCTGAGCCGCGCATTGCCTGAGGATTTCCCGCTCGACCAGCAGGTCGGTCTGGTCGAGACCAGCATCGGCAAGATGGTGCCGTTGATGCCGCAAGAAGTGCGGCGCAATGATCCGCTGGAGGTGTGGGGGGAGGCTTACAACGCGATCATCGCGGATCGCAACGGGTTTGTCGGGCCGGTGCCTGACGATATCGAGGGGCTATTGCTCAAGCAGTGTTTCCAGGCTTACGTCGATCGCAAGCTCTACATCCACAATCTCGGGCATGCCACCTGTGCTTATCACGGCTACTTGCGCGGCCACGCGCTGATAGACGATGCGATGTGCGATCCCGCCGTGTTGGCCGAGACGGAGGCGGTGATGCAGGAGTCGGCGCGTGCGTTGGCGCGGCGCTATCCGCAGGAGTTGGACGCCGCTGGATTGGCGGAGCATGTGGCGGACCTGTTGCGGCGCTTCGGTAATCAAGCGTTGGGCGACACCGTCTTCCGCGTCGGACGCGACCTGCGGCGCAAGCTGGCGCCGGGGGATCGGATGATCGGCGGACTGCGTTTGGTGCAATCCGAGCAGGGGGACATCGCGCCGGTCTGTCGCGCGATCGCCGCAGCGTTGCAGTTTGCGGCGACTGACGAAACGGGCCAGCCCTTCGCGCCTGATGTCGCCTTCCGTGTGCGTCTCGCAGAGGAGGGGGCGGAGGCCGTGCTGTGCGCGCACAGCGGTCTGGATCCCATGCGCGATGCCGCAGCCTTGCGATTGATTGCTGCGGGAGGTTGACAAGCGGCGGGGGATTTGGGACGCTAATGCTACAGTCTGGTTTTTGAGACATACACAAGGAGACAATTATGGCAAAGAAGGGTGAGATTCGCGTTGGAATCGTTGGATTCGGATTCATGGGGCGCATGCACTACGGTAACTGGAAAAAGATGAAGGGGGCGCGGGTGGTTGCGCTGTGCGACCAAAATCTGGCTCAATTCACTGCGCCTACCGCCGGCGGCAACATCGCCGGTGCGGATACGACGACCGATTACGGTGATGCGGTGATCTATGACGACTTCGACAAGATGTTGGCCGAAGCCGATCTGGACGCCATCTCGCTGACCCTGCCGACGCCGCTGCATGTGCCGCTGACCATCAAGGCGCTGCAGGCCGGTGTCAGTGTGCTATGCGAGAAGCCGATGGCCCTGAATGCCGCAGAGTGCGACAAGATGCTCAAGGCCGCGAATCGTGCACCTGAGGGCACAAAGCTGATGGTGGCACATTGCCTGCGTTTCTGGCCGTCATACGTCTATCTCAAGAAGTTGGTCGATAGCAAGAAGTACGGCAAGGTGATTGCGGCGTCGTTCCGTCGTTTCAGTGCGCCCCCCGGATGGCAGAAGGGCACGAACTGGTTCGCGGACGAGAGCAAGAGCGGCGGCATGGCGCTCGACCTGCACATTCATGACACCGATATGGTGAATTTCCTCTTTGGCATGCCCAAGGCGGTCACCAGTAGCGCGGCTTACGATAAGAATGGCGCGATGCAGTACATCTCCACGCTGTATGACGTGGGCGGTCCTGCGGTAACGGCGGAGGGGAGCTGGTGCATGACGCCCACGATGGGGTTCGAGGCCAGCTATGTCGTGACCTTCGAGAAGGCGGTGGTGATCCTTGATGGCAAGCGCGAGAAGCCGCTCTGCGTTTATCCCGCCAAAGGCGAGGCGTTTGTGCCGGCGCTGCAGGAAGGCGAGGGTTACGAGTATGAGATCAAGTGGTTCCTCGACTCGCTGAAGGGCAAGAAGGTGCCGCCCGTTATCACGGCGGAAGAGTCGCGCGATTCGGTGCGGATCGTGGATGCTGAGAAACGGTCGGCCAAGAGCGGCAAGACCGTGCGGCTGGCACCGTAACGTTAGTGCCTTACCGGCCGATAGGGCCAATAAAAACGAGTTGTTTCTCACACGAAGGGGAATGGGTTGTCATGGAAAAACCTTTGTGTCCTTTGTGCCTTTGTGTGAGATTAGATTAGGTTGCGGGCTTCGCCCGCGCTAGAAGAACGAAAGGGAAATGCAATGAAGCTGTGCGGAAACAAGTGGCCGATCGGCGTGTGTAGCTGGTCGTTTCAAAAGGGTATCGACGAGATCGGGACCGCGATGACGGCGATGGGGATCAATCACATCAATCTGGCCATCGCTCCGGCACTGGGGCCCGATGGCGACGCCTATCTGGAAGCGGTGAAGCGTCAGGGCTGGGTGATTACGGCCGGCATGATGAACTACGACTACGAGGACTACTCCACGCTGGATACGATCAAGGTCACCGGCGGTATCGCGCCCGACGAGCATTGGCCGGCGAGCGGCGAAGCCTTCGCCAAGGCCGCCAAGATCACCGCCCAACTCGGTTCATCCGCCATTCAGATGCACGTGGGCTTCTTGGATCACTCTGAGGAGGCTTACGCCAAGAAGTTTTATGACCGCGTGCGTTACCTCGGCGATGCCGCAGGCGAAGCCGGTGTGATGCTTCTTATGGAGACCGGCCAAGAGTCGGCTGAGGAACTCCAGCGGTTCGTCGAGACGCTCAACCATCCGAACGTCATGCTGAACTTCGATCCGGCCAATCTCATCCTCTATAACAAGGATGAGCCGCTGTCGGCCTTCCGCCGTCTGGCACCGTGGGTGCGCCACGTCCACATCAAGGACGCGATCCGCACGACGAAGCCTGGGACTTGGGGCAGCGAAGTGGTGTGGGGCTCGGGTCAGGTCAACAGCTTTGCCTTCCTCGACACACTGGCTGAGTGCGGGTTCGAGGGCGCAGTCGCGATCGAGCGTGAGGCCGGCAACCAGCGCGTCAAGGACATCGCGACGGCGGTGCGCCGCCTGATGGCGTACTAGCGCCCTTCGGTTTTTTTAACGCAGAGGCGCAGAGACGCAGAGGTGTGGCACGGGCATCTTGCCCGTGTTTCATGGGCGGGACGCCCATGCCACGAGGGTTTTTGCAAGAGCCTCTGTCTTGCGGAGCGCCGGGAGGGACGAGCGCCTGCTCGTCCGGGCGGCGTTCCACGCCGCCACACGGGCAAGATGCCCGTGCCACACAGCTCGGCGCCAGCCTTGCGCCCGGCTCGCTTCCGGCGGTTCGGGACGTCCCGCCGTACTGTGTTGCGCGCCGGTCATTCACCTGTCTCGCGGAACGCGAGCGCCATGGCACCGGTGGGACAGGCGGCGGCGCAGGCCGCGAGGATGTCCGGCGGTATTTCGTCCCAAGTGCGCCCGAGCGGCGGCGCGATACGCATGGTAAAACCGCGTCCCTGAAAGGTGGGCGCGATTGATGCTTGCCGTTGCTGTGCCGTGCGTACGCAGATGCCGCACAGCACACAGCGCGCGGCATCGAAGCGAAACGCGCCCGCGCGGCCGCGCGCCATTGTGCTGTGCTCTCCGGCAAAGGCGGATTGGCGTGCGCCGGTTTCCGTGCACAGATCGCGCAGACGGCACGCATCCGGCTTGCGGCAGCCGCATTGCAGGCAGCGCGCCGCTTCGTAGGCCGCGTCATCATGTGTGAGGTCGGTCGTGGCCGCGTCCGAAATGCGTCGGGGACCGGATTCGGCGCACAGTGTCTGCATCGTCGCCTCGTCGGGACGCGGCATGCGCGAACGGAAACGCGCGGGGGTGGTGGCCGACGGGCGCGGCCGGTCCGTTGTGGCGGCCGGCGGCGCATCGCCGGCCAGCCAGCGGTGCAGGGCGCAGATTGCCACCGCGCCGCCCAACGGTCGACGGCGGCACGCCTTTTCGCAAGGCGCGGCGTCGCCGCACGTCACGGGATGCTGATGGGCCAGACGCGATGCTTCCTGCCAGCGCCCTTCGGTGATCGCTTCAAGCATCTGCGGCACGGGCAGGCCGGACGGACACGCCAACTGGCAGGGTGCCTCGCAATCGGCAGGATGGTTACTGAGCAAGAGTTCCAGTGCGTCGCGACGTGCCTGCAATGCAGCCGGTGAAGCGGTGAGGATCGCCATTGTCTCACAGGGCGGCGTTGAGCAGGCCGGCAGAAGGCACCCGGAGGTTGTGTCCTCAACCGTGCACACGCCACAGCCGCCAACGGGATGCAACCCTTCGCGATGACAGAGAACCGGTATCTGGATGCCCGCGCGAGCGGCTACGTCGTACACGGTAGGCGCGTCAAGGAGGGGGACGGCTATACCGTCGATAGTCATCGCTGCGGGTGACGGTTTCCGTCGGCTTCGGGTTGAAAAAGGATCTTTTCGATCCGTAATCGCCGCTTGCCGGCCGGCACGCTCCACTCGATCGTGTCGCCTTCGGCATAGCCTAGCACGGCGGTGCCGACGGGCGAGATCACGGAGACCTTGCCGGTGTCAACATCGGCATACTGCGGGAAGACCACCGTCATCTCAAAGGACTTACGGGCATCCAGATCCATCAGCCGCAGGCGCGTGTTCATGGTCACCACCTTTGCCGGAATCGCATCAGGCCCCACGATCGTGGCCTGCTTCACCTCCTCTGCCAGCACGGAAAGATCTTTACGGTCGCGGTCGTGCACGGCACCACCGCCCTCCAACAGCTCTTGGAGTTGCGTGAGATCGCGTTGCGTGATGTAAAGTTCGCGCTTTTTCATAAAACCCTCCTTACGCCAATCGTGTAAGACGGTGAGAGTATATCATGCCGGAGCAAACGTTTCAAGCCGCGCACAACACAAGATGTCTCCGTTTTTCGAAGTTTCATGCGGTTACGCATACAATCGATTTGATCGGGAACAAGGTAGGCCCCTTCAGATAGTCATTGCGATCCGTGAGTGCTGTCTTGATTTCAACATCTGCGCGTCTGCGCAGTTTGCATAAAACGGGGGTGTGATATTCGGCGGAAAATGGTAAAGTGGTGACATTGTGCTGGTGGACGCTTATTGCCAAAGGAGAAAAGAGACGTGAAAAGACATGCTAAACGGATGGTGTGGTGTGGTTGTGCGTTCATCGCCGTATGCGCGTTTTCGGCGCGGGCGGTGACCGGCGTCTGGACGAATGTCTCGGGGGGCTACTGGGCCGACGACGCGAACTGGCAGGGCGGCGTGGTGCCGTCTTCGTCGGGCGCGGAACCCGGCGCGGGGGATGTCGCGGACTTCACCGCGTTGCCCGTCGGTGAGACGGTGACGTTGACCAACTACACCGCCATCGGCAGCCTCTGGTTCTCGGGCTCGGCCGATGATCTCTGGACGGTGACCGGCGGCGGCCTGGGTCTCGCCAACGCGTCGGACTTTCTGGTGGAACGTTACGGTGAAATTCGGGTGAACGGGGGCACGCTGAATTTGGAGTCGCCGATCACCTCGTCCGGTGGTTACGGCGTGGCCAAGACCGGGGATGGCACGCTTCGGCTTTCGTCGAAGCACACCTACGGTGGAGCCATGCGCTTGAAAGCGGGACGTCTGATGTTGACCAATGGCGCAGATCTGGCAGGCGCGGTGTTTGTGGAGGCTCCTGACGCCACGCTGCGACTTGAGGGCGACGCGCAGATCGGCGGTATCGAATCGCGGTGTATACCGCAGACGACGGTGGATCTGGGCGGGCATACGTTGTCGGTCGGGGGCGAGGCGAGCGTGAGAGTGTTTGACGGGTGTTTCACTAACGGTACGTTGCGTTTCACGCGCGGCAACGCGCTGGTCGTGACGGACGCGCAGCGTGTGTCATCAGTCAGGCTGGAGAATGGCAGTCTAGTGTGCGGGAACAGGGTGGATATCACCGGCTGGTGGCGCTTCGACGATGCGGCGCAGGTCGGCAGGGACTCCGGCCCGCGCGCCAACCATCTGACCACGCACGGCACGCAGGCGCAGTGGCTCGCCGACGATCCGGAGCGCGGCAGTGTGCTCGCGCTGGACGGTGCGGGAGCATGGCTCGTCGGTCCGAACGGCGGACAGATCGACGGCCTGCCGGTCTCTAACATGTCCTTTACGGTGGCCCTCTGGGTGAAGCCGGACGCGAGCGCAGCATCCTCAGCCGGGATATATGAGTGGGGGGTGGCAGGTTCTGCCCGGC
>DUPH01000347.1 GCA_012838435.1 Lentisphaerota bacterium | reverse complement strand
GTGTCCCCACGAGCCGCTTTCCGCTGTGCGGAAAGATGGTTTCGGGTTCCATTGCGGAGCAACGGGAGGGACGAGCGTCTGCTCGTCCGCGGGCAAGCAGACGCTTGCCCCTCCCGGCGGCGGTCACGCCGCCACCCCAAAAACCTCTGCGTCTCTGCGTCTCTGCGTTAAAAAAACGTTCAACTCTCAACGCTCAACGCTCAACTTTCTGCGGGCGGGGACGCCCGCGCTCCCGACTGCGCATACACAAAACACGCTCTCGACTTGCATGCCCCTTGTCACCAACGATTACGAAAGGTCTGCATCAGACAGACACAATACGCCGCAACATGTGTAAAAATACAACCTTAAAAACAGGGACACGCGGTAGTGCGTTGGCGGTGTTGCAGACGCAGAGCGCGCTCGAACGCCTCGCCACGTTGTTTCCGGCGCTGACCTTTGAGACGGTCACGGTTGACACCCCCGGCGACCGTGATTTGGCGACCGACCTGCGCGTCAGCCCGCCGGATTTTTTCACGCGCGATTTGGATGACGCTTTGCGCGAGGGGCATATCGATCTGGCCGTACACAGCGCCAAGGACCTGCCCGATCCGTTTCCTGATGATCTTGATTGGTTTTGGTTGCCCTGGGGTGAGGACCCGCGCGATGCGTGGGTTCTGCCGCAAGGTAAAACGTGGACTGACCTGCCGGAGAAGCCGGTGGTGGGGGTCAGTAGCGAGCGTCGCGCGGCCTGTACGCTGCGCCGCTTTCCGCAAGCGGTGCTCAAGCCGATCCGCGGCGCGATCCCTTCGCGTCTGGAGCAGCTCGACGCCGGCAGCTATGACGCCCTGCTGATGGCTGGCGCGGCGCTGAACCGGCTCGGCCTGGAAGCACGCGTGAGCGAGTGGATACCGCTTTCAGAACTGCCGGTGCCCGCCGGCCAGGGACGGCTGGCGGTGACCTTCCGACTGGGCGATCCGGTGCTGTCTGCGCTGCGCGCCTATTTCGTCAAAGCCGTACGCTTTGTCGGCGCGGGTGTGGGGTCGGCCGATTATTGCACATGGGGCGGCATCAAGGCGTTGCGCCATGCGGAAGTATGCCTGTATGACGTGCTGATGGACGATCATCTGCTGACCTTCCTACCGGAGAATGCGGAAAAGATTTTCGTGGGCAAGCGCTGCGGCGAACATACCGTGCGTCAGCCGGACATCACCGCGCTGATCGCGGATTTTGCCAGACAGGGCAAGCGGGTGGTGCGTCTGAAAGGCGGTGACCCGGGGCTGTTCGGACGGCTGGCCGAGGAGACCGACGAGTTGGATCGGCTCGCGCTGCCCTACCGTGTGTTGGCGGGGGTCAGTGCCTTGACGGTGGCCACCACGCCGACCGGCATGCTGTTGACGCGGCGCGGTGTCGCACGCGGTTTCACGGCCTTGACGCCGCGCGCCGAGGGCGGCGCGGTGGCGGGCGTTTCCCAAGACGTGCGGCAGAAATTGCCGCTGGTGCTCTTTATGTCGGTGCGTGTCGCGGACGCGATGGCCGGTGATCTGTTGGAGGAGGGCTGGGATGCCGATACACCGGTCGCGGTCATCTTTAACGCGGGCGCGGATGACGAGACGGTCTGCCGCACCACCTTGTCAGCTCTGCGTGCGGGTACCGCAGAACTGCCGCAGACCGATGCCCCCGGACTGCTGGTGATCGGCCCGCCTGCCGCTACCGCCTTCCGTCGCGACACCGGCGCATTGCGCGGGTGCCGGGTCTTGGTGACGTGTAGCGAGGCGCTGCTTGAAAAGGCGGCCGTGCGGATCATCGATTTCGGCGGTGTGCCGCTCTTGAAGCCAATGATCCGCCTCACACCCTGCGCGGCGGCGACGACGGCCGTTGAACGGCTGGCGACCTACGACTGGCTGGTGCTGACCTCGCCCTCCGCCGTCCATTTCCTGGTGGCGATGGCGCGTGACGTCCGTCTCGACTGGCGATGCATGCCGAAGCTGATGGCATGCGGCCCCGGCAGTGCCGCAGCATTTGAAAGCCATGGTTTCACGCCGGAGTTGACTCCGCCGATGGATTACAGCGCCGAAGGGTTGACGGCGCTCCTGCGCGAGTATGATTTTACCGGACAGTCGGTGTTGCGCCTGCGTTCCGCGAAGGCGGGGCCGCTACTGGCGGAGGTCTTGCGCACTCAGGGTGCTCAGGTCGATGACGTGCAACTCTACACCAACGAACCGATCGTCTATCCACAGTTGCCAGCGTTCGACGCCGTCTTCTTCGCCAGCGCTTCAGCCGTGGAGGCGTTCATCGCGCAGGCGGGAGTTGCCGCCTTAACGGACAAGACGGTGGTGACGATCGGCAAGCCCACAGCCGCCGCGCTGACGGCGCATGGACGCGCACCCGACGTGGTGGCCGCCGAGGCTACGGTCGACGGCGCGATCGAAGCGCTGGCGAGGGAAGAAGTAATAGGTGATAGGCAAGAGGTGAATTTAGGATTTAGGAGGTAGGATTTAGGAGGTATGTCTACCAACTCCTAATTCCTAATTCCTTGCCTATAACTTGAGCGTTAAAAGTTGAGCGTTGAGCGTTAAACGTTTTTTTAACTCTGAACGCTGAACGTCGAACTCTGAACGCTGAAGTCGAAAACTCCTAACTCCTAAATCCTAAATGCTAACTCCGCGCGTAGCGCGGCCGCGCTAGTGCGCTTGTCGTACATTAAGCAGCAGTACGCCGTGTCCCGGAAGTTCCGCCGTGAAGGTATCGGCGGTGATGACGCCGAGGTCTTTCTGACGCCAGAGGTCCCGCAGGCGCTGCGGGCCTTTCAGCCCGAGCGATGCAAACGGCAGCGTGACGGTGCGGGTCAGGCAACCTCGGTTGAAGAGCCCTGCGACGGTACTGCCGTCCGACATTGTTTTTGCCCAGATTTCCTGTGCGTCGTCGTGCTGCACGCACACCGCTTGCCGCCCCAGCGGATCTTGGTTGACCTCCAGTACTTCATCATTGGTCAGCAGGTTTAGGGTGAAGGGATCGAGTTGTGTCAGGTCGCAACCGAGCAGCAGCGGCGAGGCGAGCAGGCACCAGTATGAGATGTGGCTGTACTGTTCGTTTGGCGTGAGGCGTGTCGGGTGCGGCGTTCCCCATCCGACAGTGCCGACCACCAGCATGTCGAGATCATTCCAAGCGCCGGGCTCGGCGAACAGCTCGAAGCCCTCCTGCGCTCGCACGATCCCGATCACGCTCTCCCACGTGTCCACGATGTCGTGCGTGGTGCGCCAGCACTGCCCGCCGACTCTTGCGCCCCAGGCCGGCACATGCCCCATGCCGTACTGGCAGAGGCTGAATAGTAGATCGCGTGGCTGTGCGCGCAACGCCCGGTTCATCACGCGATAGGGACGCATCAACTCGCTAAGCGAATCGTCGCGGGCGCGTTGTGCATAGCTGCACCAATCGTACTTCAAATAATCAAAGCCCCATTCGGCATAAGTTTGCGCATCCTGCACTTCGTGACCCCAGCTTCCAACACATCCGCCGCATGTGGTTGAGCCCGGCGACGAGTAGATGCCGATTTTGAGGCCGAGCCGATGGACATCGCGGCAGAGCGCTGCCATGTCAGGAAAACGTGCGTTGGGCAGGATGCGTCCGGCGCTGTCGCGTGCCGGTCCCATGAGCGAGGTGTCGGTGCGTTCGCCCGGCGAGGTCTGCCAATAGTCGTCGATATTGACATAGCTCCAGCCGTGTCGGATCAAGCCGCTTTCGACCATGGCCTGCGCGGCGGTGCGGATGTTGGCATCCGAAACCGTGTGCGCGAAACAGTTCCACGAGTTCCAGCCCATCGGCGGCGTGAGTGCGATGCGTTCACCGACCTCCAAGCGCCACTCGCGTTCGGCGGTGCCGTGCGCATTGGTGGCGCGGAAGGTCACGCGGTAGCTGCCCGCCTCGGCGACCGATCCTGTGATCAGGCCGCGCGTGCCATCCAGCGCAAGGCCCTCCGGCAGTCCGTCCACCGTCAGGGTGAAGGGCGGCTCGCCGCTGACCGGGATGGTGAAGAGCACGGGACGGCCGGGACGTACGCCGAAGACGCGCGCGCCGTTGATGCGCGGTACCTTTGACGGTTTCGGCGTCAGGATGCCCATTTGCTCCGTCGGCGGACGCGGCAACGGCTTCAGAACCGCGCCGTCACGCACCGTGAAAAAGGCGTCGCACCAGTCGGCGTGATCGTGTGTGCTGCCGTCGCCGGCGTCTGAGACCTCCAGCACGACCACCTTGGCACCAGCCAGTTCCGCCGTCAAGTTGTGCGCGGGCTGCCGGGCATGCCGTACGCCGGAATCGGCCACGAGCCGGCCGTCGGCGTACACGCGGAAAATGGCGGAACCCCGACCGCGGATCAGTGCTTCGTCATCCATGCCGACCTGTGCCTCGAAGCGCAATGCCTCGCCGCCGGTCTCGATCGCGAACCAACTCGGCGCGTGCGTGCCGACACCGCGCTCAAACTTTTTCCGTGCGATTTTCAGGGGACTGCCGCCGACCGCCTGGCGTGCGAGGGGATGCTCCCAACCGCAGCTCATATAGGCAAGATCCAGCTCGTCAAGCCAGACGCGCGTCTGCGCCCTGACAGCCAAGCCCGGCACGAGCATGAGAGCGAGAAGCATGAAACACGAAAAGGGACTCTTTAACATAGCAATTAAGTTACTGGGGGAAGACAATGCGGTAGAAGCGCGAGGGGGTCAGGGTCGATGAAGTCGAGGGTGCCGGAGGCGGGGATAACGGTGTCGGAGAGGGGGAGCCAGTGGGGGGACATGAGGCTGTCGCTGGCTTGGATGCGGACGGGGATGCTGGCGTTGCCGGTGAGCGTAAAGGCAAATACCCCGGAGGCGAGTGACGTCGAACTGAAGGCGGGGTTCCAGCAGACGGCGGGACGCCCGGCAAAGGAAGATGACCAGCCAGTTGTACCGGGAAGGTAATAGAGCGTGGCGGGGGCACTGTAGAACACGGTGGTATTCATTGCCGGGGCATTGCCAGTGAAGAGAACGGAAGTGAGGGATGTGCAGTGTTCGAAGGCGTAACTGCCGATGGATGTGACACTGTCGGGGATGGTGACGGAGGTAAGGAGGGCGCGGGAGACGAAGGCGCCGTCAGCGATGGCGGTGACGAGAAGTCCGTTTAATACCGCTGGAAGGGGAAGGTGGCCGGTATACCCCCACCCATCATCATTGAGACCGGTGATCGTGATTTGTGTACCATTGGAACTGTACAAGAGCGGGACCAGTTTGGTTGGGAGCCCTGCGGCGGTCTCAGACCACCCGGTGGTGTCGGGAAGGTAATAGAGCGTGTTTGTGGCGTGAGTGTTGTCGAATGTGTTGTCTTGAATGGTCGGGAGGTCGCCGGTGAAGAGGACGGATGTGAGGTTGGTGCATCCAGCGAAGGCGTAGCTGCCTATGTTTGTTATATCACTGGGGATAATGATGTCGGAGAGGGCGGAGCAGTCGTAGAAGGCTTCGTCGCTGATGTTTGTGAGACTCTCTGGAAGAGTGACGGATGTGAGGTTGATGCAACCATAGAAGGCTCTGGGGCCGATAGATGTGACGGGACATCCGTCCAATATCGTCGGGAGAGGGATGTGGCCTACGTACCGATGATCAAGATCCGTGATTGTGATTTGCGTACCGTCCGAACTGTACCAAAGCGGAATCAGTTTGGTTGGGCGCTCCGCGACGGTCTCCGACCATCCGGTGGTTTCGGGAAGATAGTAGAGTGTAGCGGGAGTGTTATCGAATGAGTTGTCTTGGATGGTCGGGGCGTTGCTGGTGAAAAGGATGGTGGTGAGATTGGTGCAACCGGCGAAGGCGCAATTACCGATGTTTGTAACGCTGTCAGGGATGGTGACATCGGTGAGGGCGGTGCGGTTGCGGAAGGCATCGTCGCCGATGGAAATGACAGGACAACCGCCCAGTTCGTTGGTGATGGATAAATTGCCCGAGCAGGTGCTGTCGAAGTCAGTGATGGTGGCTTGGCCGTCGCTGACGGTGTAGGTGTAGGGGCCGAAGGTGTCGGCGGGTAAGACAAAGGGGATGAGCAACGCGAGATGCGCAAACGCCAAGCTGCGAATGCGCAGTGAACGGAGCGAGCATGTGAAGCGGGATGCTGTGTGTTTCATGGCCGTCCTTTCGATTAGTGGATGTATGGTATGGTAAGACGGGGGGACGGGGGGATGCAAGGGGAAAAGAACGAAAGGACGCCGAGCAGGAACAGCCAATGAGTTTATTAGTGCCTTATTGGCTTTATCGGTCGGCACGGCACTAATGAACTAAAACAGGGTGTTTGCGCTTGAAGAATGGGGGGGCGTTCATTATAGTGTGTGTCAAATAGACACAGAAGTGAAGTGGCGTGCATGGCTTCCGGTTTTTTTGATAGATTGGTCGCGCGGATCGACAAGTTGAACCCTGAGAGTCTTCAGGCGCAGATGGTGCGCCTGGTGCAGGAACGAGGGTTTCTGGAGACTATTTTCCAGACGATCCAAGAGGGTTTGGTGGTTATCGATAACGACGGCCATCTGCTCTACGCCAACCATGCTGCTGAACGGCTCGCGGGGTTTGATTTCAAACGGACCAAGGGGCGTTCGATCATGCGTGTTTTGCGCGATTGGGACTGGGAGCACCTGTTGGAGGTGCCGGCCTCAGACAGCGGCTGGGCACGGATGGTGACGCGCGAAATCGAAATCACCTATCCCGAACACCGTTTCATCAGTGTGTACGCAATGCCGCTGCATGAGGAAGGCCTTGTCGAAAAGGGCGTTCTGGTGATTCTGCGTGATGTCACGCGCGACCGCAAGCAGGAAGCCTCGACGCTAGAGAGCGAGCGCTTTAACGCGGTCAAGCTGCTGGCGGCGGGTGTGGCGCACGAGATCGGCAATCCGTTGAATGCCCTCAACATTCACCTGCAGCTTCTTGCACGCGAACTGCAGGATCTGCCGGATGACACGCGCGAGCCGCTGGCCAATCTGGTGGGTGTGGCCCGCGCCGAGGTGGAGCGGCTGGATACGATCATCCGGCAGTTTTTGCGTGCGTTGCGTCCGACGCAGCCAGTGATGCGGACAGAGCAGGTGACCGATGTGTTGCGGGAAACGTTGGCACTGCTGAAAACTGAGTTTGAGAATCGCCGCATCACGGTGTCGGTGGACATCACGGATACGATCCCGACGGTGCAGCTCGACCGGTCGCAGATCAAGCAGGTGTTTTTCAATCTCATCAAAAACGCGCTGGAGGCGATGCCGGACGGTGGTGCGCTTCGAATCGAGGTGAGCGCGGGTGACGTGTATGTGGATATCGCCTTTGTCGATACGGGAAAGGGGATTGCGCCGGAAGAGTTGCAGCGCGTGTTTGAACCTTACCGCACATCCAAACAGACCGGCAGCGGGCTGGGTTTGATGATTGTGCAGCGGATTGTCGATGAGCATGGTGGCGAAATCGAGTTGTCGAGCAAGCAGGGCGTGGGAACCTGTTTTAAAGTGCGCCTGCCGCGTTCCGAACGGCGGGTTCGTCTGCTCACCCCTCCGGCCGCCACGAAAAAAAATAAATCGCAGACGCCGTTCGACGGCACTCCAGAAGTGGTAGAATGATGGCATGAAACGAAACGGCAAACCAGTGGTCCTCGTTGTGGACGATGACAAGAATACGCGCGATGGCTTGCAGCGTGCGTTACAACGTCATTATACAGTGTTGACGGCGGAGAGTGCCGATGCGGCGTTGTCGTTGATGGGCAGCGGACAGCAGGTGGACTTGCTGCTTTCTGACCTGCGCATGCCGGGTACGGATGGTCTGGGATTGTTACGGCGTGTGATGGCGCAGTATCCCCGTACGGTCTGCATCTTGTTGACCGCCTATGGTTCGGTTGAGACGGCCGTTGACGCGATGAAGCAGGGTGCCTACGACTTTTTGACCAAGCCTGTCAACCTCGACCATTTGGACATGCTGGTGGCGCGCGCACTCAAATCGCGTGATCTTGAACACCGCGTCGAAACCCTTGAGAGCCAGCTCAACGAAAAATACGGCATGGAAAACATCGTGGGCGAGTCGGACGCGATGAAACAGGTGTTCGATATCATCCGTCAGGCGGCACCGACCCAGGCGTCGGTTCTGATCCAGGGGCCGAGCGGGACGGGCAAGGAACTGGTGGCGCAGGCGATCCACCGTCTCAGTACGCGCGCCAAAGGGCCGTTCGTGGCGGTGCACTGCGCGGCACTCTCCGCGACGCTGCTCGAGAGCGAGTTGTTCGGCCATGAGAAGGGGGCTTTTACCGGCGCCACCGTGCAACGCAAGGGGCGCTTTGAACTGGCGGATGGCGGCACGCTTTTTCTTGATGAGATTTCTGAAATCGATCCCTCCATTCAGGTTAAGCTCCTACGCGTGCTTGAGGAGCGCACGTTTGAGCGAGTGGGTAGCGAAGAGACGATCGAGGTCGATATCCGCGTGATCGCGGCGACCAACCGCAATCTGCGTGATGCCGTGCTTCAGGGCAAGTTCCGCGAAGACCTCTACTTCCGGTTGAATGTCGTGGACATCACGCTGCCGCCGTTGTCGGAGCGCGCCGGTGACATCCCGTTGTTGGCCAGCCGTTTCTTGAAAGAGTATAGCGAGAAGAACGGCAGACAGATCGAAGGGATGACGCCGGATGCCCTGAATATCCTTGAGGCCTACGCTTGGCCGGGCAATGTGCGTGAACTGCGCAATACGATCGAGAAGATGGTGGTGCTGTCGCGTTCGGAGCGGCTTACGGCACGTGATGTTCCAGCGAATATCCGCGATGCCGTTAAGAGCGGTGGCGGAGTGACGCTTCGGACGCCGGTGTTGGCGTCGGGATCGCTGGCCGAGACTGAGCGCCGCAAAATCATGGCGGTACTGGAGAAGAACGGCGGCAATCGCACACGGGCGGCGGAGGAGTTGGGCATCAGTCGCCGCACGTTGCACCGTAAGCTGCGTGAATACAAAGCTGCTGAAGAAGGTGAAGGAAAAGACAAAGGAGGTCAGTGATGGCAAGCGTATGGCGGTGTTTGAGCATGTCGTTGCTGGTTGCGGGCGTGCTCTGGGCGCAGGGTTTGATTGTGTGCGGGAAGTGCGGACGCGAGGCGCGGGCCGGTGATGCGGTGTGCCGCCATTGCAAGGAAGCCCTGCCCAAGCCGAAGGCCGATACGCCGACCGCGGTCGAACAACCGACCGCACAGGCTGATGACAAGGCGGAGGTGGGGCGTCTGGCAGCAGGCATTGTGGAGGCGAATGTGCGTCTGGCCCGGGAGTTAGAGGCAAAGCAGCCGGAGTTGGCACTGTGCTATTATCAGAATGCCATGGCGCTGATGCGGCTCGTGCCGGCAGGAACCTTCCCGGACACTGTGAGCGAAGCGATTCTGACGGGCAGTGCGCGTGCACTGAGCCTTGTGCAGCGGGGAACGGTGCCTTGCAAGCGGTGCAACGGTAGCGGACGTTATCAGCTCGATCTCAGCAAGGTTGATTCCAGCAAGGGGCTCAAGTCTGTTTCCGGCGTGCCCTGCCCCACGTGCAAAGGGGCTGGCACGCTCCCCGGGCTTAAGGAGGTGTCGAAGGCTAAGATGCAACTCTTGCAGGGGCGGACGGAGTTCGAGCAGCGGCAGATGGTGGCCGGCGATGTCAAGGTCGGGCGCGTCTTGGTGCCGCCCGCGCTGGACAAACTGCTTTCCAATCAGCAGCGCGCGTTGATTATGACCGGCATGCCGATGCCTTGCCGCGAATGTCAGCAAACGGCACGCCAAGCGTGTACGGCTTGCCGTGGAAGCGGTTGGAAACCGTGTGATTTTGAGGGGTGTACGCAAGGTGTGCTCAAGGAGACGCGCCGAACCGGCGCGCGAAAAGAGAGACGGCTGAATGAAGAGGCGGTCAAAAAGTGTCCGCGTTGCGACGGGTTGGGAGAGATTCCGTGCCCGGTCTGCAAAGGTAGCGGAAGTGTGGCCTGTTCGAAGTGTGACGGTAGCGGTTTGGCACCGCGTTGCACGCGGTGTACGGGGACCGGCCTGATGCCGTGTAGAAGATGCAAGGGAACGGGCGACGTGAAAGGTGCGCCGTGTCCAGAATGTAAAGGAGAAACCCAGGTGCTGTGTCCAGCATGCCGGGGGGAAGGAGCACAATCCCGATGAGCGAAATACCCGCATTCAAATTGCCCAATTTCGAGGTGCTGGGTCTTCTAGGACGCGGCGGTATGGCGTCGGTCTGGAAGGCACGTCAGGTCTCGCTTGACCGCTATGTGGCGGTCAAAATCCTCTCCTCGTCCTTTGCCACGGATCCCGACGATATTCAGCGTTTCCGCGAGGAAGCGCGCGCTGCGGCGCAGTTGAAGCATCCGGGCATTGTGCAGGTCTATGACGCGAACTTTTCTGATGGCGTCTATTACTTCGTCATGGAACTGGTGGACGGTTACACCCTTGGCGACTTGCTGCGACGGAAAGGCCAAGTCTCCGAAGAAGACTCCCTGATCGTCGCAGAAAGCGTCGCGGTGGCGATGGACTACGCCTGGACGCATTACCAGATGGTGCATTGCGACATCAAGCCCGACAACATTATGGCTGATGCAGACGGGACTGTGAAGGTCACTGATCTCGGGCTCAGCCGGTCGGTTACGCTGTTGGCCAGCGAAAGAAAGAGCCAGTCCGATGAGATCCTCGGTACTCCCGCTTATATGTCGCCCGAACAGGTCTATGGCAGTGATAAGTTGGATTGCCGTTCGGATATCTATGAGTTGGGCGCTACGTTGTATCACATGATTACAGGACGTATGCTCTTTCAGGGCAAGAGCGATGACGAGATGTTGCGTTGCCATGTCGGCAACGAGCAGGCACCTGATCCGCGGGGCATCGCCAAGGATCTGGGAACTCCCTTCGCACTGCTGTTGGAAAAACTGACGGCCAAGGATCCTGACAACCGCCATCGCGACTGGAAACTCGTGCTCGCCGATTTGAATCGCGTGCGCGAGGGACGTCCGCCGTGGCCGGCCTTGCCGCCTGCGTTCGGAAGTTCGATCAAGCTGGATCGGTAAAGCCCGGGGTGGTTGTGGAATATGGTTGCATGATGCGCGGGGACGAGGTCTGGGTGCGGCGGACTGCGCGTGCCGCGACGTGGTTCACGCGGTTGCGCGGCCTGCTGGGATGTCGTGCATTGGGTCCGGACGCGGCGTTGCTGATCGAGCGTTGCCGTGCTGTGCATACCGTCGGCATGCGGTTTGCGATCGATCTAGTGTTTTTGGATCGGGCTTGGCTGGTGACACGCGTGGTCCAGAATGTGCCGCCCGGCAGATTGATGGTCGGGGGGGGATGGCACGCAGTACGCGTGCTAGAGAGCGAGGCCGGATGTCTTGATGTCGCCGCGCTGCGAATTGGCGAAACGCTGACGTGGCGGCCGGACACGGCCGCGCCGGGCATGCGAGGATCGGTGGTTTGAGGAGGGTGGTGGCATGACCGCAAGTGTGACGAAAGAATTTGGAGTGCGGCGGCAAGCGGTATTCCGCGCGACGCCGCTTTTTGAGGCAGGAGTGGGGAGTGTTTCCGCGCGTAGCGCGGAGAGAAAGCGGTGCCGCGACCCGCGCACAGCGCGGTTCTTGTCACTGCATCCGATTACATGACAGGCATGAATCGAGTTACAGTTTTTTGTATATGTCTGGTGTTGGCGGCGTTCCAGTCGCTCCGCGGCGGGCCGGTCGGTCCTTGGGACCGCGCGGCACTCTATCAGACGCCACGACTTTTCGAGGCCACTGAGTTTGTCACCAACGAGGTGAAGACCGTCTTTTACGAAGGCGAGCCGTATCAGGGGCGCCCCACGCGCGTGTTCGCTTACTACGGGCTTCCCGCTGGGGCCTCATCCACGAACAAGGTGCCGGGCATCGTATTGATCCACGGTGGCGGCGGTTCGGCCTTTGTGCGCTGGGTCAAGCTCTGGAACAGTCGCGGCTACGCGGCGGTGTCGATGGACACCTGTGGGGCGGTCAGCGGAAACGCCTACGGCGAGGAGCAGAAGGGCCATCGGCGGCATGCTTGGGCCGGGCCGCC
>DUPH01000037.1 GCA_012838435.1 Lentisphaerota bacterium | reverse complement strand
CGCGAGCGCGACCGCGCTACCAACCGGCTGGCGGAGCTCAATTTCCAGATCTCGAAAAGCAAGATCTACGCGCCGACCAACGGCATGATCCTGTATGCTTCGACGGTGCAAATCGCCAGCCGCAAGTGGTGGATCAAACCTCTGGAGGTCGGCTCTATGGCGGTGGAGCGTCAAGAGCTGATCTATATTCCGCTCGAATCCGGCATGGTGGTGGAAGTCATGATCCCCGAGGCCAGCCTCAACAAGATCGATACCGGCATGCCGGCGCGCGTGAAGATCGATGCCTTTCCGGGCCGGGTCTTCGATGGCCGCCTGGTCAAGATCGGTATCCTGCCGGACGGACAGAGCGCACAGTTGAATCCCGACCTCAAGCTCTACAAGTGCGAGATCGAATGTGACTTCAAGGATGTTACGATCCGCCCCGGTATGAGTTGTGCGGTCGAGTTGATCAAGGAGTCCTATGAAGACGCCTTGTATGTGCCGGTGCAGTGCGTGGTGCGCGTGGAGGGCGTGCCGCGCGTCTATGTCAATGACGGCGGTGAGTGGGTGCCGCGTATCGTGCGCGTCGGGCTCGACAATAACCGCATGATCCATGTGCTCGAAGGCGTGCGCTCTGGCGAGGAGGTTATGTTGGCGCCGCCCGTGAAAGAGGAGAAGCAGGAAGAGGTCAAGGAATCCGAGCGTTCCAAGGAACCCGCGCGCGGTAATGGCGCGCGCCCCGCTGACGGCGCCCCGCGTAAACCGAAAACTACGGCCGCCAAACCCGCCGCCGGACGTGCCCGCGAGTCCAACGGGCCTAAAACGTCGCCTGCCGGAGGTGTCCGTCAGGGATGATTCTCCGGACCACAGAACGCGAGCGGCCGCGCGCGAATGAGGTGGTGCGGCTGGATGACGTCAAGCGCTACTACCGTGTTGGCGACGAGACGGTGCGTGCCCTTGACGGTGTTTCGTTTTCGATCAACACCGGTTCCTATTGGGCGATCATGGGTCCCAGCGGATCAGGCAAGAGCACGATGCTCAACATCCTCGGCTGCCTCGACCGTCCTACGAGTGGTGCCTACTGGCTGAACGGCGTGAATGTCGCGGAGATGGACGACAACGAACTGAGCGACCACCGTCTGCGCAATCTCGGCTTCGTTTTTCAGAGTTTCCACCTGATCCCGCAGCTCACGGTCTACGAGAATATCGAAGTACCGATGCTCTATCTGGGAGTTCCGCCGAACGAGCGCCGCCAGAAAGCGGAGGTGTTGGCTGAGCGCGTGGGTATCGCGCACCGTTTGCGCCACTTGCCGTCGGAACTCTCCGGCGGTCAGCGGCAGCGCGTCGCGGTGGCGCGTGCGCTGGCCAATGACCCCGCCGTGTTGCTGGCCGATGAGCCCACCGGCAATCTGGATAGCGCGACCAGCGTGCAAATCATGGCACTTTTCCAAGAACTGCACGATCAAGGTAAGACCATCATTCTGGTCACGCACGAGTTGGACATCGCCGAGTACGCGAAGGCCAAAATCGTGCTGAAGGACGGCGTGATTCTCTCGAGTGAGGAGATCCGATCGTGAACCAGATCCTCTACTTCTGGCCTTTCATTAAGTTGGGTCTCACGGATGTCTGGCGTCACAAGACGCGCTCGTTCCTGACGATGCTGGGTGTGGTGTTCGGTGTCGGTAGCGTGATCGCCATGCTGGCTGTGGGCGAGGGGGCCAGCCAGCAGGCGCTGGATTCTATCAAGCGCCTCGGCAGCGAAAATATCATGGTGATGTCGGTTAAGCCGACCGACGAAGAGGGCTCGAACACCGGTGCACAGCGCGGTCGGCTGGCGATCTACGGCTTGCTGTATGACGACGAGGCGCGCATTCGCGAGACCGTGCCCGGCGTAGTGCTCACCGTCCCGGCACGTATGACCCGCCGCATGGCGCGTCTCAAAGAGCGCCAGCTTGAGTTGCGAGTGGTGGAGACTGTGCCCGGTTGGTTTGAGGTCGTGCGGCGACCAGTGCTGGCTGGACGTACCCTTGCGCCGAACGACTTGCAGATGTACGCCAACGTCTGCGTGTTAACCGAGCACGGCGTGCGCCGCCTCCTCGCGGGCGAACACATGGTCGG
>DUPH01000346.1 GCA_012838435.1 Lentisphaerota bacterium | reverse complement strand
TGTGTTCCGTGGTTCCAATCAGAAATTGCGTTCTGCACCAAATAGGTGCGGCGCGGATCTCAACGGAAACCAATGTTTACGGGGCTTTGCTCAAAATCTGCATGCTCAACTGCTCTTTTTAGGCTTAGTCGTTTCACACCTTGCCTACAACTTGGACATCAAGACAGGGGCACGGGTTTTCCAATGCTAAATAAAAGAAAAAACGCTCAACTCTCAACGTTCAACTTTCAACTCTCAAGTGGCTCGGCTCGCGGGGACCGCCCACCAGCCGTCGCGTCTTCGCGTGACACAACAGAGCAGGGCTTTTACACTCATCTTAGCGACCACTGGGTGGTCGCAATAAGAGTGGTTGACTCGCGACCCGCGACGTGCGACTTGCGGCCAGCCCAGCCCCTAAAAAAACCTTTGTGACCTTCGTGCCTTCGTGTGAGAAAAACCGAGCACTGCCATCCCAAAACCTCTGCGTCTCCGCGTCTCTGCGTTAAAAATTCCGGGCGCGGCCTTTACTTCCGCGCGGACGCATTAGGCGCGGGCACGGGGAGCACATAGACGGTGGTGTTGGGATGGGTTCCGGAATAATAAGCGAGGAAGTGCGTGTTGCCGATCACGGTGACATTGACGTTACCTGTGTCCCAAGGGCTCTCGCTACCTCTCCCGACGATCTCGGGCTCGGCCCATGCGGTCGGCTTGGACCACACCTCTGCCAGCGCATTAACGCGGCGCTTCACCAGACCCTTGCCGCGCTCGAAGTAGTAGTTGCTCACAAGTCCGGACTGCGCGTCGTAGACCAGTGACGGCGTCGAACATAAGATATCGCCGATGTTGGTACGCTCACGCTTCCACGTCACACCCGAATCGACCGACGTCAACTGGAACTGCAAGCCGCCGGAAGAACCCGAGACCTCTGTACGGGCCAGAGCAAATATCTTACCGTCGCCGACATACACAGCGGACTGTTCGGTGGGCCAATCGGCCTTTGAAAGCTCCTTCTCGATGGTCGTCTGCTTCCATGTGAGGCCATTGTCCGTGCTGACAAGCGTGCCCCAAGAGTGACTGCGATCATCCTTGTAGTTTCCGGCAAACCAAAGCGACATCATCCCCTTGCCCGGAACGTGAAAGACATCGGTTATCTGCATGGGCAACGGCGAAAGCGACGGCGTTGATATCTTCTCGAACGTCATGCCGTCCTTCGTGCGATAAAGGTCATGATGGTTCTTGGGGCCGCCGAAGCAGCGCACCCAGAGCAACATGGCGCCATTTTCGTCAAGCCCCTTGCCGATGGTCACTTCGCCGTAATTCGGTTCATTGGCCACGCAAACCTCGTTGGACCACGTTTTTCCGCCATCGTCCGACGCTCGCGCGAAAACACCTCTCACGCCTTCGACGATATTATGGCTGGTACCACGGCTATAGGTACACACAAGCCGCTGCCCGATCGCCTGCATCATCGGCCAAGAGTTGTAGCCCTTGCAGTCCTGCACCGTATACGGCGTAAACTTAGCCTCAGTCGCCCCCACCCCCAAGACCGCCACAACCGCTGTGACAGCCGCCATCGTCGTCATTGTATTCGTCCGATTCATCGTCTTACCTCAAGATAATGCTCGTGCCCGTAGGCATCGAACGCATGAATGAAGAAACCGGCAGGACGCCATCAGTTATTCTGACCTCGTCTATGTAGCCGGTGAAATTGTTGTCGGCACCGATCGTAAATGCACAAGCATCGTCGTCGGGATACTTAATGATCCCGGTAAATTGCTGACTGCCGTGACTGACATAATCGCGATAAAGCCTGAGTTCCGTCTTGGTGAGCCCGGAAACGTTTATCTTCTCAACCGTTATCGCATAATGGTGCCAACGCCCGTCGTCGATATCGTCAGGAAAAGCGGTCCATGTTGTGATGTATTTCTGCTGCGACGCTTCACACGCCTCAAAATCAAGCGCCTTCTTGCTGGTCGGACGGACATAGACCCTCCACGTGGGGGCGGGATCGTGACCCTCGAAAG
>DUPH01000345.1 GCA_012838435.1 Lentisphaerota bacterium | reverse complement strand
CGGCAGAAGACGTTTTCATCGGTTGAACTGACGCAGTCGGTTCTGGATGCGATCCGTGAAAAGGATGGCGAACTGAATGCCTATTTGAACGTTGATGAGGACGGGGCGTTGCAACAGGCGGCGGCGGCTGATGCGGCGCGTGCGGCGGGGCGCGACGGCGACCTGCTGGGCATTCCGTTGGCCTTGAAAGATGCGATCAGCGTGGCGGGGCAGCCCTGCTCCTGCGCGTCGAAGATGTTAGCCGATATGATTGCACCGTATGACGCCACGGTGTCGGCGCGGCTACGCGAGGCGGGCGTGGTCTTTGCGGGACGTACCAACATGGATGAGTTCTCCATGGGGGCGTCAACCGAGGGCTCGGCGTTCAAAATCACGCGTAACCCGCATGACCACACGCGCGTCCCCGGCGGTTCGAGCGGCGGCTCGGCGGCGGTGGTGGCCGGCGGCATGGCGCTTGCGGCGCTCGGCACCGACACAGGCGGCTCAATTCGGCAGCCTGCCGCGTTCTGTGGCTGTGTGGGGCTCAAGCCCTCCTATGGCCGTGTCTCACGTTACGGTGTTGCGGCGTGTGCCTCGTCAATGGATCAGGTGGGGCCCATGACCCGCACGGTCGAGGATGCGGCCTTGCTCTTGCAGGTGCTGGCGGGAGTTGACCCGCATGACGGCACTACGCTGGACGCGCCGGTCCCGGACTATCGGGCGACGTTGCGCGACGGAATGGCGGGGATGCGGATCGGCTTGCCCCGTGAATATGACACCGGCGATATCGATCCCGAGGTGACGGCCTGTGTACGCCGGACCGTGGATGCTTGCGCAGCGGCGGGTGCGGAGATCGTGGAACTGAGTCTGCCGCACACGAAGTATGCGGTTGCGGCCTATACGATCTTGGCTGCGGCTGAGGCGTCGGCCAATTTGGCGCGGTTCGACGGGGTACGTTATGGACGCCGCGCAGCGAAGCCGGAATCGGTCTTCGATCTGTACGCGCAGAGTCGTGCCGAGGGCTTTGGCCCAGAGGTCAAGCGGCGGATCATCCTAGGAACGTACGTGCTGGGTAGCGGACGTTATGATACCTATTACGGGCGTGCGCTGCGAGTGCGGACGCTCATCCGGCATGATTTTGGCGAGGCGTTCAAACGGTGCGATGTGCTGTTCACGCCGGTGACGCCCACAGTGGCGTACAAGATTGGCGAGGCATGCGACGATCCGCTCAAAATGTACCAGAGCGAAATGTTCACGGTGCCAGCCAGTCTGGCGGGAATTTGCGGACTTTCGATGCCGTGCGGCCGGACCACATCCGGGCTGCCCGTCGGTCTTCAGATCCTCGGACCAGTACTCGGCGAGTGTGCGGTGCTGCGGGCAGGACGGGCGGTGGAAATTGCGACGCGATGAACAACGAGGCAAAAATGATTCCGTATTTGGTTACTATCGGTTTGGAGACGCACGTTCAGCTCAAGACCGCCACCAAGATGTTTTGCGGGTGCAGCCTGACTTTCGGCGAAGAGCCGAACACCACGGTTTGCCCGGTCTGCATGGGATATCCGGGCGCGCTGCCGGTACTCAACCGCGAGGCGGTTCGATTGACGGTTATCTCCGGTCTGATGTTGGGGTGCGAGATCAGCCGTCACAGCATCTTTGACCGCAAGAACTATTTTTATCCGGATATGTCGAAGGACTATCAGATCACGCAGAACACCTATCCGCTTTGTCTGGGTGGCGGTGTCACGATCGAGACGCCAGAGGGACCGAAACGCATCCGTATCCACCACATCCACATGGAGGAGGATGCGGCGAAGATTAACCACTACGCTCGTTTTAGCGGGGTGGATTTCAACCGCTGCGGCACGCCCTTGATCGAGATCGTGTCCGAGCCTGATCTGGCCTCGCCGGACGAGGCGATGGCGTATCTCCATGCCCTCAAGCAGATCCTCGTGTATGCGGGAGTGAGCGACTGCAATCTGGAAGAGGGCAACATGCGGTCGGACGTGAACATCAGTGTGCGTCCCGCAGGTCAGGAACAGCTTGGGACGAAGGTGGAGATCAAGAACATGAACACCTTCAAGGGCATTCATGCGGCACTGGAGTATGAGATCACGCGTCAGCTGGCCGTGGTCAGGGGCGGTGGAACACTGGTGCAGGAGACGCGGCGCTGGGATCCTGAACTGGGCGAAACGCAGTCGATGCGCAGCAAAGAGGATGCGCTTGACTACCGCTATTTTCCTGAGCCGGACTTGGTGCCGGTTGAGCTGTCCGAGGCGCAGATCGATTCGTGGCGGGCGCAGTTGCCCGAGGCGCCGGCGGCGCGGCGCGCGCGCATGATGGCCGAGTACGGCATCCCCGAGTATGACGCGGGCGTGCTGGCTGACGTGAAGGAGAACGCTGATTTCTTCGAGGCGGCGGCGCGGGCGTGCAAGCCCGAACTGGGCAAGATGGTGTCCAACTGGTTCATGACCGAAGTGATGCGGCTTCTTTCCGAATCAGGAGCGGGCGTGGACGCATGTGCGTTGACGCCTGCCGCGCTGGCGGAGTTGGTCACGCTGGTGGATGAAGGAGTGATCAACGGACCCACAGCCAAGGAACTGTTACCCGAAGTGTTCGCAAAGGGCGGTTCACCGCGCGCTATTGTTGACGAGCGTGGACTCGCGCAGGTGAGCGACGTGTCGATGCTGGAGGCGTTTATCGCTCAAGTATTTGCGGAAAACGCGAAGACGGTCGCAGATTTCCATGCCGGGAAAAAGGCGGCTGCTGGGTTCCTCGTGGGACAGGTGATGAAGTTGAGCAAGGGCAAGGCCGATCCGAAGCAGGTGGGCCGTTTGGTGGCCGAACGGCTGGCGGAGGGACAGTAGGGGGAGGCACTTGCAAAACCCCTCGTGGCATGGGCGTCCCGCCCATGAAACACGGGCAAGATGCCCGTGCCACACCTGTAAACAAGGAGTTTTGCAAGATCCTCGGGGACTATTGCGGCTTTCCCGCGAGCGATTTTTTTGGCAAACTCTTTCCTTCGTACGGCAAGCAAGGAGAACGACGGTGACTTCTAACGACGATTATGTGCTGCAGCTTCTACTAGAGCAAGGCTATGTGACGGCCGACCAGATTGATGCGGTCGTGGGTTCAATCAGGCAGGAGGGCGAAACCTCGCTTGATATTTTGGTCCAAACGGGGGTCGTCTCTGAAGATGACGTGCTGGCCTTGGTTGCCGCGCAATTCGGTCTCGACTATGTGCACGTGAATGTAGACGCCATTGATCCGGCCGTCGTGGACCGGGTACCCAGTTCGGTCGCGCGCAAGTATGGCGTTGTTCCGGTCCTGGCCGATGAGGTGTCAGTGACCGTGGCGCTAAGCGATCCGATGGCGTACGATACCATCGACAGTCTGCGTTATGTGCTCAAGACTGACGTGCAGGCGGTGGTTGCGCCGCGCAGCGAAGTCAGAGAGGCGATGAACACTCTCTATCCCGAAGAGTTCGAAAGCATCTTCGGGGAGGACGATCCCAGTATTGACGTTGAGGAGAAGAAGACGGGCGACGATGGCTCGGACGCTAAAGACTCGGACGCCCCAGTCATTCGCCTCGTTAGTTTGCTCCTGACCGAGGCGGTCAAAATGCGTGCATCCGACATTCATCTGGAGCCGATGGAGCGTCATTTCCGTGTGCGTTACCGTATTGACGGCGTGCTGCGCGAGGTGGAGCGTCCGCCCAAACGCCTGCAGGCGGCGATCATCAGCCGCGTCAAGATCATGTCCAACATGAAGATCTCGGAAAAACGCGTGCCGCAGGACGGCCGTATCCAGATCAAGGTGCAAGGCCGCGATCTTGACCTGCGTGTCTCGTCGGTGCCGACCAACCACGGCGAGAGTATCGTCATGCGTATCTTGGACAAGAGCAATCTTGCGCTCGGCTTGCCCCAGCTCGGGTTCCTGTCGGATGACCAGAACAAGTTCGAGCGGCTGATCGGTCTGCCGGACGGCGTGCTGCTGGTGACCGGTCCGACCGGTTCCGGTAAGACCACTACGCTCTACGCGTGCTTGGGTCAGATCAACCTGCCGGATCGTAAGATCATCACCGTGGAAGACCCCGTGGAATACCAGATGTCCGGCATCAATCAGGTGCAGGTGAACAGGGACGTGGGGCTTGACTTTTCGGCAGCGTTGCGTTCGATTTTGCGTCAGGCCCCGAATATTGTGATGATCGGTGAAATTCGTGACCACGAAACTGCGGACATCGCAATGGAGGCAGCGCTGACCGGTCACTTGGTTTTCAGCACGCTGCACACCAATGACGCTCCCAGCGCCGTGACGCGTCTGTTGGACATCGGGGTTAAACCTTTCTTGGTTGCGTCCGCCTTGCGCGCGGCGATGGCGCAGCGCTTGGTGCGCTCGATTTGCGATAAGTGCCGCGCGGAGTATGTGCCGACGGAACGAGAGCTGAAGATGCTCGGGGCAATCTCCCAGAACGCCAAGTTCTCAACGACGTCAACCATGTACAAGGGCAAGGGATGCGCGAGTTGTTCCCAGAGCGGCTACAAGGGACGTAAAGGTATTTTTGAAATTTTCCAGATTGACGATTCGATCCAACGCCTGATCTTTGATCAAGCGCCTGCCACGGTGTTGCGTACCCGCGCGCGAGAGATGGGCATGCGGACGTTGCGTGAGGATGGAATGTTAAAGGTTGCCTCGGGCGTGACCACGCTTGAGGAAGTGTTGCGGGCCACAATGGGAGATGCAGACTGATGAGTACAGATATCAACATGAACGATTTGTTACAGGTAACGGTTAATGAAGGATCTTCCGACCTGCATATCCGCGTGGGTGTGCCGCCGATGCTGCGTATTCACGGCTCGCTGACACCTTTGGACAGTCCGCCGCTTACCGCCGAAGACACCGAGACACTGGCGCGCTCGATCATGGCGGAGGACAAGCAGCAGGAGGTGGAGCAGTGCGGCGGCGCGGACTTCTCTCTGCCGTTTGGCGATCTGGCCCGTTTCCGTGTGAGTGTCTTCAAGGAGCGTGGCAACTACGGCATTGTGCTGCGCCAGATCCCGAACAAGCTACTGACGTTGGAGCAGATCGGTCTGCCGGAGCAGGTCAAAGAACTGCTGTTCAAGCCCCGCGGACTGATCCTGGTGACCGGCCCTACCGGTTCCGGTAAAACCACGACGCTGGCGTCGATGATTGATATCATCAACCAAGAGCGTGACGTGCACATCATCACGGTGGAAGACCCGATCGAATATTACCACCCGCATAAAAAATCGGTGGTGACCCAGCGCGAGATCGGCCATGACGTGCCTACCTTCGCCGAGGCCATCCGCCGCGCGCTGCGCCAAGACCCGGACGTGATATTCGTCGGCGAAATGCGTGACTTGGAAACCATGCAGGCCGCGATCACGGCTGCGGAAACCGGCCACTTGGTCTTCGCGACTCTGCATACCACCGGCGCTTCCGCGACGGTCGACCGTATCGTGGACGCCTTCCCCATTGACCAACAGGAGCAGGTTCGCACGCAGCTTTCGGTGGGTTTGGTCGCGGTGATCTCGCAGTTGTTGCTGGCGCGCGTGGATAAGCCCGGACGCGTTGCGGCGTTTGAGATTATGATCTCGACGCCGTCGATCCGCTCGCGCATCCGCGACAACAAAACCTTCCAAATCAACTCCGACATCCAGACCGGTGCGAAGTACGGCATGATCTCGCTCGATTCGCACTTGATGAGCCTTTATCTGGGCGGACTGATTTCGTATGACGATCTGGTGACGAAGTCGCAGGATCCTGACACGTTGGTCCAGAAGCTGAAGGAAGAGTTGCAGACAAGGAGGTAAGGCATGTCGGGAGAAACTTTGGCACCGGTCACGCCGGCGTATGACCCTTTGCTTGATCTGGTGGTCAGCAATGGGATCATCGATCTGGAGCAGGCCGATGAATTGCGCGGGGATCAAGCGAACACAGGACGTCCGATCCGGCAACTGCTGGTCGACAACGGCTTTGTGAGCGAAGATGATCTGCTGGGAATGATGGCAGCCTATCAGGGATGCGATGTCGTTGACCTCTCGGTTATGGCTCTGGATCCCGAGGTGATCCAGAGTATTCCAGCCAGTGTCGCCCGCATGTATAGCGTCCTGCCGATCTATGCAACGGCCGGGACCGTCACGCTCGCCACGTCGAATCTGGTCGATCCACATGTGATGGATGAGCTTATGTTCGTCCTGACCAAGGACGTACAGTTCGCAATGGCGCGCCAGAAGGATGTGGCGGACCTCGTCAAGGAACACTACGGGGATGAAAGCGCGTCGGTTTCCGACATGCTCAACAGCTTGGAGTCTGACCTGACGCTGGATACCTCGCTGGATGTGGACGAGACCGACGACAAGAGTCTGGAATCAGCGGCTTCGGCTGCCCCGGTCGTGCGGTTCGTAAACCTGGTGTTGTACCAGGCCGTGACGGACCGGGCCTCTGACATTCACTTCGAGCCGTTCGAGACCGATTTCAAGATCCGCTACCGCGTAGACGGCGCGCTGTACGAGATGTCGCCGCCGCCGCGCCGTCTGGCGCTGCCGATCATCTCGCGCATCAAGGTCATGTCCGGTCTGAACATCGCCGAACGCCGGGTCCCGCAGGACGGCCGTATTGCGTTGACCGTGGCGGGCCATCAGGTGGACCTGCGTGTGTCGTGTTTGCCCACCGCCCATGGCGAAAGCGTGGTGTTGCGTGTGCTCGACCGTAGCGCGGTCTCGCTCGACATTGAAAACATTGGGTTGCCTGAAGATATCTACGAAGTGTTGACGATGGACATCGAGAAGCCCAACGGCATCATTGTCGTGACGGGGCCGACCGGTTCCGGCAAGACCACGACGCTCTACTCCTGCCTGCGGCGTATTAACTCGGTCGAGTCTAAGCTGCTTACGGCAGAGGAGCCCGTCGAGTATGATATGGACGGCATCGTTCAGGTACAGATCAATCCCAGCGCCGGTAACACCTTTATCAAGGTGCTGCGCGCCTTCCTGCGTCAAGACCCTGACATTATCATGATCGGCGAAATTCGTGACTTGGAAACCGCCGAGATTGCGGTGCAGGCGTCGCTGACCGGCCACTTGGTCTTCAGTACGTTGCACACCAACGACGCAGCCGGCGCGGTGACGCGGCTGATCGATATGGACGTCGCGCCGTATCTGATCGCCTCGACTTTGGAGGCAGTGCTGGCGCAACGGTTGGTGCGTACGATCTGCCTGAACTGCAAGGAGGGGTATGTGCCGGATGACGATACGTTGGAACGCATGGAACTCAAACGTCAGGATGTCGGCGATCGCTCGTTTTACTACGGTCGCGGATGCTCCAAATGTAACGGAACCGGCTACAAAGGCCGGAAAGGCGTGTTTGAGTATCTGCGCGTGAGTGATCCGATCCGCGATCTGATCAACGAGCGGCGGCCGACCCTGTTCATCCGTGAACGCGCGCGTGAATTGGGCATGCGTACCATGCGTGAGGACGCCATCCGTAACGTGCTGGACGGCTACACGACGGTCGATGAGATTTTGCGTTACACGTAAGAGAGTAAAGAGAGACGGTATGGAAAACGTTGTGATCATTGGAAGCGGCCCGGCAGGACTGACGGCAGCAATCTATGCGGCTCGGGCCAGTTTGAATCCTATTGTGATCGAGGGGATGCAGCCGGGCGGTCAGCTCACGCAAACCTCAGATGTCGAGAACTTCCCCGGGTTTGAGGATCCGATTACGGGTACAGAGCTCGTCACCGCCATGCGCAAGCAAGCCGAGCGTTTGGGTGTACGCTATATGATGGATGAAGTCACGGGATGTGACTTTTCGGGTGAAACCAAAAAGCTCTCGCTGATGGTCGGCGACATGCTGGAAACCCGCACCGTGATTATAGCGACTGGCGCTAGTGCTCGTTATCTGGGGCTCGATTCGGAACAAAAACTAATCGGCAAAGGCGTCTCGGCCTGTGCCACGTGCGACGGCGCGTTTTTCAAAGGACGCCCCGTGGCGGTCGTCGGCGGCGGTGACACGGCGATGGAGGAGGCCCTCTATCTGTCGCGCATAGCATCGCATGTGACCGTCATCCACCGCCGCGACGAGTTCCGCGCGTCCAAAATTATGGCGGATCGCGTACTCGCCGCGCCGGCCATCGACGTGCGCTGGGATTCGGTGGTTGAAGAGGTGCTGGATGTCGCCAAGGGCGAGGTCACCGGCCTGCGCCTGCGTAACGTCAAGACCCAAGCGATTGACGACCTGCCCGTCGAGGGTGTGTTCATGGCGATCGGACACATACCCAATACGGCAGCCTTCGACGGCCAGTTGGAACGCGACGACGAAGGTTACATCGTTACGGAGAACACGCGCACGTCAGTGCCCGGCGTGTTCGCTGCGGGCGATGTTCAGGACCGCCACTACAAGCAGGCGGTCACGGCGGCGGGAACAGGCTGCATAGCGGCGTTGGAGGCCGAGCGGTTCCTGGTCACACACGGATAATATGGCTGAGTTTTTCGACAGAGAGTATACGGCCCGGGAAGCGTACGGACGTCTCTACCAGTATGCCCGGAAATACCGCGGACGCCTGTTGGTCGGCCTGCTGGCCGGCCTTGTCACGGCCGGTTCGTGGGTGCCGATCTTTCAAGTCATTCAGCCGGTTTTAAGGCAAGTACAACGGGCCGATGAGCGAAGCCACGGGATCATGCCCGCCGCTCAAGAGGCCCCGCCTGCAAGCCCCGCGCCGCCGCATGCTACGCTTGATGACGACCTGAAGGATCTGATCAAGCAGGATATCGCCGACGCACGCGATGGCAAACGTGAAGTCGCGTTGCCCGCTTGGTTCGACAAAGCGGAGAGTTACGCCAACCGTTTGGGCATCACCTTTCGCGACGCGCAGGGCCACATGACCGGCCAATTGCTGATGCTGACGCTCTTCGTAGTGCCGCTCGTGATGCTGCTGAAGATGGTCGCGATGTACATGAACAACTACTTCCTGCGCTGGACCGGTGCCAAGGTGGTGCAGGATTTCCGCGTGGCCATGTTCCGCCATCTGCAATCTCAAGGGTTGCATTTTTTTGGGCGGACCGATGTCGGGCAGTTGATGAGCCGTTGTACCAACGATCCGCAGCAGGTGGATCATGTGATCTCGCATACGCTGGCGGATCTGTGTCGCGCGCCTTTTGAAATTCTCGTGGCGGTCGGGTATGTGATCTACTTCGCCATCAAAAACAACATGCTGGAAACCTTGGTGCTGGTGCTGTTCGGGTTCCCGTTGATTCTGTTGCCGATGGCGGTCTTGGGTTCGCTGGTGCGCCGTTGGTCGCGCAGGGCCCTGCACCGCATCTCGTTCATCTCCTCGAAGATCCATGAAAATCTGACCTGCATCCGTGTGGTGAAGGCCTACCATACCGAAGAATACGAGATTGAGAGATATCGGAAAGTCAATCAGCACTATGTGAAGAGTGTGCTGCGTGCGCTGCGGATTGAGTTACTGATCACGCCTTCGGTGGAGTGCGTAGGCATTTTTCTGATCTTCGTCTTCGTGATCTACTGCTTCTTCCGCAAGATCGCGATTCATGAAATCGTGCCGCTGCTCGTGCCGTTCTTCGTGGCCTACCGGCCGATGAAACAACTCGGCAAGGTGCAGGCCCAAATTGAGCGGGGACGCGCGGCGCTGACCCGCATGTTTTCACTGTTGGATACGGATTTCAGTCTGCCGCTGGCGGCGGATCCGGTGCGCAAGGCGAGCTTTGATGACCGCGTGCGCTTTGACCACGTTGATTTCCGTTATGGCGAAGGACCGGAACTGACCATCAAAGGCGTATCATTTGAGATCCCGCTCGGATCGGTCGTCGCGGTGGTCGGCGGCACTGGCTCAGGCAAGACCACGCTCGCCAACTTGCTGGCCCGCTTCTACGATCCGGTTGCGGGTTCGGTCTCTATGGACGGCATCGATATGCGCCAGCTCGATATCGGCGATTTACGCAGCTTGATCGGCGTGGTGACGCAGGAAACCGTGCTGTTCAATGACACGATTGCATTCAACATCGCCTATGGTACGCCGGATGCCACGCGCGAGCAGATCATCGCAGCCGCCAAGTTGGCGAACGCGCATGACTTCATCATGGCGCAGCCCGAAGGCTACGACCGCGTGGCAGGCGAAAAGGGATTTGCTCTGAGCGGCGGCGAACGGCAGCGCGTGGCGATCGCGCGCGCGATTCTCAAAAATCCGCCGATCCTGATTCTGGACGAAGCGACCAGCGCGCTGGACACGGTGACCGAGCGTCTGGTACAGGATGCGATTAACAAGCTGATGGCGAACCGCACGACGTTTGCAATTGCGCACCGGCTGAGCACGATCCGCAACGCCGATCTGATTTTAGTGCTGGACAAGGGCCGCATCATCGAGCGCGGGACACATGAGCAGCTCTACACGGCGTCCGGAGCGTACCGGAAGCTGTGCGACATGCAGATGCTGGCGTGAGGCGTGGCATGGGCGTCCCGCCCATGAGACACACGGGCAGGATGCCCGTGCCACATCTGCGATCAGGCAGACGGGGACGGTAGGGGAGGGAGAACGAGATGGGGAAGCACAAGGGGAATCTTGAGTCGCGCATTTTCAGGGCGGGGGGCTTCGTCCTGATCGCGCATATCTTGTTCAAACTGGCGGGGTTGATTCAGGCGAAGGCCATGGGGCACTACCTGCCGCAGACGACATTTGATGTCGTCTACGCTTTCGCTTTTGAGAACTGCATTTTCATGTTATTCCTGATCGGCGAGGAGGTGCTGGGGCCGGCATTCTTGCCGGTCTTCATGCGCGAATTGGACATCGAGTCAGAAAAAAGCGCTTGGTCGTTCGCTAACACTGTCCTAACCTTGCAGTTCATCTTGCTCGTCATCGTGGCGTGCGCATTGTGCCTCGCGCCGTCACTAGCCGTCAACGTGCTGACACATTGGCGGCCGGATTCCACTCCGGAGAAATATGCGTTGGCGACACAAAGCGTTCGAACGTTGGCGCCAGCTTTGATCGGCTTGTCGCTGGGCTCGACAACCTACGTGCTGCTCAACAGCTACAAGCGTTTCTTTCTAGCGGCCTTCGGTGATGCCGTGTGGAAATTCGCAGTGGTGTTTTTCCTGGTCATTGGCGCGATGTTTGCGTACGACAGCGTGCAGGTGCTGATGTGGGGGCTCGTCGCGGGGTCGTTGTGCAAGGTCGGTACGCACCTCTTCGGCCTGCGCGATAAACTGCACCACTTCCGTCCCGAGCTTGCGTTCTCGCATCCGGCCTTCAAGCGTTTCTGTTGGTTGGCACTGCCGCTGCTGGCCGGAATTCTGATGGCCAAGGTCCGCGATACGGTGAATAGCGTTTACCTGTTGAGCGCTCTGGATCAATCCGGACTGATGCAGGCCAACTCGATGGGACGCAAGTTACAGAGCACGTTGCTTTTCCTGATTCCCTATACGCTGTCGATCGCGGCCTTTCCCTTCTTCTGCGAGCTGGTTGACAGAAATGACCACCAAAAGCTCGGCGAATTGGTCACCCGCTTTGGGCGTATGCTGCTCTCGGTGTTTGCGCCTTTCTCCCTGTTTGTCGCTGTGGCTGCCGTGCCCTTCACTTCATTGATTTTCAGGGGTGGGCACTTTGATGCGGTGGCGGTGCAGCGGACGGCGGTCTCGCTCGCCTGCTACACCCTTGTGCTCCCTGCTGCCGCGATCGAAGCGCTGGTGATGCAGGCTTTTTTCGCCAACCGCCGCATGCTGGCGGTCACGCTCATCGGCATCCTTTTCTCTTCGTTCAGCATCTTGGTTAGTTGGGTGGGGCTCAAGGTGAGCGGCGGACACGACTTGCTGCTGCTCGCATTCATCGCGGGCGGGTTCACGCTTTCACGCACATTCAAAAGCGTGGCATTGGTGGAAATGCTCAAGAAAAACGCGCCGGTTTTCCCGTTTCGCCAGACAGTGGCCTTTCTGCTTCGCGTGGGGCTGGCCGCTGGTTTGGCGTCCGGGCTGAGTTGGCTGCTGCTGGAGCGGGTGCCGATGATCGCCGACCTGCACGGGCGGACGGGCGACCTGATCAAGCTATCCGTCGCAGGGGCGGCGTTCGGTCTGGTCTATCTCATTGCCGCCTACGCACTGCGCATCAGTGAAATCCATGAACTGTTCACGTTGCTCTGGAAGGGTCGGCGTCGCCCGAGCCCGAGTTGATGACTTAGCCGATCATCCAGGCTGTACCACCGCTCGATCGAGACCCTTGTCCGTGTGTTCAGTGTATTCCGTGGTTCCCAAACCCCGAGCCATGCCCCTCCCACAAAAACCTTCGTGCCCCTCGCGTGAGAAAAAAATGAGCAACACCCCCCTGTCACCAACCGATTACACCCCACGCTAAATCATTCTTGGTTGTGTAGATAATATGTGCTACGGTGTAACCACGAAATGGGGAGTCCTATGGCGAAATGTTCATTAACAGCGTTTGTCGAGCGTGAGGGAGACGGTTTTGTTTCCCTCTGTCCCGAACTGGACATTGCCAGTCAGGGAAAAACGGTTGAAGAGGCTGCGGCTAACTTGCGGGAGGCTGTTGAACTCTACTTGGAGTGTGCTGATG
>DUPH01000344.1 GCA_012838435.1 Lentisphaerota bacterium | reverse complement strand
TTCCGGTTTTTGGTTTTTGGTTGAACCGCCATTTTGGCAGAACCGGCGGAGGAAAACCACTTTTTCACTTTCAGGCACGCCCGTCAGAGACGCATCCCCTTTGTTTTCAAGGACTTAGATATAATTACCCCCGATTTTTTGGGGAAAGTCCTTTTCGTCTTCCGAAACCAGAGCGCGGATGCCGGAGGGCGCGTCACGGTAGCCGTACACCATCACCAGCCGTCCGTCTTTGAGTTTGACCAGACCGCTGGGCGGTGTGCTCCGCGCGTCGATCTCGGTCGGACGTGCCGTCCAAGTGCGTCCGCCGTCCTGGGACACCGCTTGCCAGATCGGCGCACCGGTTCCGTGAACGCGCGTCAACATCCAGACCGCGCCCTTCGAGGTGGTGTACACCAGCGTTTCCTCTGTGAACTGCAACTTGTTCTCGGGATCGCCCATCACGTCGACCAAATCAGCTTTGCGTCCGTCGCGAGTGATGGCTACCATCACGCGACCGGCGCACTTGCTGTCTTTTCGCACCATGAAAGCCCGCAGGACCGTACCGTCCGGCAACTGTGTCATGGACCAAGGGGACGAGCCGGAAACGTAGGTGTCTAGCTCGGCGATGTCCTGTCGCTTCCAAGTCTTACCTCTGTCTTCCGAACGTTCGACGTATGCCCCGCTGAGCGTCGAGAACGTGTTGGTTTGTCGGCCCCGCGCGGGACTGCTGTAGGTGATGTCGTAGCGCCCTTTGAACTCGTCCAGCCGTTCCATCGGATACCAGCGCCGCCAGTAATGCCCGATCCGCACGAGTGCGCCGTCTGCCGCTGTGTAGGTCGGCCCGGGCATGTCGGAGCGCACAGATTCCGGAAGCTTTTCGATCTCGCGCCAAGTCATTCCGCCGTCGGCGCTCATCATCCTGCCGGTGCGCGTGTCTGCGGTATCGAAATGTGTGGCCCTGCCCTTGATTCCGAAACTGGTGTAGAGATGTCCGGTGTCTGGGTCAGTCAACAAACTGGGGAAACAGGCATACTTCCCCGGTTCTTTGTAAATCACATGGTGCGTCGCGTCTTTGACCGGATGTTCCCACGCTTTGAGTGTTACCGGCGTCTCGGTCCAGCGCACCCAGTCCCAGAACGCCTCTCCCATGGCCGCGCTGCTGCCCGCTCCGTAACTGACGCGGTTGCGACCCGCGTGCGCCGGATTCGTGAAAGCCCCGGCCCCGTCGATGACCTTGACGCCGTCCACCGCCACGCTCACGTCGTTGCTCTTGATCTCCACACGGTACACATGAAAATCAACCGTCGTATCCATGGCGTGCGTCAGCTTAGCGTGGTGTAGCTCAATCTTGTCGGTGTAAAGTGTCAGGATGTCCTCGTGCTTACCGTCCGAGAAGCCTAGCATCACCCCGGCCATGCCTTTGCATGACACCACTTTGACGCGCGCCTCCACAATCGCGCCAGTTTCGGGACACGCGCGCCATTGCTGGTCTTGGACCACCATGTCCCCGGACTGTGTGCCATGGTCCTTCACATGGAGCATCCCGTTGGTGACCGTTGCTACAGCGGCTCCGCCGCTCAGGTGGTGGATCACGGTCTGAAACTCTTCCGTGCGCCAAACCGCGCCGGTCTCTTTCCCGCCGCTCCTGCACCCGTACAGCCCTACGGCCAAGGCCGCAACTCCCACTGCCAGAAACAAACTAAAGCGCATAATCCCTCCTCATCGGTAACGTATTCATGATAAAGCAATGGGCAAAAAAGTACTACAAGCTTATAGCAATTGTAATATCGTTGCATTGTTTGTGAAGATTGACAAGACACACGGGAATGTGGGAAACTATATGCGAAATGAAAATGACGTTGGAAATCTCTGATACGCTCTACCGACAAGTCAAGTCGAAGTGCTCTGTGGACGGGCGCCCTGTTCGGTTGGTAACGCAACAGCTTTATGAGTTGTGGCTGGCAGGATGCGTATCGCTGGATGACTTTGAAAATGTCCGTTTTGCTGAGAGAGGCGAATGGGCTCAGGAGTGGGTACATGAAGCTGACGTACTGGCCGACGAGATCAGCGAGACGAGTGTTGATGTGCGACTGAACAGAGATTTGCTGAATGACGACAGGCGGTGAAAGGCTGACCATTGATGCGAATGTCTGGGTTGGAGCACTGGATGTGCATGATCCGTTTTTTGCCACCTGTCGCGCTTGCTTGTTGAAGGCAGCCGAGAAGCACGCAACCCTGTATTCGCCGCTTCTTTTGCCCATTGAAGTGGCGGCGACAATCGGGCGTAAAACGCGTGATCCCCGACATGGACGTCTGGCCTCTCGTTGGGTACGTGGTTTCAGAGGACATCTCTGGCAACCGCTTTCTGAAGAAATTGCGGGGGCCGCAGAATGCTTCGCAGCAACCCTTTTTCTACGTGGTGCGGATGCGGTTTATGTTTCCGTTGCCCACCTGTCGGACGCCGTCCTGTTGACGTATGACAAAGATGTGGTTGAGCGAGCCGCTGGGACGATCCGTGTCATGACGCCGGACACTTGGATACGCTCATGAGGACGGAGAAGGACAGCGAGCGCATGTGTGCGAAGGGTAGGAAGCTGGCTGTCACCTACATTGACACGCCGGAGCGCCGTGCCCTTGATCTGGCCGAGGCGGGGCTGCACGAGGTCCCGGTGCTTGGCTTCAGCCGTTACCGTCACGCCGTCACCCCGGTCGGCACCCACCGCCACGCCGGATGTCTGGAGATCGGCCTCTGCCAGCGCGGTGCGCTTACCCTCCTGAACAATGGGCAAGAGCACCGGATCATGCCGGGCGACCTCTACCTCAACAAGCCGTCTGATATTCACTGCATATCCGCCAGCCCGAAAGGCACGATCGTCTACTGGCTGTTGATCCGCGAACCGCAGCGCGGCCAACCCTTTCTGCGTCTCAAAAGCCGCGAGGCGCAAGACATCTGGTCACGTCTGAATCGTCTGCCTTGCCATGTGATCGCCAAAACCGATGCGGTCAAACAGGCTTTCGCGCACCTGTTCAAATACCACGAGCAGCCCGCCAGCCCTTACCGCACCGTCGGGCTGAACACGGCCTGTGTGTCGTTGTTGATGGGCGTAATCGACGCCTCATCACACAAGGCCACCATCACGCACTCGCGCCTGATTGACCATGTTGTCGAATCCTTGCGCGAGAAGCCTGAAAGAAAGGTTAGCCTCGACGATCTGGCGCGCGAAGCCGGCATGTCGCCCTCGCTTTTCATCAGCCGTTTCAAACAACTTACCGGACTGCCTCCCTATCACTTCCAGCTTGCCTGCCGCTTGGAGAAGGCCAAGCGCCTGTTGGCCGAGACCGACATGCCGATTACGCAACTGGCGCTTGATCTCGGCTTCTGTGCTTCGCAACACTTCTCCGGCCACTTCAAACGCGCGTTTGGTTTGACGCCGTCTGCCTGGCGCAAGCGCGCCGCTGCGCGACGCGGCGGAGGATTTAGGAGTTAAGATTTAGGATTTGGGAGTTGTTCGGTCAGTCAGGAACGATAGCGCCGTGTGCCGTCAGCAGCGCTTTCACCTCTGCGCTCGGGAGTTGTCCGGGCGTCACGCCGCGTTGCGCGGCCAACGCGGCGGCGGCCCCAGCCGCTTGGCCGGTCGCCATGCAGGTCGCCTGCACACGCAGTGCCGAGTTGGCGAGGCGGTCACTGCTGATGCAGCGTCCGGCCACCAGCAGGTTGCGGCTGCCTTTCGGGATCAACGCGCGCAGCGGCACGGTCGCCACCACGCCCTCCTTCAAGTGCGCCGGTCGTACACCTGACGTTTTATCGTGCAGATCGATGGGATAGAAGGCGTAGCAGACCGAATCTTCCCAGCGTTTCCCCGACGTGTAATCCTCATGCGTGATCAGATATTCGCCGCGCACGCGGTAGGTCTCGCGCACACCGACTTCGGGCGACATGCTCTCCAGCCGCACCTTCTCCAGCCCCGGGATACCTTTGAGAAACCGAAACATACGCAACGCGGCGGCGCGACCGCGTAGGTTGGTTTGGGTGCGGGCGTCGGCTGTTGAGTTATCCGCGCCCTCGACATAGTTTGCGGTGTTGCCTCCGCTCTTCAGATATTGCAGCAGGCCCCAGCGGCAATCGCTGCGATGGAGTTGCCCGTCCTTGACCGCCGCGTCAAAGCGCGCTTGCAGTTCCTTGGCATCGAATTTCGAGAGGTCCGCATTGGGACGGATGTGGTAAACGAAGGTGCCCGGCTGACGCTCCTGCTCTTGTAGTCGCTCGAAGCCAGCCAGCGCGGCGGCGGTCCCGTTGCCCGTGCAATCCACAAGCTGCTTGCAGGTGATCGTGCGCGTGTCTCCGGTTGCGGCGGTTCTCACGCGCCAACCCTCTGGAACGGCTTCGATTCGTACCGGAGCCGCATGGTAGTGGAGGGTCACTCCGGCGCGCACCAAAGCATCCTCCGCCAGCACCACGAACAACGGGATGTTGATCGAAATCTGGTGGTCATAATGGCGGCGACCGGTGGGCTTGGTGAAATCGGGCAACTTGCCGCCGTCCAGTGCCACCGCGTTGGTCACCACGTCCCAACCCGCACCTGCAATGACCTGTCGCCCCCAGGCGTGGAACAGGCCGGGAAAGTTCACGCCACCGGTGGTGGTGTTGCCGCCCACCTGATGGGCCGCTTCGACCAGTACCGTCTTGGCACCGGCTCGGGCGCTTTGGAGCGCCGCGCAGATCCCGGCCGAGCCGCCGCCCACAACCACTACGTCGCATGTCACCGGCGGCAGTTCGACCGCCTGCGCGAGGCCCCCGGCGATCAGTCCCGCCACTATCCCGAATCTCGTCCGCTTATCCATGTCCGCTCCTCTTTCCGTTGTGTGTGAACCCCTTATGTCCTTATGTTTAGTTGCCGCCCATCTTACCCAGTCACCGCACCGAAATCAATGTGCCTTCGTGTGTAAAGCAACTTCACGGTTGTTTTCAGCGTGGATTGCGTTAAACTGGAGACCTCTCTTTCGAAAGGAGTCCCATGAAGGTTTTGGTTACGGGCGGAGCCGGGTATATCGGCAGCCACACGGTCGTTGAACTGTTGAATGCCGGACATGAGGTCGCGGTGATCGACAATCTTTGCAACAGTAGCGAAGAAAGCCTGCGTCGCGTCGCAGAGATCACTGGCAAGACGGTGTCGTTTCATAAGGCCGACATCCGGGATCGAGAGGCGCTCGACCAGGTGTTTCAGGCAGAAGGCCCGGTTGACGCCGTGATTCATTTCGCCGCGCTCAAGGCGGTCGGCGAGTCGGTTCGCATTCCGCTGACCTATTACGGCAACAACATTACCGGTACGATTACCCTGTGCGAGGCGATGGCCGCCGCAGGTTGTCGCAATCTCGTGTTCAGCTCTTCTGCCACGGTTTATGGCGATCCCGCGTCAGTCCCGATTCGCGAGGACTTCCCCACGCCTGGCGCGACCAATCCGTACGGCTGGTCGAAGCTGATGATGGAGCAGATTTTCCGCGATGTGCAGAAGGCCGATCCCACATGGAATATCACGTTGCTGCGTTATTTCAATCCGATCGGTGCGCACCCCAGCGGCCGGATCGGCGAAGACCCTGCCGGCATTCCCAATAACCTTCTGCCCTTTGTGGCGCAGGTGGCGGTCGGGCGTCGCCCGAGTCTGGCGGTTTTCGGCAACGATTACCCGACGCCGGACGGCACCGGCATCCGCGACTATATCCATGTGGTCGATCTTGCGCTCGGCCATCTCAAGGCGCTTGAAGCACTCGCGTCAAAGCCCGGTCTCTCGATCTTCAATCTTGGCACCGGCAAGGGATCGAGTGTCCTGGAGGTGGTCGCCGCCTTTGAGCAGGCGTCGGGCCGCAAAGTTCCCTACACGATTCAGGCGCGCCGCCCCGGCGACGTGGCTGAATGCTGGGCCGATCCCTCAAAGGCGGAGCGCGAACTGGGCTGGCGCGCCACACGCGTTCTGCGCGTCATGTGCGAAGACGCCTGGCGCTGGCAGTTTCAAAACCCCAACGGGTTTGCAGAGGCGTAACGCGATGTCTGAGTGGACCGAGATCATTGACGGGTTGACCGATCATCTGACGCTGCTCAAAGAGCTGGGCGAGCGCACGGTGTCGCTTGATCCCGAGGTGCTCCGCGCGCTGGGCCCCCGCAGCGTTGACGGCCGTGCGCGCGTTGCGGCGGCACCTGCCGCGCCACAGCGTCCGGCGTCTGCGTCCGCCCCTCGGTCCATGACTTCCACGACTCCGGCCGCGTCAGTGTCGCGCACGCCGGAGCAGCGCCGTCAGGCATTGGATGAGATTGCCGCACGCATCGAAACGTGTGAAGCGTGCGACCTGTACAAGCAGCGCAACCGCTGTGTGCCGGGGCAGGGGAACCCATGTGCGCCCGATGTGATGTTTATTGGCGAGGCACCGGGTGCCGACGAGGACCGTGAAGGATTGGCGTTTATCGGCGCGGCCGGACAGTTCCTGACCAAGATGATCGAGGCAATGGGTTATACACGCGACGATGTGTTCATCGCAAATATCTGCAAGTGCCGTCCGCCGAACAACCGCACGCCTACGGCCGACGAGATGCGGGTGTGT
>DUPH01000343.1 GCA_012838435.1 Lentisphaerota bacterium | reverse complement strand
GGCGGACAGATCGACGGCCTGCCGGTCTCTAACATGTCCTTTACGGTGGCCCTCTGGGTGAAGCCGGACGCGAGCGCAGCATCCTCAGCCGGGATATATGAGTGGGGGGTGGCAGGTTCTGCCCGGCGTTACAACATGCTCCGACTTAATACACCCTCTTCAAACAAACCGCTGCTGCACTCCAACTGGGCCAATAACCATGAGATCCCTTACGCGCCGGGTCTGCTGGATGGCGCGTGGCATCATGTGGCTGTCGTCTATCGCGACGGCTTCTTCCTCTACTATATCGACGGGGAGCAGGTAGATAGCCGCTATGACCCCGTGCCGTTACAAGTGGCGGACGGTGGTTTCATGGTGGGCAAAGGGTATTCTAACGACAGTTTCAAAGGGTTGATCGATGATGTGTTTGTTGCGCGGGGTGCGCTGTCTCACGGACAGATCAAGGCGTTGCGGTTGAACGGGACGCTGCCCAGTGAGGCGACGCCCACCAATCTGCTGCCGGAGACGGCCGATGTCGAGATCGCATACAACGGAACCCTGAGCTTGACGGGCGACCAGGCGCTGAACACGTTGAGCGGCGCCGGCGCGGTGGGCGGTGTCGCGCTGCAAGACGGCACGACGCTGACCGTGACCGGAAGCGGCAGGCTGGACGGCGTGGTGACCGGTGACGGCCGGCTGGTCAAACGCGGCACGGAGTCGACACTCACGCTGGGCGGGCGGGTGGATGCCACCGGCACCGTCGAGATCGCCGAAGGTACGCTGGCGCTGGCTAATCGTTATCCCGACGGTCTTCAGGCTCACTACCGTTTCGATGACGAGTCGAACCTCGGCAAGGACAGTAGCGGCAATGGTTATGACCTGACTGCGAGTAGCGCACCGGCCTTTGCGCCGGGGCTCTTCGGCGGCGCGGCCTCATTCACGGCGGCAGACAAGACCTATTTTTACGCGCAGACCTTCCCGGCCACGTTGCCGACGGGGAACTCCTCCTACACGGTCGCGGCTTGGTGCAACCTCAAGGCGGGCGGCAACATACGCGGTATGCCGGTATATTGGGGTCGCGGTAACAATACCGACAACGGCTCCGTGCTCTTCCGGTTCAACTCGACCACCGAGATCATGACCGCGAACATGGGGAACAACTGGACGGTGAAGGCAGGGTACGATTTGGCAAGCGATACGCCGGATGGTGGCTGGCATCATATCGTCTGTACCTACGATGCTGCGACGCACGAGCAGCGCGTTTACTTCAATGGAACTCGGGCTGCTCAACGGACGATATGGGCAGACCTGACTGTAGGCGATAATACGTTCTGGCTGGGTGGCGCGCCGTACGGCACGGCCAATTATTATGACGGTCTGCTTGATGAGGTGATGATCTTCAACCGTGCGCTGGACGATGCCGAAGTCGCTGATGTGGCGACCGGCCTTTTCGCTGCGCCACGGGGATCGCGCCTGGCTGATCGCGTGGTGGCGCGTTATGATTTTGAAGACGCCGCGCAACTTGGAAAGGATTCCGGCCCCTACGGGTATCACCTCGAGCCGCAAGGCAGTGTCGCTGCCGCGGCCGGCAAGGTCGGGCAGGCGCTCTCGTTCAATACCAAGAATCAAGGGTACTTGACGTGGACCAACAGCGTCTTCCCGGAGGCGTTGCCGACCGGCAACGCGCCGGTCACGATCACGGCGTGGATAAACCCGGTCGACAATCCTAACCCAAACGGCAGCGTTGTGTTTTGGGGAACGACGATTGACAACCGCAAGGGATGCCACATGCTGCGTCTGGCAGGGAACGCGGAAGGGCGGACCGTTTTCCGGTATGTAGATGGCGTGGCTTGGATCAGCGACGAGTCGTTGGTCTCCTTTGAGCGTGGCGACCGTGATGAGGGGTGGCATCACTTGGCGGCGGTGGTCGGGCCGGGCGGGCTGCGCTCGCTTTACGTCGACGGGGCGCTTGCTGCAAGGGGCCGCGTGAGCGGACAGACCGTGGATCCCGGTAGCTTCTCGATCGGCTACAAACCTAATACATCATGGGCCTGGTTCCACGGGATGATCGACGATGTGACGATCTATGACTGCGCCCTGTCGCGCGCCGAGATTCTGGAGACATTGCGTGGACGGCCTGACATCCTGCCGCCGGAGCGTACGGTCGAGGTGGCGGCCGGGGCGGCCCTTGATGTCGGCACGGCGGCGCAACAGGTGAGCGGGCTCGGCGGCGCGGGCGAGGTGCGCATCGCGACGGACGGTGAACTGACGGTTGTCGGCGGCAGTACGACGTTCAGCGGTGTACTGGTCGGCACGGGTACGTTCGCGGTGCGCGATGGCGCGGAACAGACGCTGGCGGGCGATGGCACGTTTAGCGGCGCAATCACCGTTTCAAACGCCGCACTGCTGGTGGAGAGTGCGGCCACTGCGGCGGGTTGTGCGACGGTGGTGCAGGCTGGCGGGCGCATCGGCGGACGCGGCACGCTGGGCGGAAATCTCTCAATTGAAAACGGCGGCGGGATCATGGCCGGGACGGCACCGGGTACGCTGACCGTGAACGGTGCGGTCACACTCGGCGCGGCAGGCATGGTGACGCTGCCACCGGATTTCGAGGGCGGGCGGTTGACGCTGCTGGATGCTACGTCCGTCATCGCGCCGGACGGCGTGGCGGGATGGCAGGTCGAGCCGGCACAGCCGTCGACAGCCGTCGTGTTCCGCGCCAGCGAAACAACTTTCAGCGTGAGCGTGTTCCAGCAGGGCACGGTCTTCACAATACAATAACAAGGACGTAAGGAAAACAGGATGATCAAAAAAATCGGAATGATGGTACTGGCGGCGGGGACGCTGCTTGCGAATGAGACGGATGTGATGAGCGCGGCTTACCGTGCGCAGTGGAACGCGCCCGAGGTGAAGACGCGTATCGAGCGCGGCATCCGTGAAAACCGTATGGCCGAGGCCGCAGTGCGTCTGCCGTCGGTCAAGCCGGGCACGGAGGTGAAGGTCGAACAACTCGACCACGCCTTTCTGTTCGGTGCCCACATCTTTAACTTCGACCAGTTGGGTGCTGACGACCTAAACCGCAAGTATAAGGAGATGTTCGGCACCCTCTTCAATTCGGCGACGATCGCGTTCTACTGGAAGGCGTTTGAGCCGGAACCGGGCAAGCCGCGCTACCTGGCATCGGAACAGGACACGGCGGCATACTGGAACGCGCTCAAGGAACCTTGGAAGGAGTTCCACTGGCGGCGGCCGTCGCCGGAAAAAATCATCGAGTTCTGCGAGTCCAAGGGTCTCGCGATGCACGGGCATCCGTTGATCTGGGGCAACACCGGCTGGAACCATCCCTCGTGGGTTTCGAAAGATCCGGACAAGCGGGAGGAGATGGAGCGCCTGTTTGAAAAGCGCGTCCGTGAAATCTGCGGCTACTACAAGGGGCGCATCCCGAGTTGGGACATCGTCAACGAGAGCGTCGATCCTGTGCCCGGTAAGCCGCGTTACGGTGTGATGCCGGAAGACTACACCTTCAAGGTGTTCAAATGGGCCGAGGAAGGCTTTCCCGCATCGGTCCGCTTCAATATCAACGACTCGTGGCGCGGGGTCTATCCGCCCTTTATCCGCGACCTGATCGCGCGCGGTGCGAAGATCGACGTCGTGGGGCTTCAGATGCACCTGTTCGGTTCACAGCCGGTGCTGGACCTCGCGGCGGGCAAAAAGATCAACCACAACAACACCTCCTGGGCACCGGCGGATGTGATCCGCTATCTGGAGGAGTTGGACACGCTCGGACGGCCGATCCATCTGAGCGAAATCACAATCCCCGCGCCCGGCGAGGACGCGCGCGCCAACGCGATGCAGGCCGAACTGACGCGCGACATGTACCGGCTATGGTTCTCGTGGCCCAGCATCTACAGGATTACTTGGTGGAATACGGTGGATGATTGTGGCGCCAGAGGCGAGCCGCTGAAATCCGGGATCTTCACGCGGCAGATGGAGCCCAAACCGGTGTTCCATACTTTGAACGGACTGATCAACGGCGAGTGGAAGACGCGCCTGACCGCGAAGCCCGATGCGGAGGGCCGCGTGACGTTCCGCGGCTTCAAGGGGCGTTACCGTCTGTCGTACACCGACGACGCGGGAACTGCGAAGAGCGTGACATTCAACTTGCTGAAAGATGGCGATGGTTTATGAGAGAAACACTTGCAAAACCCTTTGCCTACAGGCGTGGCACGGGCATCTTGCCCGTGTTTCATGGGCGGGACGCCCATGCCACGAAGGGTTTTGCAAGAACCTCGAAAGGAAGGATGAGAGTGATGAAAAAAAGTAGCGTGATGAGTGGGGTAGTGGGGCTGGCGGCTTTGGCGGTCTGTGCGGCAGAAGCGCCGCCGCTGTTTCCGTTTCTGATTTCGTATGACGCGCCGGACAACGCGGTCAACATGTCGCATCTGCTTGACGCGCCGGCCGGCCGACACGGCTTCGTGCGGGTGCAGGACGGACGTTTCGTCACGGACAAGGGGCCGATCCGCTTTCATGCGACCAACCTGACCGGACCGGCGAACTTTCCGACACACGCGCAGGCCGATGAATTAGCCGACCGGCTCGCGCGGTTCGGCATCAACTGCGTGCGGATGCACTACTTCGACGCCGAATACGGCAACTTCATGACCCCCGCAGAGACCGGCATCTTCGGCAAGGGCGGTGGACTGCCCGGCGCGTTCAGCGCGGATCCGACCAAGCCCTTCCAGTTGAATCCCGACGCCATCGATCGGCAGGATTACCTGATCGCGGCATTGAAGAAACGCGGCATCTACGTCAACATGAACCTGCACGTCGCGCGTTTTCCCAAAGGACTGAGCTTTGTCGATCCGCTGATGATCGCTTCCGAGAAGGCGTATGCCAAGGCGCTGTTGACTCGCGTCAATCCTTACACCAAGCTAGCGTATACCGATGATCCGTGTATTGCGATGATCGAGATCAATAACGAGAACGCGCTCTTCAACAACTACAACGGCGGTGTGATCGACCGCGCGTCGGCGCGCGTCACCGAGGCGTTGCGGGGCCAATGGAACGCTTGGCTCAAGAAGAAATACGGTTCGACCGAGGCGATGACCGCCGCGTGGAAATGGGTGTCGATGCCGCTGAGTGATGAGCAGGTGACCGAGGGTGCCTTTGATGCGCCGGTGACGTTTGACGGCCGGCGTTGGATCCTTGCCAAAGGATCTGCGGCAGTAACGGCAGCAGTCGAGGGCGGTGCGCTGCAAGTGACCGTCACGCGTGGCGGTGAGGAGTACTTTCCCAAAATTTTCCGTCGGGTCACCGTACAAAAAGACAAGCCCTACACCGTCTCTTTCAAGGTCCGCCGTACCCAAGGTGAGGGGAATGCCACGCTGGGCTTTGCGGTCGCGGACACCGAGGGTGGTTGGCGCTCGCTGGGCGTGCTCGATAAACTCACGGTCGGTAAGGCGTGGAAGCGTCACAGCTTTGTCTTCATTGCGGCGGACTCCAGTGACAAAGCTGAGATTCAGCTCACCCGCTTCCCGGTGGGCGTCTACGAGATTGACGACCTTTCGTTGCAGAGCGGCGCGGTCACGTCATTCGATGAGAAGTCTCGCATCGAGACCGCCAGTGTGCCGCTCCTGAAGAGCCGGGAGTTCGCGCCCCCGCAGGCGCGCGCCGACTTCACGCGTTTCCTCTGGGAGACGGAACGCGCCTATTGGACCGGCATTGCCTCCTACGTGAAAGACGAGCTTAAGGCGAAGGCACCGATTTCTGGTACGCAACTCGGCTACAGTCCGCCGCAACTTCAGGCGGAACTGGATTATGTGGATAACCATGCGTACTGGTGCCATCCGAGCGTAAACACGAAATGGGAGATCCGCAACACGTCCATGGTAAATTCACTCGGCTGCATCCTCGGTTTGGCAGCGCAGCGCGTGCAGGGCAAGCCCTACACCATCAGCGAGTACAACCATCCGTTCCCGAATCAATACGGTGCCGAGGGCCAGCCGATGCTGCGCGCGTACGGTGCGCTTCAGGGATGGGACGGTGTCTTTGAGTACACCTACAACCACAGCCCGGACTTCAATCCGAAGCGCAACACCTATTTCTTCAGCATCATCGCCCGCACGGATGTGCTCGCGCATTTCCCGGCCTGCGCGGCGATGTATCTGCGCGGCGACGTACGCGAGGCGCAGGGGAGTGTGGTTGGTCGGATGGATGATGTGACGTACTTCGAGCGGTTGGTCAAGCAGCGCGCCATTTCCGCCGGTATTGGAGCAAGCGGTATCGACAGTCGTTATGCACTGGTCCACAAGGTGGCGATGGCGTTCCCAGAAGCGCTGGCGACGGATGGCCCGCAGCCCGCCACGCCTACGTGGGGTTCGGTCATCGTGAGCGACACCGGCGAGTTGACCTGGAACCGCGAGCGCCCCGGCAAAGCCTACTGGACCGTCGATACGCCCAACACCAAATTGTTCAGCGGGTTCCCGGAGGGACGCGAAGTCACGTTGAACGGTGTCAAGCTGGCGATCGGTCCGACACGCCTGGGCTGGGCGACGGTGTCGTTGACTTCGCGGCATGCGACTGGTTTCGGCGCGGATGGCGCGTCGGCCACAATCCTGCTGACCGCCACCGGCGTGGCGGAGAACGAGGGCACGCAGTTTGAAGTGCTCTCTGAGACCACGGCGGCGCTGCGCGACCGCATGCACTGGGGTGAGGGAACGGTGCTGGTCGAGGGCATACCTGCTGTCGTGACGCTGCCCTCCGCCGCAGTGAAAACACGCTGCTATGCGCTCGACGAGCGCGGAGCGCGCAAAGGTGATGTCCCGGTCGAAAGCGTGGCGGGCGGTTGCCGCATCACCATCGGACCGCAGTACAAAACCGTGTGGTACGAACTGGATATCCGTTGAGTATGTTGCGGCGCATGTCGCGTGTCGAAAAATTTTTCCGCAGTGACGCGGAGCAAACATGGAGGGAAAACGATGAAGAGAGAACTTGGATGGTTGGCAGGGGTACTAGTCGTGACCGCTGCAACACTTGCGGTCGCGCAGACACCGCTTAACCAGCAGCAGGCGCGTCCGTCGCCGGCGTGGCTGACAGGCGGTGTGATCTATCAGATCCAGCCGCGCGCCTTCACGCCGGAAGGCACGCTCAAGGCCGCGCAGGCGCGTCTGCCGCGCTTGGCGGAGTTGGGGGTGACGATTGCTTATCTGTGTCCGATCTTTGTTTCTGACGACGATATGGACCAAGCTTTTTGGAGCCCGCGTCAGAAGAAGTCGGGGATGAACAATCCGCGCAATCCTTACCGCATGAAGGATTTTTACCATGTCGATCCCGAGTACGGCACGGACCAGGACCTCAAGGATTTCGTGGCGGCCGCGCATGCGCTCAAGCTGCGCGTGATGCTCGATATGGTCTACCTGCACTGCGGGCCCAAGGCGGTCTTCATCGAATCGAATCCCGACTTCGTGAAGCGGAGTGACGACGGTAAGATCAAAAATGCGGGCTGGAGTTTTCCCGGCCTGAACTTCGCGAGCCCCGCGCTGCGCGAATACCTCTGGAAAAACATGGAGATGTGGGTGCGTGATTTCGACGTGGATGGTTTCCGCTGTGATGTGGCGGATCAGATTCCGCTCGATTTCTGGGTGGAGGGGCGCGCGCGTCTCGAACGCATCAAGCCGGATGTCGGCATGTTGGCGGAGGGCATGCGCAAGGAGGATCAGCTCAAGGCGTTTGATCTGGATTATGGGTGGGGCCGCGCGTTTAGCCAGTTAGAGGACGGTGCGGCGATCCGCAAGCTGTGGACCACGAGGCGCGACGAGCGTCCGCGCGGCGGCGCGAAGTTCGCGCGCTTTATCGACAACCACGACATCGCCAACGATGACTACAACAATCGGTTGGAGAAACGCTGGGGCACGGCGCGCGTCGATGCCGCACTGGTCTGGTTGTTCACGATGGACGGCGTGCCCTTCCTCTACAACGGGCAGGAGGTGGCAGACACCGCCCGGCACAGCATCTTCGGGCGTGCGCCGATCGATTGGGCCAGCGGCGAGACCGAGACCGGCAAGGCGCGCTTCGCCTTCGTGCAGTCGCTTTGCGCACTACGCAAGTCAGAGCCCGCGCTCACGCAGGGCGACCTCGTCTGGCTGGATCACGACCAGCCGAAGGCCGTGAGCGCCTTTGTGCGCACGGTGGATGGCGCGCGTGTTGTATCGATCATCAACCTGACAGGCGAGCCGGTGAAGGTGAACGTGAAAGGGGCCGAGGGCGCTTGGAAGCCGTTGTTGTCGAAGGGTGCGGTCACTGATGGAGCTTGCAATTTTGAACTGGCCGGGCGCGGCTACTTTGTAGGGAAACAGTAGCATGAAACGAATCGGATTGATGGGTTTTGCACTACTGGTGCAGATGGCGCAGGGCGCGGAGGTGATGAGCGAGGCCTACCTGAAATTCTGGGGGCCCGAGGTTCAGAAGCGCATCGACAACGATATCGAGCGCCACCGCAAGGCGGACGGCGCGTTCAAGTTGGAAGGGGCGAAGGCGGGCTGCGAGGTCAAGGTCGAGCAGATTTCGCATACGTTCATCTTTGGCGGCAACATCTTTCTGTTTGGCGACCTCAAAACGCCCGAAAAGAACAAGCGTTATGAGGACACCTTCGGTACGCTCTTTAACGCTGCGACCGTGCCGTTTTACTGGAAGACACTGGAGCCGGAGCGGGGCAAGCCGCGCTACACGGCGGACAGCCCGTACGAATACCGCCGCCCGCCGCCTGATCCGGTGGTAGCCTTCTGCGAGTCCAAAGGCATCAATATGAATGGACACGCGATCATCTACGGTATACGTGTCTGGGGACATCCGGAGTGGATGCCGAACGACCGTAAGGCGATGGAGCCGATCTTTGAAGCGCATATCAAGGAGCTGGCGCAGCGTTATGGCGCGCGCATTCAGCGCTGGGATGTGGTGAACGAGTCGATCGACCAAGCCAACCGCGGGCTTATGCCGGATGACTACACCTTCAAGACCTTCGCTTGGGCCGATAAGTACTTTCCGTCTTCAGCGTTTTTCAGCATCAACGATTGCGACATGCACTGGGGGCCGTCGCGACGTTACGTTGAAATTGCGCGCGACCTGATCGATCGCGGTGCACGCGTGGACATAGTCGGTGTGCAGATGCACATCTTCAACCCTAAAGAATCGCGGCAAATCGCCAACGGCGCGGACATCCTCACGCCGAAAAAGCTCTACGCCGTGCTGGACTGCCTTCAGGGTGCGGAACGTCCGATCCATATCAGTGAGGTGACGGTCAGCGCGCCGGATGACACGCCGGAAGGTCGTGCCGTGCAGGCTGCGATCGTCCGCAACCTCTACCGCCTTTGGTTCAGCTATCCCACCGCCATGGGTATCACCTGGTGGAACGTTGTCGACGGTGGGGCGGCGCCTGGCGAACCCTCGTTCTCCGGTATCTACGACAAAGAGATGAATCCAAAGCCGGTGTATCAAACGCTCGACGGTTTGATCAACGGCGAATGGAAGACTCGGTTGACGCTCAATGCCGGCGCCGACGGCAGTGTGAAGTTCCGCGGCTTCAAGGGACGCTACCGCATCACTTACACTGATACCGACGGTAACGTGAAAACGACTGAAATCCTGTTGTAACGCTCAACGTTCAACCTCACGCCAAGGCTTTGTAGGCGCGAAATTTTATTTTTGACATGAGGCTCTTGCCCCCCGTGGCATGGGCGTCTCGTCCATGGGATAAACACGGGCAAGATGCCCGTGCCACACCCCGCGTGGCATGGGCGTCCCGCCCATGAAAAAGCAGCAAGGTTTTGCAAGAGCCTCGGCATGATTAGCATGATACTGATTTCAGGCTCGAAATGCGGGGGGTGATCGTGTAATGTAACACTTGTTTTCGTTATGTGAAGGCCCTGTGCTTAAGGAGATTTTCCGATGCGTCAGATGTGCAATGCGTTTGTTTTTTTAGGTGTCATGGGTGTGGTCGTGCTTTGCGGTTGCGGGCGTGATGAGGCGTCTCGCGATGTGCTGAAAACGCCGGCTCCGCCGGCCGAGATGTCGCCGGACTATGTGGTCGCCATGGTGAACGGTACGCCGCTCTCGTGGGCCGACATGGAGAAGCGCGCGATGGGGTACCTTAAGGACGATGTGGAGGTGAACCATCTGATCATCCCGACCAACCGGATGGAGGAGGCCAAGGAGCATTTCCGGCGGCGCTCGATCAATGCGTTCGTCTTTAAGACAGTGATGATGGAGGAGGCCGCCAAGGAGAAGATCCAGTTGTCCGAGGCGGATCGGCAGGAGGGCCTACGCTCGCTTGCGGTATCACTCAAGTCGCGGAATTGGACAACCAACGACTTTTTCTTGAAAGGCCCGATGGGCGAGGCGATGATGCGTCGCGAGTTTGAGGATGGCTTGGTCATTGATAAACTGCTGAAGCAGAAAGTGCGAGACAAACTGCGGGTCACCGACAAAGAGATCTCGGAAACCGTCGCCCTGCTGGAAGCCACCAATCAGGCGACACGCGTCAAGCTGGAGGGAATCCGCAAGCAGCTTCTGGATGGCGCGGATTTTGAGGATACCGCACGCACGGTTTCCCAGTGCCCCAGCAGCGCAAAGAAGGGCGGCGATCTCGGCGAATTCAAGCGCGGTACCTTGCACAGAGGGTTGGAACAGGCGGCGTTCACGCAGGAAGTCGGCGCGATCGGTCCGGTGATTGAGACGCGCCTCGGGTATCACATCCTGAAGGTTACGGCGCGAACGCCCGCAACGAAGGCGACCGAAACCTCGCCGGCTGTCCCGGAGACGGTGCGCGTATCGCACATCTTGCTCAAGAGCGTGCCGATCGATCACAAACGCATGACCGACAGCATCGTGCGGACGAAGTACAAAAATGGTGTTGATGCTTATTTCCGCGACCTCAAGGCCAAGTCAAAAATCGAGTGCTTTATCTATCCCGAAATGACGTTCTGAGCGCGGTGTCGAGTTGGGCGCTGCTCGGGTTTTTTATCCACAGATGGGCACAGATTTTTGGGGGCATTGCTCGGGTTTATTTAACGCAGAGGCGCAGAGACGCAGAGGTTCTTTGGGGGCATTATTGCGACCACACAGTGGTCGCAATGATGAGTGTAAAAAAAACGGGCGGGAGGACGGGCACCGGGCGCGCACAGGCCATGCAATGGGGGGGGCGCGGGAAGACAGCCCAGAAAAGCGCTAAATCCTTCCGCTGTGCGGAAGGATGGTTTCAGGTTTCATTGCGGAGCGCCGGGAGGGGCAAGCGTCTGCTTGCCCGCAGACGAGCAGACGCTCGTCCCTCCCCAGCGGCGCATGCGCCGTTCACGCCCGCAGTACCGGCAGTGCCCGCAGTAACCGATTACGTTCCCCTCAACGCGCGTTCGTGCTGAAGCGATAGCAGCCGGAGCCGACACGGAAGGCCATGCGGTCGCGGTCTGACTGGATAGGGGGCACGTCAGCGGTCACGTTCTTCGCGTCGGGTTTGACCGGCAGATAGATGGTCGCTTCGGTATTGGCCGGGACCTCGACCTCCAGCGTGAACACGCCGTTTTCCCGCCGCCATTCACTGCGGATGAGACCGTAGGGTGAGTCGTGCTCGGCCTTGACCCAGTCCAGGCCCGCCACCGGTTCCGGCGCGATGATGAAACGCTTGAAGGCTACCGCCTGCGGATCATCGGTCACGGCGATGGTGGAGACGCTGTCGGCCAGACGGATGCCGCCGAGATATTGGTAAGACCAAGCAGAGAGGTCGCCGAACATGATGTGATTGCGCGAGGAGCCTTCGTTCCAGTCTTCCCAGAAGGTGGTGGCGCCGCGCTTGATCCAGTTGCCGAAAGAGGGGTGCTCTTCTTGTGTGGCCATGGTGAAGGCGAGGTCGGTGCGGCCAGCTTTGCTCAGTGCACGAAACACATACTTCGAGCCAAGAATACCGAAATCCGGGAAGACGCGGGTCTTTTGCACGGCCTCGACCAGCCGCGCTTCGACGGCGGCGCGTTCAGCGTCCGGGACCAATCCTTGGTGCAGCGCGCAACTCTGCGCAGTCTGGCTGCCGATCGAGTAAACACCGTTGCCCTTGTAGAGGTGGCGCGTGTAAGCCTCGCGGATCGAACGCGCAAGTGCGGCGTATTTCTGGGCGTCGTCATGTTTGCCGAGCCGTTCGGCGACACGCGCCACGATCTGCGCGTCGAGATAGTAGTAGCCTGTGGAGGTCACCTCGGTCGGCGTTTTGGTCTTGACCGGGATCCAGTCGCCGAGGCCGTGCGAGACGATTCCATCCTTGGCACGGGAGGTCATGTAATCGACATACTTCGCCATGGCCGGATAGGCGGTTTCCAGTATACGGGTGTCGCCTTGGTAGACGTACAGCATCCACGGAATAATAACGAGTGCGCTGTCCCAAGCCGGGCCGTTGCCCCAGTGGTAGCCCCAGCCACTGGTCGGCACGATGCCCGGCAGGTTGCCATCGGGGCGTTGCTCATCGATCAAGTCCTGAATCCATTTTTCATAGGCCGCCGTGTTCTGGAAGTTATACATCGCGAGTTCCGATGCCAGCGATGCATCGCCGGTCCAGCCATTTTTTTCGCGGTGCGGGCAGTCGGTGGGGTACCCATTGACGAAGTTGCCGCGATAGGCCCAGAGAATGGCGTGCTGGAGCTTGTTCAACAACTCGTTCGAGCTGATGAAACGTCCGGCGTCTTTGAAATCGGTGTGAACCACACAGGCCTCGATATTCGAGGCATCTGGCGGCTGTGCCACTCCGGTGATCTGCACATATTGGAAACCATTATAGGTGAAGCGCGGCTCATACACCTGAGTACGGCTGCCGTCACACACGAAGCGGTCTGTCTGGAACCAGCCGTCCGGCAGCGTGCTGAACGACGCAGGATAACGGAAGTGTGCGTCGGTGCCTTTCAAACTGAGGCTGCCGTCTTCTTTGAGTTTTTCGCCGTACTTGATCGTGACCACGTCACCAGCGCGCTGTCCGGCGAGTTTGAGTTTGACCCAGCCTGCGGTATTCTGACCGAAGTCGACCAGCCACGTGCCGGGCGTGATCGCGCGTACAGCGACCGGCTTCAGGCGTTGCGTCACTACGCTCGGCGGCAGCGCGGAGGCGGTGAGACGTCCGGCGGGTGCGGGCACCACGTCAGCCCTTACGACCTGCTTTTCAAGGTTGGGCGCGCCTTTCGGTGCCTTGCCGATCACCTCGCCTTCGCGGATGCAGTCAAAGCCGATCGGGCTGGCGACCTGACGCCAGGTGTCATCGCTCACGACCATCGTGCGCGTACCGTCGTCGTACGTAATTTCGAGTTGGGCCAGCATGCGCGGAAAATCGCGCCAGGGGGCATTGTCGAAGTTCCAGACGGCGACGCTGCGCACGTCGTACCAGCCGTGTCCCAGTAGCACATGCAGTCGGTTTTCGCCGCGCGCGAGCATCTCGGTCATGTCATAAGTGGAGTAGAGCACGCGCCGGTCGTAGCGGGTGGGGGCGGGGTCCAGCACCTTGCGGCCGATACGCTGCCCATTGAGACTCGCCTCGTAAAAGCCGAGGCCGGTGATGTGCAGCGTAGCCTCGCGCACCGGGCGAGTCACCGTGAAGCGTTTTTCAAAGGCGGGCGAGACAAGCTCTCTGCGCCGTTCGATCTTGCCCCAAGGCGCACCGTCCACCGGGCCGGCTATCACAGCGGCTTTCCATGCGTCATGCGCGAAACCATCGATCTTTTCTTTCCAGCCGTCCACTGCTTGCGCTGATGTGCTCCAGGTGGTGTCGGTCGGCACGGCCTTGCCGTCGGCGAATTTCAGTACGGCGAGCAGGGCGGTAGGCCCCGGCTCCTTGTTTTTGACGGTGACGGCGATCAGGTTGCGACCGGGCTTGATCAAGTCTGCGACATCATGAAAGCGCATCCAGCGCCAATCGTTGAAGTGGCCCCAGGTTTTCGCGGCGATCTTGCCGTTGATGAACACCTCGTACTCGTCATCCGCCGTGAGCACCAGCTCTACCGGTGCGTCCTGCGCGCCGCGCGGTGCGTCGAACACCTTGCGGAAATGGCGGACGCCCTGTGCCGCTTGTCCCAGCGAAGGGGCGTCTCCGGTCCAGATCCATTGCGCACCGACCAGATCGCAATCCGGACGCGTGGCGGCGTTCGCACCGATCCAGCGTGCCTGCCAATCTGCAGGACGCATCACGCCCATGATCCAGCGTGCCTGCGCACTCCAGGCGGAGGGTGTATCACTCTGGTTATCCCACGCGCGCACTTTCCAGTAGCAGCGTTGCGAGGTCGTGAGCGGCTTGCCGGCATACACCACGTTCAGCGATTGGTCAGAAGCCACGCGTCCGCTGTCCCAGAGATCGCCTTGATTGTCGCGTAGCCGCTCCGGCGAGGAGGCCACCAGAATCTGGTAGGCGGTTTGGCGCAGGCCGCGCGCCGAGCGGCGTGCGGCGGTCAATTTCCAACTCAGGCGCGGGGCCGGGTGGTCGAGCCCCACGGGGTCCTGCAGGTAGTCGACCGTCAACGCCTGCGGAGCGGCGAGTGCGCCGCGCTGACCCCACGGTCTCTGTGCACAACCTGCGACGAGCACCAAACCCGCCAACATCCATGAAATCTGTTTCATCTTTTCTCCCCTCATTTCAACAGCAGGACGGTGCCGCCTTGCGAGGTGAGCCAAAGTTGGGTGCCGTTGTTGGCGACAATCAACTTGTATTTGGAGGGGAAGCCCGACAGCGTAGGTTTGGTGTTGATCGCGCCGGTCGCGATAATATACATCGGGGCGGTTGGCTCTGCGGAGGCGGCGTCCGCCGGCATGACGGTGAGGTTCGTGAGGTCCACCCCGTTGAAGGTGACGCAGGAGGAGGTCTCGCCGTCGATCTTCACGCGATAGACACTGTCGGCCGCGAACGAGCCGTTCGTGACGGTGCCGCTGCCGGAGAGACCCCCCACTGCGCATTCGCTGCCACCGAGATCAAGTGTCGCGCCGGAGGCCAGATTGAAGGATGCGTTGGAGAAGTCGGCGGAGATGGGTATTGTCAACAATGAGCCGTTGCCGGGGTCTTCCAACATCGTATAGTCTTGCCAGGTGGTGGTGGCCGCGCCTTCTTTGATGCCGATGGCCCAGGGGAGGGTGCCGCTCCACGGCCCGTCTTTACCGGTGTTTTCGCTGAAACGCAGTTCGATGTCATGGGGACCGGGCGAGAGCGTCACGGTTCCGGTTTTTTTCACGCAGGAGTCGTTGGCAAGGATAACGACGTTGGTCTGGTCGATGACCAGCCGTCCGGCGTCATCATAATCCATCATGAACGACCAGGTCACATCTTGATCGGTACGGTTCCAGATGGTACCGCTGTAGACGAGGGTGAAGGTGCTGCCGTGTCCTGGACTGCCGTAAACGTTGGCCACGGAAGTTTTGAGGTCCACGGTGGTCGTGGCGGGCATATCGACCCAGTTTGTGTAACCGCTCACTTCGCCAAACAGGAGACCGGGCATGAAGTCGGAGCGGAGGGCGAGGGTCCCCGCCTCGATCTCCACGGCGGAGGAGGGCGTCTCGACATAACCGTTGAGCGTCGTGGTGAAGAAGGGCTCGGCCTCGGTGTAGATCTCCGGCATGCCGTTGCCGTAGGCGTAGGGAATGACAAAGTTGGCGCTCGCTGTGGAGTGGCGGCCCTGCAGGTCGATGCCGAAGCCGCTGCCGGGAATGACGCTTCCGCCTGCGGCACCGGTATGCTGACCGAAGCGCAGCTCAAAGGCGTGCGGGCCGGGCGTGACGGCCACGGTGACGATACGGGAGGCCTCTTCGTTGAGGCGGCCCGAGAGGACGGTCTGGCCGTCGATGACGATCAGACAGGAGTCGTCGAGGTTCTGGATAAAGGTCCAGTTTTGGGTTTCGCCCGAACGGTTCCAGACGTAGCCGGAGTAGACGGCGGAGGAGTAGTTCCACCAGACATAGCCGT